>JBBRDN010000064.1:0-19973 GCA_038203875.1 Verrucomicrobiota bacterium
GCCCTTGCAGGCTTCGATCCATTCCACGTAATGGCCGGGCGACTTCGGATAGTTCTCCGGGATGGCTTTGACTGCGGGATGGTTTTCGGCGGCGAGCATTTCCTTCTCGTCGTTGAGACGGAGGTTGAAGGTCGCGCCGTAGTCGTCGGCGGCGAAGAGACGGCCCTTGTCGCCGATGAGGAGGCAGCCGGAGCCGGGGAGCACGCCCTTGAACTTGGGCATCGCGACGATGTCGGCGGTGATGTCCTTGCTCGGGCGGAAAGTTTCCGGCGCGTCAGGCTTGCCGTCATACCAGGTGAAGGAGCAGGGGACGAGGCCTTCGCGTTTGGGGAACTCGAAGCGGATCTGCGAACTCAGCGGCCATGAGTCGGAGTTGATGCCCGTGTTCTTGGCCTCGACGGAGGAAGGATACCCGAGCTTGAGCGCTCGGAACGGCATGTTGACCGTGTGGCAGGCCATGTCGCCGAGAGCGCCGGTGCCGAAGTCCTGGATGCCGCGCCACGCGAAGGTGTGATAGGCCTTGTCGACGAACGGCCGCATGGGAGCCGGCCCGACCCAGACATCCCAATCCAGATTGCTTGGAACCACCGATTCAGTGGTGGGGCGCGCCTGGCCTTGGGGCCAGATCGGGCGGTTGCTCCAGACGTGGAGCTCGCGGACCTGGCCGATGAGGCCCTTCTGGATGACTTCCACGGCGCGGCGAAGTCCCGGTCCTGCGCTGCCCTGGTTGCCCATCTGGGTGGCGATCTTGTTCTCCTTGGCCAGACGTCGGAGCAGGCGGGCTTCCCAGACGGAATGGGTCAGCGGCTTCTGGACGAAGGCGTGTTTGCCCATGCGCATGGCCATGGCGGCCGCAGATGCGTGGTGGTGGTCGGGGGTCGCGACGATGACGGCGTCGAAGCTCTTGCCCATTTCGGAGAAGAGTTTCCGGTAGTCCTGGAACTTCCGTGCGCCGGTGTATTTCTCGCCGCGCTTGTTCAGGGTGCCCATGTCGACGTCGCAGAGCGCGACGATGTTTCCGCCGGCCTTGGCCGCTTCGTCGGTATCGCTGGAGCCCTTGCCGCCGGCGCCGATGACGGCGATGTCGACCTTGCTGTTGAGGTTTGCGCCGCGCAGGAACGCCGGGGCGCTCATGGAGGCGAGGCTTGTCGCGAGGATCGATTGGCGGAGGAACCGCCGCCGATTCAGCATCGCGTTCGTGACGGGTAGGATGGTTGGGAGATCGTGAGGATGGTTCATGGTGGAGTTGGTTGGACGCGGGAAGCGGGGGGACCTTCGAACGAATTTTGCCGGGTGAACAGGCAAAATTGCTTGGAAGTCGACCGCGCGACCAAAGCTTCTTGAGAGGGCGTCGAGGACAAGAATCCGACAGTTCCTGGCAATCAGGCGGTAGCGCGATCCGACAAGTGGTGCATCGTAGCGACCATGTATTACGTCGATCGCAGCACAGGAGAACTGGTGTTTGAGTTCGCCCGCGCGGCCGCCCGGCGAGTGACCTTGGTGGCTGGACTGGGCGGAAAGACCCTTATCCGACAGCCCATGGAAAAACTCGCCAAGGTGTGGCGGGCACGGGTGAAGCTCCCGTCAGGCTGGTGCCTGTATGCGTTCGAGGTCGATGGCCGTATCCAGCCGGACAAGGCGGTTGGCCAGTTGCGGACCGACGACGGACTGCGATGCAGCTTGGCCGTGGTGCCGGCCGTTATGAGAACCTTCCTCCAACGCCGCGCGGGCTGATGGTTCGTTGCGGTCCCGCCACGGTCCCGCTCAGGCGAGATACGGGATCGTCAACGGTCCCTGCGGCAGCACGGCGACCCGGGCATCCAGCCCCAATTTTGGCGCAAGCCCCCGTGGAAGCACGCCGCGAGGGGTTCCGACGGCAGGGTTCTGTTTAAGAGTCGCACCTCCTCCCACCGCAGGATCAGCGTTTGGAGTGGTGCTGACCGTTGCTCGGGCTGGCGAACCCAACCTCGCCAGAAGTTCGTCCGGCGTCGCGACGTTCCAGAGCTTGGTGGACTACAGGACTCTCATCCCACAGCCGTGCGCTGCGGGCTAACTACGACCTTGCCTCCAGTGGAGGGAATCGGGGTGGAAGACACTCGTCGGGCATCCGTCATCCGCCCGCGCCGCATCTTCCCGGTTGAAAGCCTTACCCCCGGTGGACCACCTTCGTTCGCATGAAATGGATCGTCGGTCCGCTTGTCCTTATAACGCTGGCTCTGGTCGGCTGCGACCAGCCTTCGACTCCCGTTGTGAGTCCTGCGGTGGTTGCCCAAGGAATTCCCACGCGGGCTCAAGCCCGTCTCCAGACGATCAAACTCTTCATCGGGAGCAAGGAGGTTACGGCGGAACTCGCGATCACCGGCGAGCAGGTCCAGACCGGCATGATGTTCCGGACGAACATGGCGCCCGACGACGGGATGCTCTTCATCTTCGGCCAGCCGCATCAGGCCTCGTTCTGGATGAAGAACACCTACGTCCCCCTGACCACCGCCTACGTCGATCCAGAAGGGGTCATCCGCGAAATCCACGACTTCCATCCGACGAATGAAGTCTCGGTCGTCGCCGGCATTCCAGATGTCCAATACGTGCTCGAAATGAACCGCGATTGGTTCAAGTCGAACAACATCCCCGTCGGCACCCGCATCGCGACGGAGAAGGGCAGCCTGCGGGACACGTTCTTCCGCCAGAAAGCCAAGTGAGCGGAATGAAGATCGCCCTAGCTCAGATCAACACCATCGTCGGCGACCTCACGGGCAATGAGGCCAAGATCCTCGCCGCCTACGATCGGGCCGTCGCCGCCAAGTGCGACCTCGTGCTGTCACCAGAACTTGCTATCACGGGCTACCCGCCTCGCGACCTGCTGCAGAAGAAACATTTCGTCGCGCAGAACTTGGAGGTGCTCCAACGCATGGCTGCGAAGACCGGCGCGACCGGTCTCGTGGTCGGGTTTGTCGGCGATCATCGGGCGGAACCCGGCCGGGACCTGACAAACTCCGTCGCCTTGCTGCGCCATGGAAAGATCGCCGCCATCCGCCACAAGACGCTGCTTCCGACCTACGACGTTTTCGACGAGGACCGCTACTTCGAACCTGCGGCGGAGAACACACCCGTCGACTTCGACGGCCACAAACTTGGCCTGACCATTTGCGAGGATGTCTGGAACGACGAAGACTTCTGGCCCGACCGGCTCTATCGCCGCAACCCGCCGATGGACCTCGTCGCTGCCGGTGCGGACATCTTGCTGAACATCTCCGCCTCGCCGTGGCACCTGGGCAAGGAGACGACTCGCTTTGAGATGCTCCGCAGCCTGGCGCTGAAGTCGAAACGTCCCGTCGTCTACTGCAACCTCGTCGGCGGAAACGACGAATTGATCTTCGACGGCGGCAGCCTCGTCTTCAACGCCGCCGGTGAACTCGTCGCCCAGGGCAAGTCCTTCGAGGAAGACTTCCTGATCGTCGATCTACCCGCCGCCACTTCTCCGGCATCCGGCATCCGGCATCCGGCATCCGAGGAAACACTCTACTACGCCCTCGTCCTCGGCCTGCGCGACTACCTGCACAAGTGCGGCTTCAAGTCCGCCGTGCTCGGACTCAGCGGCGGCATCGATTCCGCCCTCGTCGCCGTGCTGGCCGTGGCCGCGCTGGGCAAGGAGAACGTCCGGGGCATCTCGCTGCCGTCGGAGTTCAGCTCGCAGGGCAGCTTGGACGACGCCCGCATCCTCGCGGAAAACCTCGGCATCCGTTATGACGTCATCGCCATCCAGCCTCCGTTCGCCGCCGTGCGTGGGCAGTTGGGCGAAGTCTTCGCCGGACTGAAGGAAGACACCACCGAGGAAAACATCCAGGCCCGCCTGCGTGGCGTGACCCTCATGGCGCTCTCGAACAAGTTCGGCTCGCTCCTGCTCACCACCGGCAACAAGTCCGAGTTGGCCGTCGGCTACTGCACCCTCTACGGCGACATGTGCGGCGGACTCGCCGTCCTCAGCGACGTGCCCAAGACGATGGTCTATCGCCTCTCCCGCTGGATCAATCGCGAGCGCGAGATCATCCCCGCCGCGTCCATCACCAAGCCTCCCAGCGCGGAACTCCGGCCCGACCAGAAGGACCAGGATTCGCTGCCCGAGTATGACGTGCTCGACGCCATCCTGGAGGAATACGTCGTCCGCCACCGTTCGCTGGCGGAGATCCTGAAGCTGGGTTTCGACGAAGCCGCCGTCCGCAAAGTCATCCGCCTGATCGACGGCAACGAATACAAACGCCGCCAAGCCGCGCCCGGTTTGAAGGTGACGACCAAAGCCTTCGGCGTCGGCCGCCGCATGCCCATCGCCCAGCGGTTCAGAGAGGGTTGATGGCAGGCGGCCGCTTGCTTCAAGACATGTTGCGTCGGTAGCTTCAACCCATGCCGATCCGTTCGCGTTCCGAAGCGCTGTTTGTCGAGTCGTTGAAATACATTCCCGGCGGGGTGAACTCTCCCGTGCGGGCCTTTCGCGCCGTGGGCGGCACACCGTTCTTCGTCGATCGCGCCAAGGGTTCGCGCATCTGGGACGTTGATGGCAACGAGCTGATCGACTACGTGGGCACGTGGGGGCCGGCCATCCTCGGCCACGCGGCGGAACCAATCATCTCGGCCGTCAAGGCATCGGCGGAATACGGCACCAGCTTCGGTATCCCCAATCCATTCGAGCCCGCCATGGCCAAGGCCGTCTGTGCGGCCGTGCCCAGCGTGCAGAAGGTCCGCATGTGCAGCTCCGGCACGGAGGCCTGCATGTCGGCCATCCGGTTGGCGCGCGGTTTCACCAAACGCGACAAAATCATCAAGTTCGACGGCTGCTACCACGGCCACGGCGACTCACTGCTGGTGAAGGCGGGTTCGGGCGCGTTGACCTTCGGCCATCCCGACAGCGCGGGCGTCCCCGCCGACTTTGCCAAACACACTCTTGTTCTTCCGTTCAACGACGAGGAGGCGGCCAAGGCGGCCTTCGCGGCACATGGCCAGGAGATCGCCGCATTGATTGTGGAAGGCGTTCCGGCCAACGCCGGCCTCTATCTGCCCAAGCCCGGCTTCTACGAGCTTCTGACCAAACTGTGCCGCGAGAACGGCACGGTCTTCATCTTCGACGAGGTGATGACGGGCTTCCGGCTTTCGCTCGGCGGCGCGCAGAAACTGTTCGGGCTCACGCCGGACCTGAGCTGCTTCGGCAAGATCATTGGCGGCGGCTTGCCGGTGGGAGCCTTTGGTGGCCGCGCCGACATCATGGACTACTTGGCCCCGCTCGGGCCGGTCTACCAAGCCGGCACGTTGAGCGGAAACCCTCTGGCCATGGCGGCAGGATTGGCGGCGCTCAAGGAGCTTTCCTCGACCGACGGCTACACGAAGTTGGAACAGCTCGGCCTCCAGCTCGAAGCAGGCATGAAGGACGCGGCCAAGTCCGCCGGAGTGGCCGTGGAATGGAAGCGCATCGGCTCGATGTTCTGCGGCTACTTCACCGACCAGCCGGTCCACAATCTGGCCGACGCGATGAAATCGGATCGGCAGAAGTTCGCGAAGTTCTTCCACGGAATGCTGGATGCGGGCGTCTACTTCGCGCCCTCGCAATTCGAGGCGGGCTTCATCTCGATCGCGCATACGCCACAGGACATCGATGCGACCGTCGCGACGGCGGCCAAAGTTCTGAAAGATCTCTGACGTCCGCATGAAACGCAGCCGCAAATTCTTCGTCGCAGCGGCTGCACTGTTGTTGCTGTTGATGGCCTTCCGATTGGCCGATCCATCGTCCGAGCCCTCCTACCTCGGCAAGCCGATCACCTACTGGATCGAGCCGTGGCAGCACCACAACATGGAGTCGGAGGCCCGCGTGAAGGCGGCGTTCGTCGCGATGGACGACAACGCGATACGCTGGCTTGTCCGGGCGCTGGATTGGAAACCTTCGTCGTTTCGACGAACCGCCAATCAGACGCTTCGTCGGTTCGACATTGTCTGGTCCGACGAACCGGACCGGCGTGAGCGCGCGGCCATGGCGCTTGGAGAGATTGGAGCCCGCGCCGTCTGGGCAATCCCTCCGCTTGAGAATCTCCGCACCAATGCGGTTCAGCCCCGGGCCGCGGCCTCGCGACACGCCTGCACCGCCGCTCTGATCCTGATTCGACAGGAGCCCATTCCGATGGCGGTGGAGCGCATGTTGCGGGATGCGGATCCGGCGGCGTTCGGGGACCTGGCGATGACCCTGGCATTCCTCGGTAGGGCGGCGGTGGAGGCGGTTCCCATGATGTCGGCAGCGCTTGATGCGACCAATCCGCCGGCAGTGAGGGCCAATGCCGCAATGGCCCTTGGATCGATCCGCTCCAGTCCCGCGATCTGCGTTCCTGCGCTGGCCGGCGCGCTCGCGACACTGGAGCAGCCAGTGCAGGAACAGGTGCTCTCGACTCTTTCAGCCTTCGGAGAACAAGCGCGTGGGGCTTCGCCGCAAGTGGTGCTCCTCATGTCCGGAGCCAACCGCTGGGTCGCGGCTCGCGCCAGCAATACGCTCGCCGTGATTGATCCCGAGACGGCAAAGCGTTACGGCATAGCGCAACAGGAACCCTGAATGCGTATACTTGCCATCGACCACGGAACCGTCCGCATGGGCGTCGCCATCAGCGACGAGCTCAAGATGATCTCCCTTCCGCTCGAAGTGGTCCCCGCCGTCCCGTTCAGGGCCTTCGTGGCGCGCATCAAGGGGATCATCCGCGAAAAGGAGGTGGAGCAGATCATCGTGGGCATGCCGCGCAACATGAACGGCACCTACGGACAGTCGGCCATGAAGGTCCGGCAGTTCATTATCGTCCTGAAGGAGGCCGTGACAGTGCCCATTGTGCCCTGGGATGAACGACTCACTTCGGCGCAGGCCAACCGCGTGTTGGACGAGGCCAATGTCTCCCTCGAGAAACGGAAGCAGTCGGTCGACATGATGGCGGCGGGGTTGCTGCTCCAGAGTTATCTCGATTCACTCGGGGCGGCATGAGCGGCAAGGGCAGCCTTAAGCGGGATCGGCCGTCGGATGTCGCCAAGCCTGACGACCAGCGGTTCCGCATGACCATCGCCTACGACGGGGCCGGGTATCAGGGCTGGCAGTTCCAGAAGACCGGCACCGGAGTGCAGGAAAAGGTGGAGGATGCGTTGGCCAGATTGTTCCCGGCCAAGCCGCGCATCCACAGCTCCAGCCGCACCGACACGGGCGTGCACGCCTCGGCAATGGAGGTCCACTTCGATGTTCCCAAGGTCCAGGCGCGGATGACGCCGGACAAACTCCTGCTTGCCGTCAACGCCCACCTTCCCGCCGACATCCGGGTCATGAGGGCCCGGCGCGCCCCGCCAAATTTCCACGCGCGCTTCGATGCTTCCGGCAAAGAGTATCGCTATCAGGTCTGGAACCACACGGCCCTCCATCCGCTGCATCGCAGGACTGCATGGCAGGTTGTGCGCCCGCTCGACCTGAAGGCGATGCGCGTAGCTGCGGGACACTTTGTCGGCGAGCGTGACTTCCGGTCGGTCCGCTCCAATCCCGACTATGACACGACGTCCACCGTGCGGACACTGTCGCAGGTCCGTGTTCGTCGTGCCGGACCGCTGTTCACATTCGTCATCCGGGGCGACGGGTTCCTCTACAAGATGTGCCGGGGAATCGTCGGGACGCTCGTCCAAGTGGGAGAAGGCAAGATTCCTCCGGACGAGATCGCCGCGATTCTGGCCGGCAAGGATCGCCGTTTGGCCGGCATGACCGCGCCGGCCCATGGGTTGACGTTGTGCAAAGTGTTTTACGCGAAGCGAACCGGTCGGATCTCTGACGCGGATCCGGAATGACAGCGACGACGACCCAGACGATTCCGTTCGCCCGGCTCCACGTCGTGCTCGTGGAGCCGGAGATTCCGCCGAATACGGGCAACGTCGCGAGGCTCTGCGCCGCCACGAACGCGATGCTCCACCTGGTCGAGCCGCTGGGATTCAAGCTCGATGACAACCAGCTCAAGCGCGCCGGCATGGATTATTGGAAACATGTCCGCTGGCAAAGATGGGCCAGCTGGTCCGCATTCGAAGCGGCTTTTCCGGCGGACGCACGCTTCTGGTTCATCGAGCAGGGCGGGGCGATCCGCTACTCGGATGCTGCGATCCAACCGGGCGACTTTCTCGTGTTCGGACGCGAGACGGCGGGTCTTCCAAAAGCATTGCTGGAACGTTACCCGGAGAAGTGTCTGCGGATCCCGATGTTCAATCCCGACGCGCGAAGCTTGAACCTCGCGAACTGCGTTTCGATGGTCGTCTACGAGGCCCTGCGGCAGCAGGGCTTCGCGGGCGAAGTTCTCTGAGCGAGGTTTTCGGAAAAAACGATCTGCCATTCCGACGCCGGGCCGGATACGAAAAGGCGGTTAGCCAACAACCAACCCGAAAAACACATGGCCAAAGGTAACAACAGTCAGAAAAAAGAAGTGAAGAAGCTCAAGAAAGAGAAGCCCAAGGCGGCTCCTCCGACTCGCCGCGGGGCCTGATCTTTGATCCGGTAGGACCTTGGGGTAGCCGGGACTGGAACTGCGCCCGTCACAAGATTGTCACTGGCGCATTCGGGATCATCGGCTACTCGTAGGGCTCACTCCGAAATTGCACTCGAACGGTTCGGCCGGACCGCAAACCTACTGCCGGCTTCACCGAGACTTCTAAATTCCAGGAGCCGCCATGCGGTGCGGCTCCTGACTTTTTCCCGGCCTTCGCCCGTCACGATTCGAGTTCGCGGACGATCTCCATCACCCGGGCGGGGTTTGCGGCTCCCAGGAAATCCCGTCGGATCCGAGGATCGCGCAACACGCGGCTGATCCGCGCCAGCATGCTTAAATGGGCGGTCACGTTCGGGGCGACGAGCAGGAAGAAGAGATGGGCCGGTTGTCCGTCGATCGAATTGTAGGGCAGGCCCCGATCGTGCCGCCCAAAGACGACGCAGGACTGGTTCACCATTCCGACGAGCGCGTTGCGTGCGTGGGGCAGGGCGATCCCGTCGCCAATGCCGGTGCTGTGGAGTTGCTCCCGCTCCTGCAAGGCCTTCAACAGCGTCTCCTGGGCTTCGGTGATGCCTTTGAGTTCGGGCACATGGGCAACCAGCGCCATCAACACCTGGTCGCGGTCTGGATTCACGAGGCGGATGAGGCTGTCGCTGGTCACGAGGACTTCGCTTAGGCGGAGGGCGGATGAACTCCCGTTTTGCATGGGGCGGACATTAGGAACCCCGCCGCGCGATCCAAGGAAATGTTCGCGTTGCCAATCGCTCCGGCCGCTGGCTACCTTGCGGGTCCGTGGGTGGTTGGCGCAGTGGTTAGTGCAGCTGCTTTACACGCAGTTGGTCGGGGGTTCGAATCCCTCACCACCCACCATTTTTCCAAGTGGCGTAGTCCAGCAAAGAGTCCAAGTAGAAGGCTGCTTGGACTCCTTTTTCTTCCTGGGCTTCGTGGCTATCGGCTTGCTACCCACCAGCAAACACAGGCCTGAAACCCGCTTCAGTCAGGATCTTGGCCACGTCCTCGCGGCGGTCGCCTTGGATCTCGATGTTACCGTCCTTCACGGTGCCGCCGGTGCCGCAGGTCTTCTGCATCGTCTTGGCGAGCTGCTCCTTCTCCGGCAGACCGATGCCGACAAAGCCCGTGACCACCGTGACCGTCTTGCCGTTGCGATGGGCTTTCTGCCGGATGATATCGACCCGGCCGCGATTGCGGTTGGGTGCGCGGCGTCCGGTCGCTTCTTCGAGCGGAGGAATTGCCGGACCGTCCGGCAGGCCTTCGAGGTTGAGTCCGGCGAAAGGGTTGGAGCCGAAGCTGCCGGTGCCGCCGTCGGTCGGGATACGTTTCCTTTCGCTCATGGTGTCGCTGTTGTCTCGGAGAATGTTGCCAAGGACTTCGCAGAAAGCCAGAACGCCTCGGGTTGCGTCACACCTTCGGCTCCCAGCCTTTCCGATATTCGCGGCGCCAGAGCTTGGAGGCTTCCTTGTCGTCGAGGATGCGTCGGTTCACGGGATCGAAGTCGAGCGTGTGGCCAGTGCGGTAGGCCATGTTTCCCAGGTGGCAGAGCAGGGAACTGGTCTGGCCGACGGCGATCTCGGAGTTCGGCTTGGCGGTTCCGCGAACGGAATCGAGGAAGTTCTGAATGTGGCCGATCTCGCCGCCGGGACCGGTGCCCTGGTCGACGAGTTTACCCCGGCCATCGAACACCTTGTAGCCGGAGGCGATCTGCTCCATGCGCATGCCGTTCTCGCCATACCACGCGACAAAAGGAACAGGTTCGCCGGCGCGGGGATTGCAGCTGCTGTGGTCCCAGGACGCGCCGCAGCCGCCGAAATCGTAGGTGGCGATGGCGGTGTCGGGCGTTTCCTGGTCGTCGTCGAAATGGTAGCGGCCGCCGTTGTAGGTGACGCGTTTCGGCAGCTCGACGCCGAGGCCCCAGCGCATGAGATCGAGCGCGTGCGGACCATTGTTGGCGAGTTCGCCGCCGCCCCAGTGCCAGCGCCAATGCCAGTTGTAGTGGATGAGGTTGTCGACGTAGGGCCGCTCGGGCGTCGGTCCCTGCCACATCGCGTAGTCCAAGCCTGCCGGAACGGGCGCCGGTTTGCCGCGTCCGATCGTGGCGCGCGAATTGGTGTAGAAGCCGCGGGCGAACGTCACTTTGCCGATGGCTCCGGCCTTGAGTTTGGCGATGCCTTCGATCACTCCCGGCCAGCTGCGGCGCTGGTTGCCCATCTGGACGACGCGGTTGTGTTTCCGGGCGGCGGCGACCATCCATTCGCCTTCCTGCGGGTTATGGCTGCCCGGCTTCTCCACGTAGACGTGTTTGCCGGCGGCGCACGCGAGGATGGTGATCGGTGCGTGCCAGAAGTTCGGCGTGGCCACGAAGATCGCATCGACCGACTTGTCGTCGAGAATCGTCCGGAAGTCCTTCACCGTCTTCGGCGCGGACTGCTTCTGGCCATCGAACGACTTCACGATAGTGGCGAAACGGCCATCGTCCACGTCGCACAGATAGGCGATCTCGACGCCGTCGATTTTCTGGAGCGCCTTCACGTGGTCGAAGCCGCGGCCCATTCCGAGGACGGCGACGACGAGTTTGTTGCCCGGTGACGAGGCCGCGCGCAGGCGTGGCGCGAGCCCCGTGGCGGCGAAGCCGAGGCTGAAAACAGTGGCGGATTTCACGAAGTCGCGGCGATTGAGAGGATGGGCCATGGGGTGCATTGCGTTTGGGATCGAGGCCAGAATAGGCTGACGTCATGCTCCGTCGAGTCTTCAACCTTTTCGCGTCCGTCTTCATTACGTCCACCGCCTTTGCCGCCGACCTTCGTGTCGGAATCATCGGCCTGGACACGTCGCACGTCGTCGCCTTCACCAAGACGCTGAACGTCGCGACCAACAAGGACCACGTGCCCGGCGCTCGCGTCGTGGCGGCCTACAAGAGCTTCAGCCCGGACATCGAATCGAGCGCCAGCCGCGTGGAGGAATACACCAAACAGCTCACGGAACAGTTCGGCGTGAAGCTCGTCGGCAGCGTCGGGGAGCTTTGCCAACAGGTGGACGTGGTCATGTTGGAGAACGTCGACGGCCGGCCGCATCTCGAGTTGGCGCGGCCCGTGATCAAGGCCCGCAAACGCCTTTTCATCGACAAGCCGGTGGCGGGTTCGCTGAAGGACACGCTGGAGATCTTTCGCCTCGCAAAGCAAGCGGGTGTTCCCGTCTTCACCGCTTCGGCCTATCGCTACTACGATTCCATGATCGAGCTGAAGAAGGCTCCGGTCGGCGAAGTGCGTTCGGCGATTTCCTTCGGTCCCGCACATCTGGAGAAGACCCATCCCGATCTCTACTGGTATGGCATCCACCCCACGGAAGCGCTCTTCACCGTCATGGGCACCGGCTGTGAAGTCGTGACCCGCGTGGCCACCGAGGAGAACGACGTCGTGGTCGGACTATGGAAAGGCGGACGCGTCGGCACGCTCCAGGGACTTCGCGGCAAAGCCACGCCGCACAAGGTCACAGTCTTCGGCAGCAAGACTTGGGCGGAACAGAAACAAGGGAGCGACTCCTATGCGCCGCTGCTAAAGGAAGTCGTGAAATTTTTCCAGACCGGCATCTCGCCCGTGTCGCCGGAGGAGACCATCGAGATGTTCGCCTTCATGGAAGCGGCCGACGAAAGCAAACGGCAGGAAGGCAAGCCGGTGAAGCTGGCGGACGTAATCGAGAAGGCGAAGCGGTGAAACAAAAAGGCGCAGCCGAGGCTACGCCTTTGAATTGTCGGTCCGCGCTGATTGCCATGATTACCAGGAGACCGTCTTCAGATACTTCAGGCTCTGAGGAATCTGGTCCAGCACGGTGGGCGACTCGTCCTCGATGAAGTAGTGCTTCACGCCGGCTTTCTTGGCGGCCTTGAGGATGGCGGGCCAGTTCATCTGGCCGGTGCCGATGACCACGTCGTTAGTAAGATCGGTGCCACCGGCCAGCGAGCCGGTCTTCACCCCCTTCTTGAGGTCCTTGATGTGCATGAGCTGCCAGCGGGAGCCGTATTTCTCCAGCAGCGCGACGGGGTCCTGCGCCGGGAAGACGACCCAAAGGACATCCATCTGGAAAGCGACGAGATTGGGCTTCGTCTCTTTCATTAGCAGGTCGAAGAGCGTGCCGTCGCCGTGCTTTTGGAACTCGTAGCCATGCACGTGGTAGTAGAACTGGATGCCGTGCTTCTTCAGGACTTCGCCGGCCTTGTTGAACACGTCGGCGGCGTGGCGGGCATCGGCTTCGGTGAAGTCGCCCTTGTGGGGAATCCAAGCAACGCCGGCGAACTTCAGCCCGAGCGCCTTGGCCTCCTTGGCCACGCCTTCCGGGTCCTTCTCGTAGCGGTCGAAGCCGAAGTGTCCGGCCACGGGATTCAATCCGGCGGCCTTGAGCATTCCGCGGAAAGTCTCGGGCGTGAGGTTGTAGGTGCCGGCGAGTTCGACGTCGCGGAAGCCGAAGCCCTTGGCCTTCTCGATAGCGGCCGGGACGTTTTTGGTGAACTCGGCGCGCAGACTATAAAGCTGGAGGCCGACCGGTTCCTTGAAGGTGGCGGCGGAAACGCTGAGCGATATGGCGGCAACGCCAAGCGTGGCGATGAAGCGGGGAAGAAGTTTCATGGTTCGCCGGTTCATTAAATCCAGCCGGCCGGGAACGGAAGACGGAAGTGGACGCCCGGCCTACGCCACGACTTCAGTGCCGACGCCCTTGTCGGTGAAGATCTCCATGAGGACCGAGTGGGGCACACGGCCATCGACGAACGACACCTTGCTCACGCCCGCCTTGATCGCGGCCACTGCGCTGTCGACCTTGGGGATCATTCCCTTGTCGACGATGCCGGCCTTCTTCAAGCCTTCGACTTCGGACGACTGGAGATGGCTGATGAGCGTGGCCGGGTCTTTCGGATCACGCATCAATCCGGGCACATCGCTCATGAAGACGAGCCGCAGGGCCTTCAACGCGATGGCCGTCTGCGCGGCCGCGACGTCGGCGTTGCAGTTGTATATCTTGCCGTCCTCGCCCCGGGCCGTCGGGCTGATGACGGGCGTGAAGCCGCGGGCGATACAGTCGAGCAGGGGCGTGACGTTCACCTTGGTGACTTCGCCGACGAACCCGATGTCGAGCTTCGTGCCGGGGTTGTCCTTGTCGTCCAACCAGAGCTTGCGGCAGGTAAAGATGTCCGTCCCGGCGAAGCCTTGGGCCAATCCGCCGAGTTCGTGGATCGTCCGGACGATCTCGGGATTGATCTCACGCGAGAGAACCTGGTCGACGACCTTCACCGCCGCCTCGTCGGTCACGCGCTGGCCCTGGATGAACTCCGTCTTAGCGCCGGACTTCTCCAGAGCGCGGGTGATGGCCTTGCCGCCGCCGTGGACGACCACCGGGTTGATCTCGACCGCTTCGAGGAAAACGATGTCGCGCGCGACGCCTTCGCGGACGGCCTTGTCGGGCGAGTCCATGAAGCTTCCGCCATACTTCACGACGAACGTCGCGTGGCTGAACTTCTGGATGTAGGGGAGCGCTTCAAGGAGCGTGTCGGCTTTCGAGATGAGGTCTTGCATGAGGTCGACAGATTAGCCCCCGAGCGTCGTCGGGTCGGTCACGTCGCCCTTGTTGTAGTCGACGTATTTCTCCGTCAGATCGGCGGCATACATGAGGGCGGAGGCCTTGCCGAGGTTGAGGCGGATGTGCAGGTCGAACTCGTTGGGCGCGACGGCGGTGCAGAGGTCCTTGTAGGTCGCCTTGGTCGGCTGGCCGCGCTTGAGGCTCCAGAGAATCTTCCGGCTGCCGGGCGCGGTGTAGCCGATGTCCACCTTATCCTCGACCACGGTGGCCGGGCTGTAGCCGAGCGCGTCGATGATGCGGCCCCAGTTTGGATCGCCACCGTGCCAACTGGTCTTCACGAGCGAGCTGTTGGCCACGGCGCGGGCGGCCGCGTCGGCGTCGTGGATGGTCTTGGCGCCTTCGACCCGGACGGTGACGACGCGGTGAACGCCTTCGCCGTCGCGGACGATCATCTTGGCCAGCTCCAAGCACACGTGGCTCAATGCGGCTTGGAAGATGGCGAAGTCGGGATCTTTGAGGCCGAACTTGTCGTTGCCGGCGAGGCCGTTGGCCAGCACGAGCACGGTGTCGTTGGTGCTCATGTCGCCATCGACGGTGATACGGTTGAAGCTGTGGGCGACGGCTTCGCGAAGGGCGGCTTGGAGAACCTTGGGATCGACGGCCGCATCGGTCGTGATGAAGCACAGCATCGTGGCGTGTAGTCCGGCGGGGACTCCGCTCGGCAACGCGGCGGGACGTGCGCCGGTGGCGCTCATACCGGGCTGGATCATGCCGGCGCCCTTGCAGATGCCGCCAAGGCGGACGGTCTTGCCGTCGAGCTTGAACTCGATGGCAACCTGCTTCGGCCTGGTGTCGCTGGTCATGATGGCTTCGGACGTTTCCGCGGCGTGGGCGGGATCGTTGCCGAGAAGCGCGGCGGCCATGCGGATGCCTTCACGGACGTTGTCCATCGGCATGTTCACGCCGATGCGGCCGGTGGACCCGACAAAGATTTGATCGGCTTTCATGCCAAAGGACTTCGCTGTCAGAGCGGTCATCTCCAACGCGTCCTTCATGCCCTGGCGGCCGGTGCAGGCGTTGGCGTTGCCGGAATTGACGACGATGGCCTGGGCGCGGCCTTTCTTCACGCGTTGGGCGCAGACCTTCACGGGAGCGGCGCAGATCTGGTTCGTTGTGAACATGCCGGCGACGCTGGCGGGGATCTCGGAGACGATTAGCGCGAGGTCGCGCTTTTGTCCTTTGTTGGAACCCTTGCCGGTGCCGAGGCGTTTGATGTCGCAGAAAACGCCGGCAGTGAGAAAGCCTTGCGGGGCGACGATGGAACCTTCGACGGACTTGAACTTGAGCTTCATTGATTGATGCGGCGGAACGTGAGGGCAAAAAAAAGAGGCTGGCAAGCTTGCAGGCTCGCCAGCCTTCAAATGAAGACGATGGAGGTCAGTTCTGCGCCCAGAAATCGAGGACCGTGACGTCGTCGAGGAAGGGGCCGAGGACGGCGCCAAAGGCCTTGTGATCGGGATGCGGCAGGTAGACGGCCCGGTCGGCCTCGGACTTGAAGGTCAGGACGAAGCAGTGGGTGAAACCCTTGTCGTGCTTCTCGGGGCTGTTGTTGGTGCCCCATTCCAGCGTGGCGATCTGGGGAATCTTGGTCTTGAGGGCGACGAAGGCGGCTTCGACCTTCTTGATGTCCTCGGGCTTGGCCGAGGCCTTGAACTTGAGGCTGACGACGTGGAAGAGCTTTTCCTTCTTCATGGTGGGTTGGGCGGCAAAACAGGTCAGGCCGACGGAGGCGGCGACGAGCAGAGCGATGAGGGTGAGTCGATTCATGACCGACAGATGGTAAGTTGCTACGACTTAGGACGGCAAGCGGAGGATCATTTTCGCGAAGCTGAGACTGGAACAGGCAAGGCTTAACTGATCCGTAGAACAGTCCGATAAACCGGAACCGAGCCCGTGGCTCGGCTCCCAACCAAGTTGGAAGATGAATGCGATTCTTTATCCGGGCCGAAGCTTGAAGCAGGCGATCCTGGGCACAAACCCCGACGTCACCATCTATCGCGTTACCCTGCTGCTGGCGATAGCGGTCCTGTCGTTCCGGGCTTTGCTCGTTCCAATCCGGGTCAGCGGAAACAGCATGGCGCCCAACTTCCAGGATGGTGGTCTCAATTTTGTGAACAAGTGGGCCTACACCAAGGAACACCCTACCCGGGGCGATGTCGTCGCGGTCCGGACGGCTGATCCAAAGGTGATCTACATCAAGCGGGTCATCGGTTTGCCCGGCGAGACGGTGACAATACGGGGCGGTGAGGTGACGGTGAACGGCAAGACCCTGAACGAGGGTTACGCCGATGCCCGAGTGCCTTATCCAGTTGGGCCGATGAAGCTCAACTCCAGCAGTTACTTTGTCATCGGTGACAACCGTGAAGTGACGGTCTTCGGACCGGTTCCCGAAAGTCAGATCATCGGCAAAGTCCTCTTCTGACAGGTGCGAGTGCCGTCTTGAGGATTGTCGGAAGCGAGGCCAGTCTCCTTCGGTGATCCGCGTCATCCTTCTCTCGATGCTTCTGTCTGCGACGGCCGCCTGCGCCGCCGAATGGGACTTTAGCGCCTTCCGTCGCGAAATCGGTTCGCTGACGAGGTCAAACCGTTTCTCCGAGGCCGAATCAAAAGTCCGATCCGCAATTACCAACAAGCCGGCCGAGTTCCGCGTCCACGCGCTCCTCGGTGAACTGCTCGAGTTGAAGGATGACAAAGCCGGAGCCCTCAAAGCTTATACGCGGGCGCTCGACATGGCACCGGATCAGGCGGATCGGCTGTTCCAGAAGCGCGGCGAACTTCACTTCAAGCTGGGGTTGCCCAAGGAGTCGGCCGACGATTTCACCCAACTGATCCTGCGCAATCCACGGGAAGGCCCGAACCATTGGCAGCGCGGCATCTCCTTCTACTATGCGGACCAGTTCACCTTTGGACGTCGGCAGTTCGAATCCCACCAGACCGTGAACCCGAACGATGTGGAGAATGCCGTCTGGCATTTTCTCTGTGTTGCCCGCGAGCAGAACATCCAATCCGCCCGCACCAACCTGATCCCCATCTCCGGTGACAGCCGGGTCCCGATGGCGCAGATCCATCGTCTCTTCGCCGGCGTAGCCACGGAGAAAGACGTAGTCGCCGCCGCGGCGGCCGAGTTGGCGGGACCGCGCCGTGAATCGGCCGAGTTTTATGCAGCGCTGTATCTCGGGCTTTACCACGAGGTGATTAACCAACCGAAGGAGAGTCTCGGGTGGATGGAAAAGGCGGTGAAGCTTGCGGAGATCGGAGGCTACATGGGCGACGTGGCTCGTGTGCATCTCATGCTGCGAAAGCCGAAGAAACCCTGATCGCTCCCGGCATCAAGCCACCACGCCCTTGATCACAGTGCCGGAAACATCCGTCAGCCGGAAATCGCGGCCTGCGTGTCGGTAGGTCAGGCGTTCGTGGTCGAACCCAAGCAGGTGAAGGATTGTGGCATGGAGGTCGTGGGTATCCACCGGGTTGTCCGCCTGCCCGATTCCAAATTCATCCGAGCTCCCGAAAACCGTTCCCGCTTTCACGCCCGCTCCGGCCAGCCATGAAGAATAGACTGCGGGATGATGTTCGCGGCCCTTCGCGCTCGGGCTCTCGTTGAACGGCGTCCTGCCAAACTCGGTCGTCCAGACAACGAGCGTGTCCTCCAGCATTCCGCGCGACTTGAGATCCTTGAGCAGGCCGGAGATGGGTTGATCCACGTTGCGGGCAAGCCGGGCGTGGTCCGCCATGTCCCCATGGCTGTCCCAGTTGTTGTTCGCGCCGGAATCAATCAACTCGATGAAGCGGACGCCGCGCTCCGCCAGACGCCGGGCAATAAGGCACTGCCAGGCGAATCCCTCGGTGCTGCCGCGGATCAATCCGTAAAGCTTCAGGGTCGCGTCGGTTTCCTTGGAGAGATCGAACGCTTCCGGCGCCGCCTGCTGCATGCCGAAAGCCGTCTCAAACGACTGGATGCGGGCCGCGAGATTTGGATCGGTGGCCCGCGTCTTCAGATGGCGATGGTTGAGGTTCTGGATCAAACCGAGTTCCAGGCGCTGCTCGGCATTGGAACCGAGCCGGCGCTTCATGTTCGCGATCGGTTCGGCTCCGGGCATCACCCGGACCCCTTGGTGGAATCCGGGAAGAAAATCCGCCGCCCACACGTGGCCACCGGCGTAGGGCAATTGAGGTGCGAGAACCATGAACGACGGTAGATTTTGATTCACCGTGCCCAGCCCGTAACTGACCCAGGATCCGATGCTCGGCCGCGCGAACGTCACCGAGCCAGTATGGATGCCGAGCGTCGCTTCAAAGTGGTTTCCGTGGTTCGCCTTCAATGATCGGATCATGGCGATGTCGTCCACGCAGGAACCGACGTGCGGAAAGAGTTCGCTCACTTCGGTTCCACATTTTCCATGTCGCTGAAACTGCCATCGCGGCGCTGTGAGGAACTGTCCCGGCACGCCCGGAGCGGGTTTGCCGTGCGCGTTGGCAAGCGCTGGTTTCGGATCGAACGACTCGATGTGCGAGACCCCGCCGCTCATGTAGAGGAAGATGATTCGCTTGGCTTTCGCCGGGAAGTGGGGCGCCTTGGGTGCCAGCGGATTGACGGCAGGCGAAGAGTCCGAAGCCAAGAGGCATTGGAGGATGCCGGGCATCGTCAACGAGCCGGCCACAAGCGAGCGGATCAAGTTGCGACGGGTCACACGGATGGGCTTCATGGCAGCGGTTTCGTCCAAGGTGTGGGCGGCTGGCGACGCACGCAAGCGGGCCCCCAGCGATTATGTTTCAGGAAACGGAAGGCTGGCATCGTGTGCACCACGCGGTCGTGCGGCCGCCGATCTCATCGCGGTCGAGTTGGGTCCTGCATTGCGGGCATCGGCCGCATTTGCCCCAGCGCTCATGGAACAGCCAGCCAGTGGGAGGATCACCGAAAACCGGACCGCTAGCCGTGGCGATGGTGTTGAGCGCAGCGTCGACGACCGCCTTGGTTTCGAGGAATAGCCTTTGGATTCCGGCGTTGGAGATGGAGCCCGAGTGAGTCGCCGGGTGAATGCGGCTTCGCCAAAGGATCTCGTCCGCCATCCAGTTTCCGACTCCGGGAAAGAACGCCTGCATCAGTAGGACGGCCTTGATGGGCGCTTTCTTTCGGCGCTCGAGCACGTTGGTTACGAGTTGCAGGTTGAACTCCGCCGTTTCGAGAGCTGGAGGAAGGCCGGCCCACCACTTTGGTGCGGCGCGGTCCGGGTGAAACAGAACCCGACCAAAGAGCCTCGGATCGGCAAAGACGAGCGACCGCTTCGGCAGATGGAGAACGAGGTGGTCGTGTTTTCCGGCAACAAAGCCGTCCTGTTCGGCGCGAAGTTCCCCGGTCATTCCAAGATGGATGCCGAGCCAGCCTCGGGAGAACCGGAAGAGCATTTGTTTGCCGTGGCGGAACGACTTTTCCAGAACGCCTCCAGTGAGAGCGCGCCGGAGTTCATCAGGATCGATTCCGCGAAAGATCCGCTTGGCTCCGTGCAGATCCACGCTGGAGACGCGTTGGCCCACACCTTGGTTCCAAATGCGGCGGTAGAATTCGACCTCGGCGAGTTCAGGCATGATCGGCAGAGGATGGAATCAATCGAACCACTCGTCCGTCTCATCGAACGCTGGAATGGGGATGTTGAGAATTCGCAGCTTGCCCACCGCGCGATGGCGGCATCCCGGATGGATCATCACACTGGTCATCGGCTTCAGCGGAAACGCTTCACCGTCTAGCTCGATGCTCCCATCGCCCTCGAGCACAACGTAGATCTCGGTCATTCGCTTGTGATAGTG
>JBBRDN010000065.1:0-19745 GCA_038203875.1 Verrucomicrobiota bacterium
ATCTTCATTCGGCCGGATACGCGCGCGTCATTTCACCGCCTTGAGGACGACGTAGAAGACGTTGGCCGGAAAGATGAATCCAAGATGCCGTTCGTAGAATCCCGGGAAGAACTTCCCGATCCAGCCCATGCCACAGACGTAGGTGAAGTCGTCGAAGAAGATCTCCGAGGCGACCTTCTCGAAGCGGCAGTTGTAGACCTCGTTTTTCGCGTGGAAGAAGTCGAACGAGCCTTCGGTGAAGAAATGGCAGTGCTGCCAATGCCGGTAGGCCTCGCACCAGGTGTAGTGCGGGCACTCGATGAAGAGCAGGCCGCCGGGTTTCAGCAGGCGGTAGAACTCCTCCATCACCTTGTCCGTGGGCAGGAGGTGCTCCATGACGTGCGAGCAGTGGATCGCGTCGGCGTGGTTCTCCGGGAAGGGATACGGGAAGCTCAGCAGATCGTGGCTGACGTCTCGCTGCACGTCGTCGGTGGCGATGGTCACCTTGCGCGTGTCGACGCCGATGGAGCCGGGCAGCTTGCGGCGGCCGCAGCCGATATCGAGGACGACCTTGCCCTTCATCTGTTCAATGAAGGCGGCGCGTCGGCGTTTCACCGTGGGAAAGAGTCTCATGCTGCCCGGACGCTAGAACGGCCAAGGGCTGTCGCGCCAGCGTTTGTCTGGGCCCGGGAAGCGCTACGATTGGTCCTCATGATCGAGACCACGAAGAGGCAGGACCAGTCCTTCAGGTGCAGCGGCTCGGACACCCCGGCCAGCCGCAGGTCCATGAGGAAGGAGTTGTAGTGCGTGACCGTGGCGAGCACCACGCGGCCGGGGCCGGCCTTGATCGGCGGGCAGGGTTTGATCGACACCACTTTTTGCTTGGCTGGTGTCTTCAACTCAGCTGCGGAGCAGAGGAAGACAGTAGCCCCGGGCGTGAGCCCTGGGTTCGGCGGCCAAAGAAGGCGAGCTCCGGAGGAGCGGCAGAAGAACGTGATCGTCCGAAGAGCGTCTTTCGCTCCTCCGGAGCTTGGTGGACATCGGGAATATTAGACCCACAGCTGACGCTGTGGGCTACTGTCTGCCGCACCTCCGGTGCTAGGACTCAGGTTTGAAGACACTTGCATGAAGCGGCCTTCGACATCCGAAACCTTGGGCTTCCCCGTCGCGCTTCGCGGGCCTTAGGCTGGGATCATGTCTGACAGCAACGCCATCGGCGTCATCGGGCTCGGCTATGTCGGCTTGCCGCTCGCGCTCCTCTTTTCGCGGGCCGGTTCGCGCGTGCTCGGGTTCGACGTCGATGCCGCCAAGGTGACCGCGCTCAACGCGGGCCAGAGCTACATCTTGCACATTCCCGCCGAGGGCATCGTCGCGGCGCGCAAGGCCGGCTTCGAGGCCACGGCCGACTTCAGCCGCATCGCCGAATGCAGCGACGTCATCATCTGCGTGCCCACGCCGCTCAAGAACGGCCGCGAGCCGGACATCTCCTACATCGTCCAGACCGGCCTCTCTATCGCCCCGCATCTCCGGCGCGGCGCCCTGGTCGTGCTGGAGTCAACGACCTATCCCGGCACGACGGACACCGAACTGCGCGAAGTGCTGGAGAAGGGTTCGGGCCTGAAGGCGGGAACGGATTTCCATCTGGCCTTCTCCCCCGAGCGCGAAGATCCGGGCAATCCCCAGAGCAAGGTCGCCGAGATTCCCAAGGTGGTCGGCGGATTCACGCCCGCCTGCCGCGACCGCGCCATGGCCACCTACGGCCGGGCCATCAAGCGGCTGGTGCCGGTGGCGAGCTGCCGCATCGCCGAGGCGGTGAAGCTCACGGAGAACGTTTTCCGCGCGGTCAACATCGCCATGGTGAACGAGCTGAAGGTCGTCTACGACGCCATGGGCATCGACATTTGGGACGTCATCGAGGCGGCGAAGACCAAGCCGTTCGGTTTCATGCCGTTCTATCCCGGGCCCGGTCTGGGCGGGCACTGCATCCCCATCGATCCCTTCTACCTGACCTGGAAGGCGCGCCAATACGGCCAGCACACGCGCTTCATCGAACTCGCGGGCGAGGTCAACACCGCCATGCCGGGCTACGTCGTCGAGCGGCTGGAGAAGGCCCTCGGTTCATTCGGCAAGAAGCTGGCTGGCGCCCGCATTCTCCTGCTCGGCATCGCCTACAAGGCCAACGTCGACGACGATCGCGAGAGCCCCGGCTACGTCCTGTGGGAGCTGCTCGAAGCCGCCGGAGCCAAGGTCGAGTTCCACGATCCGCACGTCCCGGTCATCCGGCCCTCGCGTGAACACGGCCACTATGCCGGGCGTCGCAGCGTCGCGCTGACGGCGGAGATGCTGGGCGGATTCGATGCGGTGCTGATCGCCACCAAACACGACGTCGTGGACTACGCGCTCGTCGCGAAGGCCGCGCCGCTGATCGTCGATTCTCGGAACGCGCTCGCCGGCATCGCCGTGGATGCCGCCAAGTATTTCAAAGCCTGAAGCATGAAAGCTCTCGTCACCGGCGGAGCCGGATTCATCGGTTCCCACATCACGGCGGCGCTTGTCGCCAGGGGCGCCAAGGTTGTCGTGCTCGACAACCTTTCCCTCGGCAATCGCGACAACCTCGCCTGGGCCAAGTCCGGTGCGGTCGAGTTCGTCCAAGGCGACATCCGCGACGCCGCGCTGGTGGGGAAACTGGTGGCCGGTTGCGACTGGGTCTTCCACCAGGGCGCGCTGCCCTCCGTGCCGCGTTCGGTGGAACAGCCGCTCGAATCAAACCAGCACAACATCGACGGCACGCTCAATCTCCTCGTTGCCGCTCGCGACGCCGGCGTGAAGCGGTTCCTCTTCGCCTCCTCGTCCTCGATCTACGGCGACCAGGATGCGCCGGTGAAGAGCGAGAACCTCGCGCCCAGCCCGCTCTCGCCCTACGCGCTCCAGAAGTATGCCGGCGAACGCTACTGCCAGCTCTTCCACAAGCTCTACGGCCTGCCGACGGTGGCGCTGCGCTACTTCAACGTCTTCGGCCCGCGCCAGTCGTTCAATTCACCCTACTCCGGCGTCATCGCGAAGTTCTGCACCGCCTTCATTAACGGCGAACGGCCCCAGATCTTCGGCGACGGCCTCCAGTCCCGCGACTTCACGTTCATCGAAAACGTCGTGGCCGCCAACCTCGCCGCGGCTGAAGCCCCGGCGGACAAAGTCGGCGGCGGCGTCTTCAACATCGCCCTCGGCGACAGCGTCACGTTGCTCGACCTCGTCCGCGACCTCGGCACCGTCAGCGGTCGTCCCCTGAAACCGATCTTCCACGCGGCCCGCGCGGGTGACGTGAAACATTCCAAGGCCGACATCTCCGCCGCCAAGGCAGCGTTCGGCTTCACGCCGAAGGTCGGCTGGCTCGACGGCCTCCGCAAAACCTACGCTTGGTATCAGACCGGGGCCGGCAAGGCCTCGTGATCTTCCCCATTTTGAAATGAACCGAGAAATCGTCTCCATCGGCAACCGCGAAGAACGCTCGCAGTTCATCGCCAGCCGTTTCGCCCCCTACATCAAGGGCCGCGTGCTCGACGTCGGCTGCGACCGCGCGCATCTCAAACGCCTTGTGCCCGGTCTCGACTACGTGGGCATCGACGTGGGTGGCACACCGGACATCGTCGTCAACCTGGAGAAGGAGCGCATCCCGTTTCCCGACCGCGATTTCGACTGCGTGCTCTGCTCCGACGTTCTTGAGCATCTCGATAACCTGCACCTGAACTTCGGCGAGTTGGTCCGCGTATCCCGTGGCCACATCGTCGTCTCGTTGCCGAACAACTACGCCAACGCCCGCAAGCCGGTGGAGCGCGGCCGTGGTTCGATCGGCCACTACGGCCTGCCGGTCGAACCGCCCGTGGACCGGCATAAATGGTTCTTCTCCCTCAGCGAGGCCGGAGCCTTCTTCGAGGGACAAGTCGGCCGTCATCCGGTCGAGCTGGTCGAGCTCTTCTGCATCGAGCGTCCGCGCAACCCGCTGGTCCGCGCGGCCCGCAGTCTGCGCTACTCGCCCGAGTCCTACCTCAACCGTTACGCCCATTCCGTCTGGGCCGTGTTCCGCAGGAAGGGCTGACGCCGTGGCCCAAGGAATGAAAGCCGCCGCACCATGATCTCACGCACCACCTGCCCCATCAGCGGCCTGCCTTCCGAGGTCATCTACCGGCGGCCCTACACGCATTCCGGTGTCAGGAGGTTTCTCGACGAGGCGGGCCTCGGAGCCAAGGCCGGTGAAGTCTCCTACGAGATCAGGCAGTGCAAGGCCTCCGGCCTCTTCTTCCAGACGTGGGTCATGGAAGACGCGGAACTTGCCGGGATGTATTCCAGCCCGAGAGGGGTCGCGCAATTCGAGCAGGAGATTTCCCAGCAGCGGCTGCATTGGTTCGCGCACATGGCCGACGAAGTCCTCGTGCTGCGCCAGAGCATCAAGAATCCGCGTCCCGTCGTCCTCGACTTCGGCTCCAACTGGGGCAAGTGGTCCAGCATGGCCCTCGCTTTCGGCTGCGACGTCCATGCCGTCGAAGTGAACCGCGAAGCGGCCGCCTTCTGCGCCGCCCGGGGCATCAAGATCATCGCGCGGGAGGAACTGGGCGAACCCCGGTTCGACTTCATCCAGGTCGACCAGGTGCTCGAACACCTGACCGATCCGCTCGGCGCGGCGCGGCTGCTCGCCCGTTCGCTCAAGCCCGGCGGATTGATGAAGTGGGGCACGCCGAACGCGCCGAAGCTCCCCGTCTTGCTGGCTCGATTGGGCAACGCCGCCGACGGCGAAGTGCCTGACGCTCGCACGCTCGATCCGCTGCTTCCGCTGATGCACGTGAATCTTTTCTCGAAGGCGTCCCTCACCCATCTCGCGAAGGCGGTCGGCCTCGAACCGTTCCGTCCATCGCTCGGTGTGTTGATCGGCTCCGGCCAGATGTGGAACATGCCGCGCCAGTTGAACCGCAACCTCGTCGCGCCGTTCAAGCGCTGGCGGCTGACGGGCACCGAGCTGTGGTTTCGCCGGCCGCTGAACTGACTGGGTTCAAGCCGCAACCATTCACCACGAAACAGGCCGCGAAGCGGCCGCAGCAAGGTAGGGCGGGCTTCCAGCCTGCCCCGTGCTGACAAGGATTCCCGGATAGCCCGGCGTCCTAGTCGACCCGCGCTGTTTGATTTCAGACCGGAGCGTCATGGGCAGGCAAGATGCGCTGCCGTGCCGTGCCGGAGCCGCTTCGCTGGTTCGCCCTTAAACTGCATGATCTCGGCTGAGATGCTGTTAAAAGCAGAAGCCCAACTGGATCGATGGATCGGAGGCGTAGGAGCCGCTGCCCTTGAAACGCTGTGTCAAAAACTACTTCACCGTCACTACCGCGTAGTTGCGTTTGCCTTTGCGGACGAGGAGATGTTTGCCGAAGAGCAGGTCGGCCGGCGTGACAGGACGCCCGAAGGCTTCGAGGCGGACGTTGTTCAGATACGCGCCGCCGCCTTCGATGTCTTTTCGCGCCTGCCCTTTCGACGGGCTGAGTCCTGCGGCGACGAGCAGGTCGGCCGCGGTAAAGGCGGGTTCGCCTGAAAGCTTGGCGGACTCCAGTTCCTTGGTCGGCACTTCGCCGACGACGTCGTTGAAGATGGTCTCGCTCACACCGTCGAGGCTGCCGCCGAAGAGGATCTCGGTGGCGCGGATGGCGTTGTTGAACTCGGTTTCGCCGTGGACGAGCACGGTCATTTCGCGGGCCAGACGTTTCTGCGCGGCGCGCGCGCCGGGATTGGTCTTCACTTCGTTCTCCAGCGCGGCGATCTCGTCCTGCGACACGAAGGTGAGGGTCTTCAGCAACTTCACCACGTCGGCGTCCTCGGCCTGGATGAAGAACTGGTAGAAGCGGTAGGGGCTCGTGCGTTTCGGGTCGAGGTAGACGGCGCCGGAGGCGGACTTGCCGTATTTGGTGCCGTCAGCCTTGGTGAGGAGCGGGAAGGTGAGGCCCCAGACGGTGGCGCCGAGCTTCTTGCGGGTGAGTTCGGTGCCGACGGTGATGTTGCCCCACTGGTCGGTCGCGCCCACTTGGAGTTCGCAGTCGAGCGTCTTGCGCAGGTGATAAAAATCGTAGCCCTGGAGCAGCATGTAGCTGAACTCGGTGAAGCTGATGCCGCTCTCGCGGTCCTCCATGCGCGAGCGGACGGAATCCTTGGCGACCATGGAATTCACGGTCATGTGTTTGCCCACGTCGCGGAGGAAATCGAGGAAGCTGATCGGCCCGATCCAGTCAGCGTTGTTCACGAGCCGGGCGGGATTGGCCGCCGCGTCGAAGTCCAGGAACTTCGCGAGTTGGGCTTTCACGCAGGCGATGTTGTGCGCGACCTGCTCGGCCGTCTGGAGATTGCGCTCGGATGATTTGCCGCTCGGATCGCCGACCATGCCGGTCGCGCCACCGGCCAGCGCGATGGGATGATGTCCGGCCATCTGGAAACGCCGCAGCGCGAGCAGCGAGACGAGATTGCCGACGTGGAGCGAATCGGCCGTGGGATCGAAGCCGCAGTAGAGCGCGAGCGGTCCTTTGGCGAGACGTTCGCCAAGGGCGGTGCGGTCGGTGCAGTCAGCCAGGAGGCCGCGCCATTCCAATTCAGCCAGGATGTCCATGAGCGCGCAGAGTTAACCGGCCGGAGGAAGATTGCCTCAAGGAAATCTGAGGGACTCGGCAACTGTTCCGCGAAGGGACGCGACTATTGCCAACCGCAGAGAACGCAGACCAGGCAGAGAGAGAATGAGAGCCTTCACCCTACCTCCGTGGGCCATCCGGCATTGTCGACCGGATTGCGGGCATTTTTTTCGTGGTTCTTCGTTTCCTTCGTGGATGAAACACCAGCTTGCCGGGCGAGGAGGGTTGTCACCCAAGCCCGGCCTTCGGCCCGACCAGCCAGCCCTACCAGTCCGCGAAGTCGCAGCGCAACTCGCCCCCCAACGTCCGCCAAGTTCTACAACAACCCCGCCTGGCGCCCGCCGGCCATTTTCAGGCCGAGCTTGCGGTAGCTGCGTTCGGTGGCGATGCGGCCTTGGGCGGTGCGGCTGAGGTAGCCCTCCATGATGAGGTAGGGCTCGTAGACTTCCTCCAGAGTATCGGCCTCTTCTCCCACGGCGACGGCGAGGGAGTTCAGGCCCACGGGGCCGCCGCTGAACTTGCCGATGACGGCTTCGAGGATGCGTTTGTCCATCTCGTCGAGGCCGTCGGAATCGATCTCCAAAATGGCGAGCGACTTGTCCGCCAATTCCGCCGTGATCCGGCCGTCGCTGCGGACCTGGGCGTAGTCGCGCACGCGGCGGAGGAGGTTGCCGGCGATGCGCGGCGTGCCCCGGCTGCGGCGCGCGATCTCGAACGCACCCTGCGTATCGATCTCCACCTTCAACAATCCGGCCGCGCGCAGGATGATCGTCTGGAGCTGCGCGCTGTCGTAGTAGTCGAGCCGTTCCTTGATGCCGAACCGCGTGAGCAACGGCGCGGTGAGCAGGCCGCTGCGCGTCGTCGCGCCGATGAGGGTGAAGCGCGGCAGGTTCAACTGGACGGTCCGGGCGTTGGGTCCCTGGTCGATGATGATGTCCAGCTTGAAGTCCTCCATCGCGGGATAGAGGTATTCCTCGATGGTCTTCTGGAGTCGGTGGATCTCGTCGATGAAGAGGACGTCACCCTCCTCCAAGTTCGTGAGCAATCCGGCGAGGTCGCCCGCCTTTTCGATGGTGGGTCCGCTGGTGGTCTTGAGGTTCGTGCCCATCGCCTTGGCGATGATGTTGGCGATGGTCGTCTTGCCGAGGCCTGGCGGGCCGCTGAGGAGGATGTGGTCGATGGCTTCGCCGCGCTGCCTGGCGGCCGCCACGCCGATCTCCAGACGTTCCTTGACCTTGGCCTGGCCGGTGAAGTCGGCGAAGGCGGCTGGGCGCAGCTTCTGTTCGAGCGCGGCTTCGGGCTTGGTCAGGACATCGGAAATCATTCGGTCGGCCATCTTCCGGCGACCATCGCGGCGGCGGCGAAGTGGCTCAAGCGTGAAGCGTCATGGAGCCTTTGATCGGCAATGGCACCATGGCAGCAGACGGTGCCTCAGGGTTTCTTGAGCGGAGGGAGGTAGCATCCGACTGCGTCCGTGACCGGTTTGGCGACAGGCCGGCCCGAGAGGAAGGCGTCGAGGGCGTTGCGCAGGTCGCGCTCCGTCGGCTGCGGACGGCGCTTGCCGAGGGCAGGATACAGGTCGTCGATGCGGCCGCGGTAGACCGTGGTGCCGGTGCCGGAGACGACGAAGGCCTCGGGCGTGACCCTGGCTCCGAGACGCGCCGCCAGCTTCTGCTCCGGATCCAGCACGGCGGTCATCGTGTAGCGGAAATCGGCCAGGTGTTTCTTGGCGGAGGCCGGCGTGACATCGCCATCAGCGTAGACCAATCGGACCGCCACTCCGCGCGGACCGTATTCGGCGGCGATGCGGTTCACCTCGGGGGCATAGGCGTTGGAGATCGGGCAATCCGTCGAGATGAAGAGCAGGACCACGGCCTTGTTGGTGCCGACGGCGAGCGGTTCGATCCTCTGACCGGTGGACGTCTGGAGCTCCAAGGTCCCAAGCAGCGAAGCGGCGCCCAGCGGCGCGACCAAGCCCGCCGCAGACACGATGGCGACGGCGAGTATCAGCACGGTTGACCGAGCGGCGCGCATATCAGAGACAGACATACCGCATGTCGGGAGGGTTACCAACTTCGGAGAGACGGGGCCTCGGGGCACCCGGATCAGCGGATGCCCCAGCAGAATGGATCGTGTTCATCGAGGAGCAGCGTGGCTTCGGCGTTGACGAAAGCGCGGCCGGTGACGACCGGCGCGATAATCGCCGCCGTGCGGTCCAGCCACCGGAACCGCCCCGTGAAGGAGCTGCCGAGGATGCTTTCCTGAATCCACTCGGCGCCTTCCGCCAGTTTTCCATCGGCGGCGAGGCAGGCCAGCTTCGCGCTCGTTCCGGTGCCGCAGGGCGAACGGTCGTAGGCCTTGCCGGGGCAAAGGACGAAGTTCCGGGAATGGCCGCCGGCCTGTCCCGGGCCGAAAAGCTCCACGTGGTCGATCTCGGGATAACCCTGCGCGTTGACAGCTTGCCGGATGCGCCAGGAGACGTCGGTCAACTGCTCGACGTTCGTGAGCTGAAGCGCCCACGGATGCTTCTCCACGAGGAAGAACCAGTTGCCGGCCCATGCGACATCGCCGGTTACCGGGCCGATGCCGGGGACATCCACCGTCGCGGCTTTGGTCTTGCGATGGCTCGCGACGTTTGCAACGGACACCGCTCCATCCGCATGCAGCGTCGCCGTGACGATTCCGACGGAGGTCTCGATCCGGTGATCGCCGGGCGAGATGCGGCCCATGTGCGCGAGCGTGGCGATCAGGCCGATGGTGCCGTGGCCGCACATCCCGAGGCAGCCTACATTGTTGAAGAAGATCACGCCGATCGAGCACGACGGATCACTCGGCTCACAGAGCAGTGCTCCGACGATGACCTCCGATCCGCGCGGTTCATTAACCACGGCCGAACGGAACCGGTCATGGCGTTCGCTGAAGATCGCCTGCCGTTCGGCCACGGTGCCGTTACCAAGGTCCGGGCCGCCGCTTACAACGATGCGGGTGGGTTCGCCGCCGGTGTGGGAATCGATTATCTGGATCTTCTGCATGGAAGCTACTTCGTGGCCGGTGGCGCCGATTCATTGGCCTTGTCGGCCGGAATGATCTTCACGAAACGGATGTCCATCACGGCGGCCTTCTTCTTGTTCTGCGGCTTCACGGCGATGGTGTGGGTGCCCGCCGCCAGTGCCAGGGTGCCGACTCGGCGCGGGATGAACTTCTGGAAATGCCCGGTGTCCTCCACGACGAACGGAAAGCTTTTCCCGGCGATCTCGGCGGTGACATCGCTGCCGCCATTGCCGGTGCCGCAGCCCTGCCAGATCTCGACGACGTAGTCTCCCGGCTTGGTCACCGTGAACTTCCACTCCGCCCAATCCTCCGCCTTGGTCCAGAAGCCGAGGCACAGTTTGTTCGTCGCGGGTTCATAGCGAAGCATGGTGCCATGCACGACCGCGTTGCTTGCGTGCATCGAGACGACGCCGTCGGCGCCGGCCAGGACCGCGACCGGGGAATGGTCCAGCGTCGTGTCCGCGGCGTGCGACTTCACCGGCAACGAAAACAGGAGAAGCAGGGCAATGGCATTGAGAAGAAGGTGATTCATGGCGGTGTTGCGGGTTACTTTCTCTTGGAGGGCCTGGAGGTTGGCTCGACCAGCTTCAGCACATCGGCCGCGCTGGCCGCTTCGTGGAGCGTGATCTGCGGACCGTCGGGTTGGCGTTTTTCTCCGCCGCCTTTCGGACTGCGCGGACCGCCGGTCATCGGCGAGATGGAGACGACGTGGCCGATGGCATTGCCGCGTTCGTCGAGGATGGCCGAGCCGCTGGAACCGGGCGCCCAGTCGGTGCTGACGTTGATCCGGGTGGTTGTCTCGCCGGCGCGCCGCTGCGTGCGGCTGATGAAGCGGTTGACCATGCCTTCGCTGAAGTAGCCGCGCTGCCCGAGCGGCCAGGAGAAGCAGAAGGCGCGGTCGCCGGGGCGGACTTCGGTGGTCAACGGAAGGGGCTTCAGGCCCCTGGCATCCAGTTTGACGAGACACACGTCGCTGAACGCATTGGAGGCGAGGATCTCGGTGACCGCGAACACCCGGTCGGTGTCGTCCGCCGCCACGAGGAAGCCTTCCTTGAAGTTCTCCGGCTTCTCGACGACGTGGCGGCACGTGGCCACGACCCCGTTCTCCGTCACCGCATAGCCTCCGGCGAGGTTGATGTGCCACTGGTCGCATTTGGAACAGAGGTAATGCCATCCGAGCCGCAGATGCGCGGCCCGGGCCGCGGCCCAGAGATCGCGCCCGTCCATCGAGCGGCGCTTGGGCGCGGGGAGCTCAATGGTGCACGTGAGGCGACCGAGTTGGTTCGTCAGGACGGAATCCGGGACGAGCCTGCCCGCTTCACGAAGCTTCACCGCCGCATCGCTGACGGCCTTGTCGGCCTCGCGGGACTTGTAGACGGGAACGCCGGACGACTGGGCCTGCACTTGCACGGCGGCGGCCACCGCACAGACGGCGACCAGCACGAGTCGCGCGAGCGCGGAATGCGGGCGGGAGATCATGCGGGGAGGTTAGGCGGACTCGCCGTGAGTCCGCAACGTCACTTCCGCTTCGGGACCTTGGGCCGGCTGGCGATGCCGTCGTGGATCACCTTGAGCACGGCCTTGCGTTCGGCACCGACCAACGTCAACCGCGGTGCGCGCGTCCATTCCTTGCCGAGACCCGCTTCCTGGACGGCCAGCTTGATGTATTGGACGAATTTCGGATGGGTATCGAGGTGCAGCAGCGGTGCGAACCAGCGGTAGATTTCGACCGCCTTGTCCCATTGCCCGGCGCGGGTGAGTTCCCAGAAGTATTGATTCTCCGCCGGGAACGCGATGCCGCTGCCGGCCACCCAGCCGTCGATACCGAGGATCGCGGATTCCAGCGCGAGATCGTCCACGCCGGTGAAGATCGCGTAACGGTCGCCAACTACATTGTGCAGGTCGGTGATGCGGCGGGTGTTGCCGGAGCTTTCCTTGAGCGCGACGAAGTTCTTCTGGCTGGCGAGCTTCGCGAACAGCTCGGGCGTGAGGTCGTGACCGTAGCTGAGCGGGTTGTTGTAGATCATGATCGGCAACCCGGTCGCCTTGGCCACGGAGCGGAAGTGGTGGAGCGACTCCGCCACGTCAGGCGACTTGTAGACCATCGGGGGCATGAGCATGAAGCCGTCGAGCCCGAGCTTCTCTCCGTCGCGCACGTAGCGAACCGCCTCGGCCAGGCTCGTCTCCGCCACACCGCTGAGGACCGGCACGCGCCCGTCGACCGCCTCGACCATGTCCGCGACGACTGCGCGCTTCTCTTCGCCGGTCATCGACTGGTTCTCGCCGAGTGAACCGAGGAAGACCAAGCCCGTGATGCCGGACTGGATAAGCGCCTCGGCATGGGCCGCGGTGGCGGGAAGATCGAGGGAACCGTCCTTGTGGAGCTGGGTGGTGATGGCGGGAAAAACGCCGGACCAATATGGTTTCATGTTTCCCAAGCGTAGGCGGGACGACGGCCGGCCGTCTTGTAAGGAATCAGCGGAACGGAGACGAAGCGCGGCACAATCCCGCCCTGTCCGGGAGCGGCGGCGCTCGGGATTTCTGGTGCTGGCGGAGTCTGGTCAGGCAATAGCATTGGGTCCGTGGAACAGGGCTTTCAAATCCTTCCCGCCGTGATCGCCCCGGGCCAGGTCGCCGAACTGAACCGCGAATTCACGCACCTCTCGGAGGATGGTGCCGCGGGGATCCGTGGGCTGCTTACATCCAATCTTGTCGTGCGCGATCTTGCCTCATCGGCGGAGTTGTTGGCGCTGGCGAACATCGCGTTGTCGGCCCCGGCGTTTGCCGTTCGAGCCATCCTGTTCGACAAGACGCCCGGCACGAACTGGAAGGTGCCGTGGCATCAGGACTTGGCTGTGGCGTTGGCGGAGAAGCGCGATGTGGACGGGTTCCACCGGTGGTCGATCAAGGACGGTGTGCCGCATGCGCATGCACCGGTGGGGCTCCTGGAACGGATGATCACGCTGCGCCTGCATCTCGACGATTGCCCGGCAAACAATGGCGCTCTCCGTGTCCTGCCGGGGTCGCATCGTCACGGAAAGCTGAGTGCCGCCGACATCACCGAGTGGCCCCAACGTGTGCCCGCGGTCGTCTGTGAACTTCCGGCGGGCGGCGTTCTCCTGATGCGTCCGCTCCTGCTGCATGCCTCGTCCGCGTCGGCTCGGCCCGGTCACCGGCGCGTGCTCCATCTCGAATACGCCTGCGACGACCTGCCGGGCGGGCTCCGGTGGGCAGAAGGCGCAGGTCCCGCGTAGCTTTGCCAGTGAGTCGCGAAGCGACTCCGGAAATTGGCCAACGACAAGGTGGCTGGATTCGAGCCCAAAAAAACTTCCAAGTCCCCGAGGGCCGCGCTCCGGTGGAGCACTCAGTTTTTCCATGCGTTGCCGAAGGTGGCTCTGGCAACTTCGTGCCCGATGCCTGCGTTGTATCGCACCTTGGTCCGACCGTTCCTCTTCCGCCGCGACTCGGAGGAGATCCATAATTTTACCCTCGGCGCGCTCGGGTTCGCCAGCCGCGGGGACCTGTTCCCCGATTCTTTCGCACCACTCTTCGAGCCTGCGGAACTTCCCGTGGACCTGTTCGGCCTGCGCTTCGCCAATCCCGTCGGACTCGCGGCGGGCATGGACAAGCAGGCAGTGGCGCTGCCGATGTGGCCGCGGTTCGGCTTCGGCTTCAGCGAACTCGGCGGCGTGACGCTGCACGCGCAGCCGGGCAATCCGGCGCCGCGCATGTTCCGCATCGTGCCGGACGAGGCGCTGATCAACCGCATGGGCTTCAACAACGGCGGCGCCGAAGCCATGGCGGTGCGGCTGGCGGACTGGCGGGCTTCCGGTCTGTGGCCGCAGGGGCATCCGGTCGGGATCAACTTGGGCAAATCGAAGATCACGCCTCTGGAAACGGCGGCCGAGGACTACGCCGGTTCGTTTCGGCTGCTGCGCTCGCTCGCCGACTTCTTCGTGGTGAACGTGAGTTCGCCCAACACGCCGAATCTCCGCCAGCTCCAGGACAAGGCGGCGCTCGACGAGATCCTCGCTGCCTTGCAGGAGGTCAACCGTTCGCCCGGCGCACCCGGGCGTCCGATCCTCGTGAAGGTCGCGCCCGATCTGACATATGAAGCGCTCGACGAAATCGTCGGTCTGATCGGGTCGAGAAACTTAGCGGGCATTGTGGCGACAAACACGACCATCGCGCGGCCGAACACGGGCGATCCGCGCCGCGACTGCATCTACGCCGAGACCGGTGGCCTCAGCGGCAAACCGCTGACCCGGCGCAGCACCGAAGTCATACGTCATCTGCACAAGCAGACCGGCGGAAAGGTCCCGCTCATCGGAGTCGGCGGCATCTTCACCGCACGCGATGCGTGGGAGAAGATCACGGCCGGTGCCTCGCTGGTGCAGATCTACACGGGCCTCGTCTACGAAGGACCAGGCATCGTTCGGGCCGTTGTCGACGGACTTAGGGAGCGGATGGAGAAGGAAGGTTTCGAGAACATCGCCGATGCAGTGGGAACGGCAGCGTAGGTGGACCGAGTCGCAGTGCGACTGACGCCACCTCGATCACTGAGGCAAGATCTCGACGATCTCGGCGAGCGGTTCACCGGCGGGATCGCTCAACGTGTTGCGCCGGGCGTAGAGACGGGCGCCTTCCTCCGCGACTAGGAGCGGTCCGATGAAACTGTCGGCCGCGATGCGGAAGAATCCATTCGGCCGGCTGGTGAACGGCACTTTTTGTTCGGCCAAGACACGACCTAGGGGAACCTTTCCGCCGAGAATTAGTTTGCGCGGTTCCGGCTTGAACCGGTCCAGATGGATCCGAATCGCACCGAACTCCACGGGCTTGCCGCTCTTCTCCAAACGCAGCAGGACCTCGCGCAGGTAGATGCCGCCGTCCACTCGGCTGGACAGGACTTCGAGCTTGAGGCGATCACCGTGGAAGCTCTCCAGTGTCGACGTCATGTCGCTGAGATGGACGAGCAAGGAGCGGTAGGGCTCGGGCATCTCCGCGCCGTCGATGGCGGACAATTCCGGCAAGGCGCGCCCGGCGACCGCGTAGAACTCGTCCAGCGGGAAGGCGAGCGATTGGAGCGTCATGGAGTGAGCCTCACGCATAGCGACCGGTCCGATGCTCCGGCTTGAAGAACTCCTGCAACAGCCGGTCCACCTGGAGCAGGCCGTCGCGGGTGAGGCCGATCGCGTCGCCGTCTTCCACGAGGAATCCCTGTTCCTTGATCCACGCCAAGGGCGCGGCAAACGTCACGCGCGGATCGGTGCCGAACTTCTGGGTGAAGGCCGACGCGTTGGCGCTGCCGAGCTTGAGCTGGAGCATGAACTCGCGGAGAAACCGTTCGTCGTCGGGCAGCACGTAGGCGCGGTAGGTCGGCAGCTGGCCGGCATTTACCGCGTCCACATAGGGCTGGAAGTCGTGGTGGTTCTGGTAATGGACGCCGTTGAGGTGTCCGAAGCTGGCCACGCCGATGCTCAGGAGGTCGGCGCCGTTGAAGAGCCCTTGGCGATACTCGAACTTCACCTTGGCCGGGTCTTTCACGACGGTGGTCGTGCTGGTCACGGTGTAGCCGACCTTCTCGAACTCGGCGTAGGCGTAGTTCACCCAGCGGCGTTTGGTTTCCCAGTCGGCCACGGGCGCGACCAGTTTGCCCTCGGCTTTCATCTGTTTGTAGATGCCCGTGTTGTAGGGCACTTCCATCTGGTAGATCGTCAAGGAATCGGGTTGGAGCGCGACGGCCTTGGCCACGGTGTCCTTCCACTTGTCCTCGGTCTCTTCGACCATGCCGGCGATGAGGTCGATGTTGATCTGCGGGAAGCCGATCTCGCGGGCGAAGGCGTAGGCGCGCTGCACTTCCTTGGAGCGATGCGCACGCCCGTTGATCTCTAGGATGTGGTCGTCGAAGTGCTCGATGCCGAGGCTCAAACGGGTGACTCCCATTTCGCGGATGGCGCGGAGCTTGTGGTCGGTGAGCGTGCCGGGTTCAGCCTCGAAGGTGATCTCGGTAGCCTCGTCCCAGGAGAGCTGGCGCTTCATGCCCTCGGTGAGGAAACGGAGCTGGTCGGGCGACAGGTAGCTGGGCGTGCCGCCGCCGAAGTAGATGAAGCGCGGTTTGCGTCCGCCGATGACGGGCTTGTCCGCGTAGAAGGCGAGGTCCTTCAGCAACGCGTCGATGTAGCCCTTGATGTCGTCGGCATTCTTGTCGGTGTAGACGCGAAAGTAGCAGAAGTGGCACCGCTTCCGGCAAAAGGGAATGTGGGTGTAGAGCCCCAGCGGCACGCCCGGCGCGGGCGAACGGTCCAACGCGGCGTGGAAGTCCGGGATGGCCTCGGCCTTCCAGAAGGCGAACGGCGGGTAGTTCGCGACGAAGTAGTTTCCGGCGGTCGTCTCCTTCTGGATCGGCGGTCCAGCGGTCTTCGGCGGCGGGGCGATGGTGATGGTGTTCATGGGCGGGAAGATTTCGATTGCGGCAATTCGACGCCTTCGGCTTTAAGGCGACGGGTTTGTTCAGCGATTGCTCCGGGGAACTTCGGGTTCAGATTTCCGTCGGACTTGAGCACGCGCCACCAAGGGGTGATGCGCTTCTTGCCGGCGGCTTCGTCCTCCATGGCGGCGTTGGCGGAGATCCAGGAAAAGATGCCGGTGGTGAGGGGGCAGGCGATCTCGGTGCCGTGCTTCTTGGCGAGGGCGGCGCGGAGGTCGTTGATGGTGGCGGTGCGGCCTTTGCGGATGGCGCGGATCACGGCGTCCACTTCGCGCGGCGCGGGCACGACCATGGTGCGGCCTCCCCAGCGCTTGGCTGCGGCTGCATCGAGCCGGATGACCTTGGGAAGGTCTTTGTCGTCGGCGAGCTTCTCGCGCCAGGATTTGCTTTTGGTGGGCATGACTCTTCAACCCATCAGGTCATTTCTTCACGCCAAAGCAGTAGACGGTGCCGTCTTCGGACCCGATGACGAACTTGCCGGCGGCCACGGCGGGCGAACTGCTGATCGGCTGGCCGACTTCGTAGTTCCATATCTCGTCTCCGTTTTTCAAGTTCACGAGATACACACGGCCATCAGCCGATCCGACGACGACCTTGTCGCCCGCGACGACGGGCGAACCGTCGATCTTACCGCGGGTGCTGAAGGTCCAGAGCTGTTCGCCGGTGGCCTTGTCGACGCAGTGGAGACGCTTGTCGCGTCCACCGAAGAGCACCTTGTCTCTGATGATCGACGGGGAACCTACGTAGGGAAACGCGCGCTGCTTGTAGCGCCAGACGGTGTTGGTCTTCACGAGGTCGATGCAGAGGAACTCGTTCTCGTAATGGCCGAAGTAGGCCCGGCCGTCGCTGATGGCCACGCTGCCGGGCACGTAGGCGCCGGCGTCGGCCTCGGTGATCTTGAGGCCGTTGGTCACGGACAAGACGTGCAGGAGGGCGTCGCATCCGCCGAAGACGGTGCGGCCTTCCCACACGGCGGGCGTGCCGTTGATGTAGTTGCCGGTCTCGTAGGACCAGTTGGTTTTGCCGGTGGCGAAGTCGAGGGAATGGAGACGGTTATCGTAGCCGCCGAAGAGGACGGCGAGCTTGCCGTTGATCGGGACGATGTTCGCGCCGCCGATGACCTTGTCGTCGGTGGGATGGTGCCAGAGTTCTGTGCCCGTCGAGGCGTTCATCGAGAAGATGTTCGTGCCGGTGGTGCCGAAGATGACCGAGTTTCCATGAACAGCCGGAGGGGACTCCACGCCCGCATCGGCCTTAAAGGCCCAAGCCTTCTTTCCGTCGGCGAGCTCGATCGCATAAACGTTGCCGTCATCGGATCCGATGAAGACTCGGCCCTGGCTGATGACCGGGGAGGATTTGATAGAGCCGCCGGTCTTGAAGCTCCAAAGAAGTTCGGGCTTTGCCGGAAGTTCCGTGTCCGCGACGCCGGACATGGCGGCGTCCCCACGATAAAACGGCCAGTCGACAGCTCCCGGTTTTGGCGCCGTCTGCCCTAGAGCCGTGGCTGCTGCAATGGCTGCCGAGGAAAGGATAGTGAGGGCTCGGATGCGCATGAGTCGGTAGGTTTAGCTTTTGAACTTGAACAGTGGCCGGAATGGACCGGGTAAGCAACCAAGATACTACCTACACGTATCATCCTCGCAACCCGCAGGTAGACTTTGTGACCAGATTGTTAACAAGTGCCACCTTGCTCGCAGGTCGCCGACGGCTACACTCCGAGGCCTTGGCTGGACAGCCGCCCGCCCCCTGTCCGCTCTCCCTTGCCGCACGCATATGCGAAAAACCATACCTAAAAACTACCTGTTCGGCGCCTTCACCCTGATCGAACTGCTCGTGGTCATCGCCATCATCGCGATCCTGGCTGGAATGCTGTTGCCCTCGTTGGCCAAAGCCAAAAACCGCGCCCAGACGATCAACTGCATCTCAAACCTGCGACAATGGGGAATCGCGCAGACGATCTACGCGACCGACAACCAGGATTTCATCCCCAGGGACGGAATGTCGTGGCAGAACGGAACCTGGGGAACGACGCAGACCACCAACATCGACGGCCAGGCGGTCTCCACCGGCGATCCTTCGGATCCGTTTGCGTGGTTCAACAAACTGCCTGGTCTCGTTGGAGAAAGGACACTGCAGCAGTATTGGAGCGATCGTCGCCCGGGTAAGGACATCCGCACCGTGATGCCGTTTCCCGGCGGGCTGGGAAAGATCTGGCATTGCACCGCCGCGCAGATGGGCGAACCCGACTTCGCGGTCCTGAGCGGCGCAGGCCAGAGCGGGATGTTCAGCTACGTGATGAACATCGACCTCAAGATCACTGACGACGTGCCCTACAGCAACCGAAGGGCCTACCCGGCCATGCCAAAAATCGCCCAACTCAAGAAGCCGTCGGCCACCGTCCTCATGTTCGACACGCTCTTCGCCCCGAACGAGCGCAAGCCGATCAACACCTTCAACTCCGTCAACCCCGCCCAGCGCTACACGCAGTTCGCCTTCCGTCACAAGGACGGCGGCAACGTGGTGTTCATCGACGGGCACGCAGCCGGATTCCAGCGGAGCTACGTCACCAACGGCGCAGGAAGCGGCGCAATCGGCGAAGCCCACCGGCCCGACCTGATCTGGAACCCCTACTTCCGCGCGGCTTTCCCCTGAACCAGTTTTCACGCCTAAAAACTCCCACTCCCGAATCCCCATGTTGAAACGATACCTCCTCCCCGCCTTGATGCTTCTGGCGGTCGCGCTTCCCTCGCACGCCGCCTTGCTCTTTTCGGACACCTTCACCTACTCCGATGGTCCGATTACCAACGTCTCCATCAGCGCCAACGCGACCAACTGGGTCAGCCACAGCGGAGGCGGCGCGAACAACGAGGTGATCGTCGTCAACGGCAGGGCGCTTGTGACAGGGGCTCGCGCAGAGGATGTCAGCCGTTCTCTCGGAGCCACGCAGACCGTCGTGTTCGCACGCTTCACGGTCAACGCCACCAACCTGCCCACCGCCGCAGGTTCCTACTTCGCCCACTTCCGCGACACTGGGAACAACTTCCGATCACGGGTTGTGGCGCAGACCAATGGGGCGGCGCCGGGAGCGTATCGTCTTGGGATCAGTGCGGCCGGCAACACTTCGGCGGCCGTGTTCGGCCAGGACTTGTTGCTGACCAACAACTATTCGGTCGTCATGGCCTGGGACGGGCAGTTCGGAAACGTGGCCTATCTGTGGGTCAATCCTTCATCGGAACAGGACCTCCCGGTCAGCGAAGCCGGCACCGGCATCATCGTCACGAACTTCTCTTTCCGGCAGACCACCGGGATTGGAGCGTTCTTCATAGATGACCTCTCGGTCGGCACGACCTTCGCCGATGTCGCGCCTCCCCTAGTCACGACCAAAATCCTGCGCCCACCGGTCGGGTTCGCCGGCAACATCGGCGACAGCAACGCACTCTCGGTGGTTGCGGATGGTTCAGGAGCCCTCGCCTACGCATGGAAGCGCGATGGCAACTCGGTCGGCGGAAATACCAACGTGCTCATCTTCCCCAACTTGGCCGAAGGAGATGCGGGCAATTACACGGTGACCGTGA
>JBBRDN010000066.1:0-19718 GCA_038203875.1 Verrucomicrobiota bacterium
GATCTACGAAGACAAGGGGGAGGCCGGCGAAGTGGCCGGATACACGTTGGCGGCGATGACCTCCTACTACCTGCTCGTCACGGTGGTGGACGCATTGACGGCGGTGAACGAGGACGACTGGCAGATCGCGGCGGACATCAAGGACGGGAACAACAGCCAGTTCCTGCTCAAGCCCAACGACTACCTCGCCTACCTGTTCTGTCTATTCCTCAGCGGGCGCCTCATCTACATGCTCGTGGCCATCGTCCCCGTGGGGCTGTTCATCTGGTCGTTACGCTCCTACTTCGTGGTTCCATCCGACGCGGCAACCCTTGGTTGTTTCGTGCTCTCACTGGTGATGACGGCGCTGCTGCAATTCCTCATGTCCTACACGATGGCGCTGCTGGCGTTCTGGGTCCTGGAAGTGAGCACCTTCATCTTCATCGTCTTCGCCTTCGAATACATCGCCGGCGGCCACCTCTTCCCACTGAACATTCTCCCGCCGCTCGTCCAACGAGTGCTGGAACTGACGCCGTTTCCCTATCAGCTCTTCTTCCCGGTCAGCATCTACCTCGGCCAGACAACCGGCGACGCGTTGACACGCGGCTTGGTGATCCAAGCCTTCTGGACCGTGGCGTTCTACGGCATCGCGCGATTCGTGTGGAGCCGTGGGATCAAGAAATACTCCGCCGTCGGAGGCTGACCAAGAATGCCCTCCCGCCCTTCCAACCTGCGTCGTTACCTCAGCGTCTATCTCGCGCTGTGGCGGAACTCGATCATCCGCGAGATGGGCTTCAAGACGAACTTCCTGCTGTGGATCGTCGTTGAAGGCCTGTGGTTCGTGTTGCAACTCGGGTTCGTCGGCGTGCTTTACCTTCATACGGACCGGATCGGCGACTGGACCAAGTGGCAGGTCGTGATGCTCATCGGCGCGGGCCACTGCATCCAGCAGGTCTTCCAGGCGTTCTTCCTCGTGAACTGCTCGAACCTTTCCGAGCTGATCCGCACCGGAAAGATGGACTTCATGATGCTGATGCCGATCAACACGCGCTTTCTCGTCTCGCTGCGCCAGGTGGACTTGGGCGCGTTCGTGAACGCGGCTTCGGCCGTGGGCGTGATGGTTTACGCCGGGATGCAGCTCGGCTTGTCCCCAACGTGGGTTCAGATGGCCGGCGCGGCTTTGCTCGGAGTGACGGCGATCTTCATCCACTACGCCCTGATGTTTCTCCTCGCGACGGCGAGCTTCTGGACGGTGAAGGCGCAGGGAATCGTCTGGGGCTACTACAACCTCTTCAACATCTCGCGCCTGCCGGACTCGGCCTTCCGCGCCGGATGGTTCAAGAACGTGTTCACCTTCGTGCTGCCCATGATCCTGGTGGCGAACGTTCCGGTGAAGGTGCTCATCGCCAAGCTGCATTCACCATGGGAGCCGCTGCTGCTGGTGGCGATGGCCGTCGTGGCCATGACGGTTTCGGAGGCGGTCTGGAGGATTTCGCTGCGGCGGTATACCAGCGCGAGTTCTTAAGCAGGTGGTGAGCCCTGTATCTGCGGTTGGAACATCAGGTCGTCACCAACCAAGGCCCGATCAGAAATAGCGGACGAAGTTCTTGGCCTTGAGCTTATCGACCCAGTTCTTCATGAGGCGGGCGCGCTCGCGGCCGCGGAGTTCGCGTTCGATCTCGTCGCGGACTTCCTCCAGCGGGCGGGTGTAGGAAATGCGGACCTCTTCGACCAGCATGATGTAGGCGCCCTCGGGCTGTTCGACGACGCCGCTGATCTGTCCGGCTTTCAGACTGAAGGCGACGTCGGACAATTCCTTCTTCAGGAACGAACGTTCGACCCATCCCCGATCGCCGCCGGAAGACTTCGCGGATCCATCCGAATAGACCGTCGCCATCTCCGTGAACGAGGCGCCGTCCTTGATCTTGGCGAGGACTTCCCCCGCGATCTTCACGGCTGTTCCCTTGGACGCGCCGGGAGGCTGGTTGATCGTGATGAGACGGAGCTTCACCTGGTCGCCCAGTTGGTAGGTCTTCAGGTTTTCCTTGTAGAACGCCTCCATCCGGGCCGGGGAAACGACGAGCTTGTTCGGGTTGATGTTCTTGTAGCGGAGCTGCTCGACGATCATCTGCTCCTTGGTCTCCTTGCGATACTGCTCAAAGGTCGTGCCCTGCGCCTTCAACGTCTGGGTGAACCGGACGCGATCACCAAACCGTTCGCGGATGCGGTCGCGCAGGACGTCATCGATGATGCTGTCGGGAAAGTTGTAACCAAGCACCTTGAACTCCGCGAGGATCAGCTGGTTTTCTACCAATTCCGCAACCCGGGCGGCGCGAAGCTCGCCGAGCTTCTGCTGAAACACCTGCGGCTGGCCGGCGTATTGGCTCGCGAGGAGGCTGGCGGAACGGCCAATGGAACCCTCGACGTCCTGAAGCGTGATGACCTCGCCGTTGACGATCACACTGATGCCGTTGAGCAGTTCGGCACCGCGGACGGCAGAAGCACCGGTGAAGGACGCGATCAGGACGAGAATGGAAGCGAGACGTCTCATACGACGACCCGGATACTAGGAAGCAGCGGAGATGCGCCAAGAGCAAAAGCAAAGCCGGCGGACCCATGCCCTGGGCACTGCCGGCTGTCTGCTGCCTTTCCCTGCCAGATTGTTCAGTCGTGCAGTCGTCGATCGCCCGGACGCACTCCGTGCGCCAGCGGCTTTGCCTCAAAGCTCTGCTTCCAGGCACCGGCCGAGATCTTCCCGCACCAGAAGCCTTCGCACAGATCGAGCGTGGGCTGGACGGAGTGCCAGTTCTTCATCGGGAACTTGTAGACCTGGTAGCGCTGCTGTTTGCGGTCGAAGACATGGACGACGTCGCCGTCCGCGAGCGGCAACCCGAGGTCGGCGGAGATCTTGCCGGACTTCGGCAACAATGAGCCGCGGAGCGAAAAGCCGCTGCCGATCGCATTGGTCAGTTCGCCCTGCATGACAGTGCCGGAGAATTCGAGCGGAAGGGGCTGGTGCCCGGGATTGAAGAATATCGCGGATTCGCCAGGGACGAGCTTCTCGCTGCCGATGGTCCAACGGCCGTTCTTGAAGGCGTTGTTCGTCAGGCGCGCGGTGTGGATGTCGAACTTGCAAAGCGTCGTGCCTTCGGGAAGCCGCGGCAGTATCGACGCGACGCTGTTATCCTCGTTGTGGAATGGGTTCGAAACCATGCCGAATCCCGGCGGGATCACGGTAGATGCGAAGCCGACGATGTTGCCGGAGGATTCGCCCTTGGCCACGACGCGGTAGAAACGCGCCCGGTGCTGGAAGGCCTCGGAATCGGAGAACTCGACGCGTTCGTCGGACGAAACCCCCGTCGCGATCGGCGCCCACGATTCCAGATCCGTGCTCGCATAGACCTCGTAGGTGACTCCGATGGAGAGATTGATGCTGAAGCGGAATGGGCCGTGCGGAACCTTGACCGCGTCGGCAAGCGCCGGTGCGCTGTGCAACGCGCCCATTGCGTGCGAATCGATCATTCCGGGTCCAAGATCCTGGGTAAGTGACATGTTCTGTATCTCCGTCCGTTGATGGTTTCGGCCGGCTTGCCGGCTGTGTTTCTGGAAAACCATTTAGCAACGGAGGTGCCACGGGGGCATGGGCAGAACACGGATGAGAATGATTCGCGAATGAGAGAAGACCGCAGGGGAGATGGCCGATGACTTGCCCGAGAACAGGTCAACCGTCCCGGGATCAACCAACTCGGTGGGACAGGCGGTTTTCAGCCATGCGAAAACCAGTTCCCACGGCAATCCTGCGTCAAGACACGCCTGCCGGAAATGGGACGGAGGGGACTGCGAGAATACCTGGCGATCAGAAGAGGGTCGACTGACCGCCAGCCGGTTTGGTTCCAGCCTCGGGATCTTCACTCGCCGCTTCGGACGTGGGTCTGACGAAATCTGCATCAGCCAATGTGATCTCGGGCTCCCCACTCACCGGGGCAGACTCGAGCAACTGTTCCGCTTCTCCGGACGCCGGAGATGCTGCTACCAGTTCTTCTTCCAGGACCGGAGCGGGGGCTTCGGCCGCCGCCAACTGCTCGGGAGTTCCCGCCACGACGACGACCGGGCGGATCAATTGTCCTTGGAACGAAAACCCGGCCGCCAACGTTTCCATGACCACGGCGCCAGCAACCGGGGTAGTGCCATCGGCCGTTCGATGGGCCTGTTCATTGAAGGGTTCTCCCGTTTGACCCGCGAAGGGCACCAGTCCCACCCGCCGTGTCGCGTCGAGGCACATGCCCTGGAATTGTCCGATCTGGGCGATGACATTCTGCTGGCCCGACCGTTGGGCGGCGGCGAACAGCGCGAACACATGGTCCAGCATCCGCATCGTGACTTGGAGCCATTCGCCTTCCGAACGGCGGAGCTTGTCGGTTTCGAGACGCAGAGTCGCCTTCTCGGTGTCGTTCTGGCGCTGGATGAACTGGGCGAACTGCTGGGCCTCGGTGGACATCCGGTCGGAGATCGCCTGGACGGCTTCAAGCGTCTTGCCGGCCTCGGTCTGGTCGCCGTGCCAGTTGGTCGAAGCGCGGCCGTTGCGGTCGGCGGCGTCTTCGAGCTTGTTGATCTGCTTCACGGTGTCGCCAAGGCGGTTCAACTCCTCCAACTGGGATTCGATATCCTGATCTTTCAGGAAAGGCTGGATGAGAATCCACGCGCCCAGTGCGACGGCGGCCACGATCGCGATCGCCTGCCACGGACCCAGGGGACGACCCTGCGCGACGATGGCGCCGGCGGCGGCCACGAGAAGGAGGTCACCGAGAATGAAAGGCCATTTGGCCGACTTGGGAGCCGGAGAATTGCTCATGAGTAGGAAGGTTTAGGGCAGCCTTCGCCGGGAAGGAAGCCGGAAGGCATCGTTCGCCTAACTGATGCGCCTCATGCATCCAGCTGAACGAAGTCTTTTCTTTCCAACTGGGCCTTGATTGACCACGTTCCCGCTCTGTTGCCGGGCGTTATCCGGCAGAAAAGATCTATGGATTTGAAGCTTCCAACGCTCGGTGAAGGAGCGGACTCCGGCACAGTGGTGGCCATCCTCGTCAAAGAGGGCGACACCATCACCAAAGGCCAGAACATCCTCGAACTGGAGACCGGCAAAGCCGTGTCGCCCATCCCGGCACCCGCCGGCGGCAAGATCACCAAGATCACCGTCGCGGAAGGCCAGAAAATTTCCGTCGGCCAGGTCATCGCCCAGGTCGAAGGCGGGGCCGCTGACGCAGCACCCGCTGCCAAAACGGCCCCCAATGCTGCCACTGCCCCGAAAGCCGCCCCCGCCCGCAAGGCCGTAGCCGCCGCGCCGGTCGAAGAGGTCGGCGAGGTCGAAGGCATCGACGAGCCGTTCGACGATTCCACTCCGCTTCCCCCCGCGTCGCCGTCCGTGCGATGGCTGGCCGATTCGCTCGCGATCGATCTCCGTGCGCTCGCCGGAACCGGTCACGGTGGCCGCGTTACGACCGATGATTTCAAGGGCTACGTCCAACGCCTGCGCGGCCTCGCGGCCCAGGCCTTGACCCCGAAGCCCTCCGCCGAAGCCGCCGCGCCCGTGAAAAAAGTCTCGCCGCTGCCGGACTTCAAGCAGTTCGGACCGATCCTCAAGAAGCCGATGACCAACCTGCGCAAGGTCATCGCCCAGCGCATGGCGGAGAACGCCTCCACCATCCCGCACGTCACGCAGTTCGAAAGCGTCGACATAACCGGGTTGATGGAACTCCGCAAACGCCACGCCGCGGCCTACGAGGCCAAGGGCGGCAAACTCACGCTGACCTGCTTCGTCATCAAGGCTCTCACGAACACGTTGAAGAAGTATCCGATCTTCAACTCGTCCGTGGACGAGGCGAACGACGAGATCATCCTCAAGGAATACTTCAACATCGGCCTCGCGGTGGACACCGACCAGGGCCTGTTCGTCCCCGTCATCAAGGACGCGGACAAGAAGGACCTCCTCACCCTTTCGAAGGAGCTGAACGACCTCGCGGTCCGCACGCGCGACCGCAAGATCACCTCGGCCGACCTCAGCGGCGGCACGTTCACCATCTCGAACCAGGGCGCCATCGGCGGCGGCCACTACACCCCGATCATCAACAAGCCCGAAGTCGCCATCCTCGGCGTAGGCAAGGGCAGCTACCAGGCGATCGTCACCGACCCGAAGGCCGGCAAGATCGAATCGCGCCTGATGATGCCCATCGCGCTCAGCTACGACCACCGCGCCATCGACGGCGGCGACGCCGTGCGGTTCACCCAGGACCTGATGGCCGCATTCGCAGCGTTGAACGACGACTCGGTGAAGCTCTAACCGCCTCTGATTTCCAAAATGGACCCGATCAAAACTGAAGTCGTCGTTCTGGGCGCAGGCCCCGGCGGATACGCAGCCGCATTTTACGCCGCGGACCTTGGCAAGAAGGTCATCCTCGTCGAGGCCGACAAGCTCGGTGGCGTCTGCCTCAACCGTGGCTGCATCCCTTCCAAGGCATTGCTCCACGCCACCGAACTCATCACCGAAGCCAGACACGCCGCCGCGCTGGGAATCACTTTCCAGCCGCCCGTGGTCGATCTCGCCAAGATGCGTGCGTGGAAGGACTCCGTCGTCGCCAAGAACAGCGGCGGCATCGCGGCGCTCGCCAAGATGCGCGGGGTGACCGTCATCACCGGCAAGGGCTACTTCGAAAGCTCGTCCACCCTCCGCGTCGAAACCAGCGAAGGGCAGCAGCGAGTCCAGTTCGACAAGGCGATCATCGCCATCGGCTCGCGGCCCGCGTTGCCCAAGTCCTTCGACCTCGGCAATCCTCTCGTGATGACCTCCACCGAGGCGTTGAACGTCGAGGAAGTTCCCGAAAGTCTCCTCGTCGTCGGCGGCGGCTACATCGGCATGGAACTCGGCACCGTCTACTCGAATCTCGGCTCGAAGGTGACCGTGATCGAGGCACTCGACGGCATCCTCATGGGCGCGGACCCGGATCTCGTCCGTCCCGTGCTCACGCTCGCGACGAAGAACTTCAAGGAGCTCCGCTTCAAGTCCAAGGTCGGCAAGATGGCGACAAAGGGTAAGCAGATCCAGGTCGTCTCCGAATACAACGGCAAGACCTACGACGAACTCTTCGACCGCGTCCTCGTCTCCGTCGGCCGCACACCGAACAGCGCCGATGTCGGACTGGAGAACACCAAGGTCGAGCTCGACGAGAAGGGCTTCATCAAGGTCAACGACAAGATGGAAACGGCCGACGCGAACATCCTCGCCGTTGGCGACATCGCCGGCGGAATCATGCTGGCCCACAAGGCATCGAAGGAAGCACGCGTCGCCGTCGAAACCATCGTGGGCGAACCGCTCGCCACGAAGAACTGCTACATCCCGGCCGTCGTCTTCACCGATCCCGAAGTTGCGTGGGTAGGGCTGACCGAGACCGAAGCCAAGGCCAGGGGCATCGAGGTCAAGGTCGCCAAATTCCCGTGGGCCGCTTCCGGCCGCGCGATGACCTTCGACCGCACGGACGGCCTGACGAAGCTCATCATCGAACCCGGCACCGACAAGCTGCTCGGCGTCGGCATCGTCGGCCACGGCGCCGGTGAACTCATCGCCGAAGGCGCGGTCGCCCTGGAGATGGGCGCCAACGCCAAGGACATAGCGCTCACCGTGCATCCGCATCCAACGCTTTCGGAAACGATCATGGAGGCCGCCGAAGTCTACTACGGCCACTCCGCCCATTTCTTCACCAAGAAGCCGGCGGCGCACTGAACTCTGGAATCCCCAGTCACTGGTCCCAGAGTCCGCGCGACCGCTGGCTTTGGGCCCTGGGCTTTCCGGTGCGCAAGTCTCCGATCACTTTGCCATGAGCGACGAAAATCACGCCCAGCACCGGGTCATGGTGGATGGGAAGTTCTTCCGACTCGGCTCACGGAAATTCCACGTCAAGGGCGTCACCTACGGGCCATTCAAACCCGACGCCAACGGCTACCCCTTCGCCTCGCCCGAACAGACGCGGCAGGATTTCGGCCTGGTCCGCGAACTCGGCGCCAACGTCCTCCGGATCTACAACAGTCCGCCGCGCTGGTTCCTCGAACTGGCGCAGGAGTTCGGACTGCGGCTGCTCATCGACATTCCGTGGAACAAGCACCTCTGCTTTCTCGAAAAGGAGGAGCACCGCGAAGGCGCCCTGAAGACCGTCCGCGACTGCATCCGGCAATGCGGCGGGCACGCGTCCGTCTTCGCATTCAGCATCGTGAACGAGATCCCGTCTGACATCGCCCGCTGGAGCGGCGCTTCCGAAGTGGAGGACTTTCTCGACGAACTCATCGATGCCGCCAAGGAAATCGATCCCGGCTGCCTCTGCACTATGGGCAACTATCCGCCGACGGAGTTCCTCCGGCCGCGGAACCTCGATTTCCTCACGTTCAACGTCTACCTGCACCAGCCGAGGCCTTTCGAAAACTACCTGGCCCGCCTGCAGATGATCGCGGACGCGAAGCCGGTCATGCTCGGCGAGTTCGGGATGGATTCGCTGCGCGAGGGCGAGGTCCACAAGTGCGAGACCCTCGCGTGGCAGATCGAGCTCGCGTTCCGGGCCGGAATGGCCGGCGCGATCGTCTACGCGTTCACCGACGACTGGTTCAAGGACGGCGGCCAGATCAACGACTGGCAGTTCGGCGTCGTGACAATCTCGCGTGAACGGAAGGAATCGTTCGAGGTTGTCAAAAAGCGGTTCGCCGAAGGCCCCTACTTTCCGCTGGCATCGAGCCCGAAGGTGTCGGTCGTCGTCGCGAGCTACAACGGGGCGAAGACGCTGAAGTCCTGCCTCGATTCCCTCAGCCGCCTGAACTACCCGGACTACGAGGTCATCCTTGTCGACGATGGTTCCACCGACACCACGCAGAACATCGCCGCCAACTATCCGAAGATCCGCAACATCAAGCAGGTCAACCTCGGCCTCTCCGTCGCGCGCAATACCGGCATCCATGCGGCAACGGGTGAGATCGTCGCATTCACCGACTCCGACTGCCGCGCCGACGAGGACTGGCTCTACTACCTCATCGGCGATCTGCTGAACTCGAAGTTCACCGGCATCGGCGGACACAACTTCCTTCCACCCGAAGACTCGCTGACGGCGGCCTGCGTGATGACGTCCCCGGGCGGGCCCGCCCACGTGATGCTCACCGACCGTCTCGCCGAGCACATTCCCGGGTGCAACATGGCTTTCTACCGTTGGGCGCTTCTCGAGATCGATGGGTTCGATCCCATCTACCGCAAGGCCGGAGACGACGTCGACGTGTGCTGGCGGCTGATGCAGCGCGGCTACCGCATCGGCTTCAGCTCGGCGGGTTTCGTCTGGCACTACCGCCGTTCCACCGTGCAGGCCTACCTGAAGCAGCAGCAGGGCTATGGCGAAGCCGAGGCGCTGCTGGTCCGCAAGCATCCCGAGTATTTCAACAGCGTCGGCGGCAGCATCTGGCACGGGCGCATCTACACGGCGTCGAAGTTCGGCGTGGAGACGCGCAAGCCCATCATCTACCACGGCGTCTGGGGCAGCGGTTTCTTCCAGACCCTCTACACGCCGTTGCCCGCGATGGCGCTGATGATGGCGACGAGCCTCGAATACCACGTGTTGGTCACGCTCCCCCTGCTGGTGCTTTCGGTTCCGTTCCGGGATCTGCTCCCGCTGGGAATCGTCTCGGCCCTCGTCTCCATCGCGACCTGCATCGTCGCCGGATTCCAGGCAGATCTCCCACGGAACAAGAGCCGTTGGTGGTCGCATCCGCTCATCGCGTTGCTGTTCTTCCTCCAGCCGATCTACCGGGGTTACGCGCGCTACAAAGGCCGGCTGATCCTGAAGCAGACTCCTCCCGCACCCACGGAAGCGCTCGCCGCGCTGGAGCTGAAGGACAAGGGCGAACCGCTCGATACGATCGAGTATTGGGCGGAGACGTGGGCGGACCGGGTGGAGTTTCTCCAAGGCATCCTCGCCCGTCTCGATGAACAGGGCTGGCAGAACAAGGCCGATGCCGGCTGGAGCGAATACGACATCGAAATCTACGGCAGCCGATGGGCCTACCTCCAACTCACGAGCGTGGCCGAACCGCACAACGCCGGGCGCCAGCTGTTCCGTTTGCGACTGAAGACCAAGTGGTCGCTGCTGGCAAAGGTCGCCTTCTTTTCCGCGCTCGCGTTGGAGCTTCTGGTGATCGGATTCGTCGCGAAGGAGCTGCCGTGGCTTTGGATGCTGATCTTGGTCCAGGTCATCTTCGCGTGGTTCCTCGAGGTCGAGCAGCGCGACTTCCAACGCTTGATCATCGCCATCGTCGACCGCGTGGCGCAGCGCAAGGGCCTCTACAAGATCGACAAGGAAGCCAAGCGCCAAGCCGCCGCCCGCAAGGCAGCGTAACATCGGCTACATCGCGGGCGCGCCTTCGGCGGAGCTGATCCGCGGCGGAGCCTCGACCCCGTCCGATTCCGAGATGTGCAAGACCGCATGCCGCGGATGCTCGTCCAGCACGAGCACGCCATGGGGCGGGATGTCATAGGTTCCGGTGAACGTCCTCCCGGTCAGGAAGTCGTGCATCGGCTTGTAGAACTGGATGCGCACGGGCGAATTCTGGTGGTTGAGGAGGAAGAAAACCTTCGTGTCCTTTCCCTGCCGAAGGCTGACTTCGACGGTGTCCGGGACCTTGAGGAGGGGGAACAGGTTGCAGATCTGCCGCAGCCAGACCACGAGGTCGCCGTAGAACGCCTGATGGCTGGTGAACCCGATGTAGATGGCTCGTCCCTCCCCATACTGGTTCATCGTCATCGCGGGTTTGTTGGCGTAAAAATCCTTGGTGAAGACGCCTAGCACCTGTGCGCCGAGCGGCTTGATGACGTCGCACCAGAGCTTGACCGGATGCAGCGCGGAAACCTGGAAGCCGCCCTTGAAGCTGATGTGGTTTTCTTCATTGGGAGGAAGCGGATCGAACTCCTCGACCTCCATGCCGAAAACGTCCGTCAGATCCTTCGGGATGCCGTTGTCGGGCACGATGCGGTGCTCGTCGAAGAGGCCGGTGTTGCAGGTCGCGACGAGCGTGCCGCCGTTCTGCACGTAGAGCCGCAGCGCGTCGGCCTCGGCTCCCGACAGAAGCTGGAGAGCCGGGGCGAAAACGATCTTGTAGCCCGAGAGGTCCTCAAGCGGCCGCGCGAAATCGACGGGAATGTTCTTGTCGTGGAGCGCGGTGTGGAAGGCCTGCAACTGGGCGCGCAACTTGAAGTGCTGGTTCGGCTGCATGGGCAGCCTGTGCGACCACTCGTTGTCGTGGGTGTAGAGGATCGCGACGTCGGCCACGACCTTGGTTCCCTTGAGCACCGGCGCGAGGAGCTTCATCTCGTCACCGATCTGTTTCACCTCGTGGTAGACGCGGTTGTCCCCACGCCCGTCGTGGGTGAGGACACCGCCGTAGAACTGCTCGGAACCGATTCGGGGTTGGCGCCAGAAGAAGTAGAAGAGCCCGTTCGCCCCGCGGGACAGGACCTGGTAGGCGAAGAGCCGGATGACTCCGGGACGCACGAGCGAGTTGACCTCCAGCCAGTTGACCTGGCCGGCCTTTTGTTCGATGGCCCAGAATCCGTCGTTCTCGCCACCGGGCAGCCGGATCCCGGTCTTCTTCAGGGACCGGATCACGTCCACCTCGCAGGCGTTCTCGGACGAGCGCGACTTGATGGTGACGTTGGAATCCGCCGCGACGAAGTCGAGCACGTCGGCGAGGTCGAAATGGTCGAAGAGGCGGGTCAGCGCGCGGAAATTTGTCGTTACGGGAATGCCCGGCGTCAGGTCGTGCAGCAGGTTTGCCTGGCAGCGCATGTAGGCGATGATCGTGTCGCTGGAGAACCGATACCAGTCGAGCAGCAAGGCCGGGTTATGGACGGTCGGCGCCATGCGGGGCATCGGCATCTCGTCGAAGTTCCGGACCGTCTGGCCCCAGAAACGCAGGCCGAGGCAATCGTTGAGGCGCTCCACCGTCACGTATTTCGCCTTCAGCCACGCGTGCCAGTCCTTCTCCGTGTCCTGGTTGAAGGAGAACTCGGTGAGGTGCCCGCCGATTCCGTTGTCGATCTGCCAGGCGAGCAAGGACGGATGCGTCCCCAGGTTCTCCGCCACGGCCCGGACGATTTTCTTCGTGTAGCTCCAGTAGGCCTCGCTGTTCAGGCAATAGGCGTGACGCGTGCCGGCATGGAGTGTCTGGCCCTTCTCGTTCACCGGGAGGATCTCGGGATGTTTCTTGGCCAGCCACAGCGGCGGCGCGGCGGTGGGCGTGGCGAGGACCACCCGGATGCCGTTGGCGTGCATCAGGTCCATCGCGCGCTTCATCCACGCGAAGTCAAACTTCCCTTCCTCGGGTTCGACGAGGCCCCAGACAAATTCGCCCATCCGCACCGCGTTGACGCCGGCGGCGACCATCAGTTCCACGTCCTGCTTCCAGCGGGCTTCGCGGTCGTCCGGGGTTCCAGCGTAGGGATAGACCCAATGCTCGGGATGGTAATCGACACCGAAGAACATATGTTTGGTGGGTTGAACTTTTTGGGGATCTGATTCCGGTATATTCCTGCGGCGGCCGCTCCACAACCTCGATTTTTTCCGTGGCCGATCCGCGCCGGTCCATGGGCCTCAGGACTTTTCCCTGTTTACACGACCCCGACCCGATCTAGTCTCAAGACAACCGCCACCCAGAATGAAAAAAGTCGAAGCCATCATCAAACCGTTCAAACTCGACGAAGTGAAGGACGCCCTCACGGCCGTCGGCATCGAGGGAATGACCGTCAGCGAAGTCAAGGGCTTCGGCCGCCAGAAGGGCCATACGGAGATCTACCGCGGCAGCGAATACACCATCGACTTCCTGCCCAAGCTGAAGCTCGAGATCGTCGTGGCCGACAGCGACGTCAAGGCGGCGGTCGACGCCATCGTCAAGGCGGCCAAGACCGGCAAAATCGGCGACGGCAAAGTGTTCGTCAGCCCCGTCGACAATGCCATCCGTATCCGCACCGAAGAGAACGGCGACCAAGCGGTGTGATTTGGTGTCAGATCTAGCCGATGGTTCAGACGCCGTGACAAAGAATGAAGCGTCTCTCTTTAAAGCTTTGAATTCAGATACGTGCACGGGTGCCGCTGCTCGTTTTAGGATCGGGACCCGGCATCATTTTTCCCGAGTCATCAACAGCCAATGCTCTGTCCTAGGTCTTCATGGCCGTCTTACGCCAAGACCCAATAGCAATCGGTAGATAGGGCTTGCCGGAGGCTGGTGAGGGCGGGACGCAAGCTGGGGCATGGAAAGGAAGCGAACCAAGGTGACCATGGGTGCGGAGGAACTGGCGCGGCTCAAGCAGGAGATCCGGGCCGCCACCGACCCGCGCGACAAGGAACGGCTGTGAGACCAGAAGCAGGACGCGACCCGCAACCGGCACTTCGCCGGCCCGGATCAGCTGGAGGAGGCGTTGACGGCCGCGCCGCGCCGGGTCTGGGAAACGCCCGGGCGCGTCCTATCGCCCGTCCACCAATGGCTCCACGATCAAGCAAACGCTACACCCCGACCCGTTCCACTCCTTGTTGGTCGGAAAAGAAATCAGTTCCCAAAACTCAAAAACTCCCAGATGACCGGACAGCAAATGTCTCCGTCCTTACTGCAATCTCATAGGCGTGAAATCGCCCAACTTGCTGTTCAGAATCCTTCGCTTTCTTTCGACCAAAAAAATTCGCTTTGGCAGGGCTGAAGTCGTCGTGGGCCGCAACGGCTCATGCCAAGTATTCGGGGGAAGCACCGCCGATCTTCAGGAAGTCATAGAGTGGGTCTCGTTGTTTGAACAGAGAGCCCTCGTAGTGACTTCGGCTCGCGCAAAAGCGTGATCCAAAACGCGGCTTTCCGGCACTTCCCCGGGTAGTAATATCTCTCTGAAGATGGGTGGGCTGTAGCCCATGGATCTGGTATCCTTTTTTGTCACAAAAACCTGCAAAAAAGCCCTCATTTTTGACATTCTACAATTCTTCAAAATCGTCTTTACGCCGCTACTAATGGTGCTACCGTCCCAACTTCACCCAACTGGTGGGGCTTTTCGGAAGAAAAGCCCTTCGGTTTACTCCGTTAAAGTTGGGCGAGTTCTTTCATCCGCTCGGCCGAGCCGTTCTGGATGCGCCCAACCCTCCAAATCCCGAACTCTTTAGGTGACGCCGTGATCGACGCTCGCGACCAAGTCATGCCCTCGTCTTCGACCAAAACCACGACTGCCCGCCGCTCTTCGAAAGTGGGCGCGGTAGGCCGTTCCACTCCCTCTAAGTCGTCCAAGGCGCTGAAGGTGGCCCGCGTTTTCAGCGACGCCAAAATAAAGCCGTTCGACCAGATCGAATGGGACCGCCGCACGGCCGAAATCACCGATGATTCCGGCAAGGTCATTTTCCAACAGAAGGACGTCGAAGTGCCGAAGACTTGGTCGGTCCTCGCGACCAAGGTTGTTTGCTCGAAGTATTTTTATGGGGACCCGGCCAAATCGGAGCGCGAATACTCGGTCAGACAGTTGATCCACAGGGTGACCCGCACGATCGCCGACTGGGGCATCAAGGACGGCTACTTTTCCAAGGAAGACGGCGAAGTCTTCTACGACGAACTGACCTGGCTTTGCGTGAACCAATACGGCGCGTTTAATTCTCCCGTCTGGTTCAACGTAGGCCTCTTCAGCCAATACGGCGTCGGCAAGCACAGCGACCGCGGCAACTGGCACTACAATCCGGAGACCAAGGAAGCCCAGCGCGCCTCGACCCAATACGAATATCCCCAGGGGTCCGCCTGTTTCATCCAGTCGGTCAGCGACAACATGGAAAGCATCATGGAACTCGCCTACAGCGAGGCCATGCTCTTCAAGTATGGTTCCGGCACCGGCACCGATCTGACCCCGATCCGCAGCAGCCGCGAGAAACTCTCAGGCGGCGGACGCCCCAGTGGTCCGATGAGCTTCCTCAAGGTCTACGACCAGGTCGCCAATGTCGTGAAATCCGGCGGCAAGACCCGTCGCGCCGCCAAGATGAACACCATCCGCGACACGCACGGCGACGTGGAGGAATTCATCACCGCCAAAGGCAAGGAAGAGAAGAAAGCCTGGGCGTTGATCGAACAGGGCTACGACGGTTCGTTCAACGGCGAAGCCTACGGCTCCGTCATGTATCAGAACGAAAACCTCTCCGTCCGCGTCAGCGACGAGTTCATGCAGGCCGCGCTGGACGGCAAGGAGTGGTGGACCAAATCCACGGTCACCGGCAAACCGCTCGAAAAGAAGGACGCCTCCCGCCTCCTCGACCAGATTGCCGAAGGCACCTGGGTCTGTGGCGATCCCGGCATGCAATACGACGGAGCAATCCAGAAATGGCATACCTGCAAGGGCACCGAACCGATCCACTCGACTAACCCCTGCTCCGAATACGTCTTCCTCAACAACACCGCCTGCAACCTCGCTTCCTTGAACCTGATGAAGTTCAAGAAAGCCGACACCAGCTTCGATGTTGAGCGCTTCAAGGCAGCCGTCCGCATCTACATCACCGCGCAGGAAATCCTCGTCGACAACGCCAGCTATCCAACCAAGCAGATCGCCGAGAACTCCCACATCTTCCGCACGCTCGGCCTCGGTTTCGCCAACCTCGGTTCGCTCTGCATGAGCTACGGTCTGGCCTATGATTCCAACGAAGGCCGCGCCCTCGCCGGAGCCATCACCGCCATCATGACCGGCCATGCCTACGAGCAGTCCGCCGCGATCTCCGCGATCACCGGGCCCTTCGCCGGCTACCGTGATTCCAGTTGCTCCGGCGTGGCCAAGCCGGTGAAGAAAGACAACGTCGAATCCACCCTCGGCGTCGTCCAGCAGCACCGCGACGCCGTCGAATCCATCCAACCCAGCCGCGACTTCGCCTTCCTCAAGGACGAAGCCCGCCGCGTCTGGGACAGCGCCCTCGCCAAGGGCAGGCAGCACGGCTACCGCAACGCCCAGGTCACCGTCCTGGCGCCCACCGGCACCATCGCCTTCCTCATGGACTGCGACACCACGGGCGTCGAACCCGATATCGCCCTCGTCAAATACAAACTCCTCGCCGGCGGCGGCATGTTGAAGATCGTCAACCGCACCGTGCCCGAAGCGCTCCGCCGCCTCGGCTACAGCGAGGCCGAAGTGAAGGCCATCGAAGCCCACATCGAGAAGCACGACACGATTGAGGATGTCGAAGAAAATGGCGCGACCATCAAGTCCGGCCTCAAGCCCGACCATCTCTCCGTCTTCGACTGCGCGTTCAAGGCCCACAAGGGCAAACGCAGCATCCACTACAAGGCCCACCTCGCCATGATGGGTGCCGCCCAGCCCTTCATCTCCGGAGCCATCTCCAAAACCGTCAACATGCCCAACGACGCCACGGCCGCGGAGATCCGCAACGCCTACGTCGACGCATGGAAGATGGGCCTCAAGTGCGTCGCCATCTACCGCGACGGTTCCAAGCGGTCCCAGCCGCTCAACACCAAGCGAACCACCGAAGGCGGCGACAAGTCCGAAACGTCCGTTTCCTCCGAACAGGTCAAGGGCCTCGAAGCCCGCATCGTCGAGTTGGACAACCAGGTCAGCTCCCTCCAGAAGGAAACCGGCAAACCCCTCCGCCGCCGCCTGCCCGACACCCGCGCCGCGATCAACCACAAGTTCGATATTGCGGGCCACGAAGGCTACCTCACCGTCGGCCTCTTCGAGAACGGCCAACCGGGCGAACTCTTCGTCACGATGGCCAAGGAGGGCAGCACCATCGGCGGCCTCATGGACAGCATCGGCGCGCTCACCAGCATGGCCCTTCAATACGGCGTGCCGCTCGAAGCCCTCGTCCGCAAGTTCGCCCACCAGCGTTTCGAGCCCAGCGGCTTCACCCGCAACCCCGAGATCCGGAGCGCGTCGTCCATCACCGACTACGTGTTCCGGTGGCTGGCCAACCAGTTCCTTCCCGGCTACCGCGAGAGCCATTCGCCCAATGGCGGCCAGTCCGAACTCGCGATGCCCGGCCTCTTCGAGGAGCTAAAAAAAAACATGAACCGGCCGGTCTCTGACCTGCCGCTCTCCGAGGAGGCCGAGACCGCGCTCGCCGCCGAATCCGCCAAACAGGCGACCGGCCCGCGCATCCAGGTGAACCTCGGCGGCAAAGCCGACTCCAAGTCGCTCACCAGCACGTTCCAGAACCAGGGCGACGCCCCGAGCTGCCCGACCTGCGGCCACATCGCCGTCCGCAACGGCGCCTGCTACAAGTGCCTCAACTGCGGCGAGAGCCTTGGGTGCTCGTAGTCGTTGGAGAATCAATCAACGATCGGGCCGGGGTTCCATCGAACTCCGGCCCTTTTGCTTTTTGAACAATTGCATCCTGCCTCTCGTTTCGTTTCCCTTCCTTTCGCCATGGCCCAGTTCCAGATCATCTTCAACCCGACCAGCGCCGGTGAACTCAGCCGTCTGCCCAAGGATCTCCAACTCGAAATCCTCGGCAACTTTCGCGGGCTTCCCAGCGAGGTGCTCACGACCGACATGGAGCGATTCGGCAAGCTGGAGCGTCAGGGAAAAATCCTCTACCGCTTCCGCATCGGCGACTACCGCGTCTATTTCGAGAAGCATCCCCTCGGCATCGTCGTCCACCGCATCCTGAACAAGAATACGCTGAAGGATTTCCGGTTCCGCAGCGGCCTGCCCACCGGCGAGGACGGCGAACTCCAGGACAATCCCCGCTTCTGGGAACTCATCGAAGCCGCCAAGTCCGTCTCGTAACGTCGACGGCAGCAAGACCGGCTATCGGCCGAGGACGCGTTTCGCGTCGGCCATCGGATCCGCGTTCTCACGGCGGTAGAGCGTGTAGGTGTTCGTCTGCGAAAGGGTGTCGCCCGGCTTGAGATCGGCGAGAGGCCCAAGCATCTCCAGTTCGACGTATTTCCAGGTCTCGCCGCCGTTGGTGTAGACCTCGGCACTGCTGCCATTGTCGGGATAGCCGGCATCGGCGATGCGCGGTGAATCGATCTTCACCATCGTCTTCTCGCCCACCCAGAGCAGCGTGCCGGCGTCGGTCCCGATCTTGGTCGACTTCGTGGGATGGCGCCGCATCGAGACCAGGCCGTTCGTCACCAGGAGATCGGCGGGCAGGTTTTCGGCCGACTGTTTGTCGAAGCCTTCCGCAAACCGGCTCTTCTCCGGCAACGGTGCTACCACGAGCACGGGATCCTTCAACTGCGTGATGATCCAGACACCGGCCTTCAACGCCGCGCCCTCGACCTTCTCGTAGGTTGTCCGGATCGTGAGTTGAGGCAGCGAGGAGTGAAGCTCCAGCACCCGCCTTGTGCGGATGCCGAACCACGGATCGATGGCCGACGTCAGGAGGATCTTGGCGCCTTCGGTCGTTGCGGTGACGGGCATCTGGTCGAAGGCCGGCGGCGGCGGCCATCCGCGTTTGCCGACCTTCGGCCAATCGGCCTGGGGCGAAGGCCACGTCTTGTCTCCGCCAAAGTTGAGCCACTCGCTCGTCGTTGCGTTGGGCGCCTTGCCATACAGCGCGGAGTTCTCCCAGAGGGCGCTCTCCTCTCCATGCAACCGGAACTGCATCACACGGCCGACCTCGGGCGCGACGATGACCTCGGCGGTGCCGTTGATCATGCGGAATGAATTGCTCCATCCCCTGTAGTTGAGCGGCGAAATGTGGACGGCCTTCGTCGGAGCACCGCCGGGAATCGCGCCCGTGATTTCGCCGAGAAGGGCGAAGAAGTCGCGTTTGCGCGGGCTGCTCAATCCCCAGTTCACCGGCACGCTTTGGTAACCGTCGTTGAAGCCCTCGCCCTTCATGCGGAAGTCGAAGAAACCCCACGAAGCGCGTTCGCCTAGCGCCGCCACGAAATTGTTCCAAGGCTGGTCGAAGGCGAAATGGTCGTCCTCGTTGAAGAGAATAGGCTTGGCCGACCAGGTGGGAAGATTGCGGACCTGGCGGACCATCTCCGCGATACGGTCGGGGTTGTTCACGCCGTTGCCGTGGATGAGCACGAAGTCCGACACACGGACGACTTCGCTGCCGGGAATCGTGCCTCCGCCATACGATGTGCCGGCCAGCAGACGCCGGTCGCCACGCTTGACGCCTTGGACGCGTTGGACGAGTTCGTGGACGCGCTTGGGCTGGAGAACGCCGTGGTCATAGCTGACGTTGCACTCGTTGTTCACCTCGACGAGGACGTTGCGCCAGCCCTTGTCCAGAATCCACGCCGTCGCGTCGTCCACCGCGCGGATGACGGCCGCTTCATCTCGGACGCGCTGGTCCTGTCCGAAGTAGAAATAGCCCAGGATGACGGCCATCCCGAGATCGTCGGCCTTGTTGAGCACATGTTCGAGACGGCGAAGATACGCGGGATCGAGTGAGCCGTCCGGATTGATGGCCGAGTTCAGCCACGGCTGATCCTTCGAGTAGCCTTCAGGCGATCCACCCTGAAGGTTCAACGTCACGGCGAGAAGGCCATGCCGCCGCCACTCGGCCATCGCGTTGATGAACTCCGTGGTGTTCCGGTCGGCGTCCCACTTCTTGGTGTCGGGATAGGCCCAACGTCCGACGGTCGCCGGGTTTTTGTCGTCGAAGGTCGCCTGGACCATGCGCGAGTTCATCAGCAGACCCTGGATGTTTCGCCCATTCCAAGTGCGTCCCGCATAGGTTGGCTTGCCG
>JBBRDN010000067.1:0-19675 GCA_038203875.1 Verrucomicrobiota bacterium
GCACATCAAGAGCATGGCCCAATACAGGAAGCTCTGGAACGAGTCCGTGAAGTCGCCGGACACGTTCTGGGCCAAGCAGGCCAATGCCGAACTGGTCTGGCAGAAGCCCTTCACCAAGACGCTCCAATGGAAGGCGCCCAACGCGAAGTGGTTCCTCGGAGGGAAGCTCAACGTCTCCGCCAACTGCCTCGACCGTTGGCTCGGCACCGCCACCGCCAACAAAGCCGCGCTCATCTGGGAAGGCGAACCCGCCGCCGACGGCCGCCCCGGCGAGGAGCGCGTCCTCACCTACAAGCAGCTCCATCGCGAGGTCTGCCGCTTCGCCAATGTGCTCAAGCGAAACGGCGTCAAGAAAGGCGACCGCGTCCTGCTCTACCTGCCGATGATCCCGGAGGCCGCCATCTCCATGCTGGCCTGCACCCGCATCGGCGCCATCCACAGCGTCGTCTTCGGCGGATTCAGCGCCCAGTCGGTGGCGGACCGCGTCCAGGACTCCGGTGCCAAGATGATCATCACGTCCGACGGCGGGTTCCGTCGCGGCGCGATCGTTCCCTTGAAGCAGAACGTGGACGACGCGCTGGCGATCAAAGGCGCCGACGGCGAGCTTCTCGCCAAGACCATTGAAAAGGTCGTCGTGGTTCGCCGATCCGAAAACGAAGTCCACATGGTCGAAGGCCGCGACGTCTGGTGGCACCGCGAGTTGGAATACGTCTCCGATGTCTGCGCACCCGCCGCGATGGATTCCGAGGCGCCGCTGTTCATCCTCTATACCAGCGGCTCCACCGGTAAGCCGAAGGGCGTTCTCCACACCACCGCCGGCTATCTGCTCGGCACGAAGCTGACCTCCAAATACGTCTTCGACCTCAAGCCCGAGGATGTCTACTGGTGCACCGCCGACGTCGGCTGGGTCACCGGCCACAGCTACATCGTCTATGGCCCGCTGGCCAACGGCGCCACCGCCCTCATGTATGAAGGCGCGCCCAACTGGCCCGAGCCCGACCGTTTCTGGCGCATCATCCAGAAATATGGCGTCACCATTCTCTACACCGCCCCGACCGCCATCCGCGCCTTCATGAAATGGGGCGATCAATGGCCCAAGAAGCACGATCTCTCCTCGCTCCGGCTGCTCGGCAGTGTCGGTGAACCGATCAATCCCGAAGCCTGGATGTGGTATCACAAGGTCATCGGCGGCGGCCGTTGCCCCATCGTGGACACCTGGTGGCAGACCGAAACGGGCAGCATCATGATCACGCCTCTCCCAGGCGCCACTCCGACCACTCCCGGCACCGCCACGCTGCCCTTCTTCGGCGTTCTGCCCGAAGTCGTGGACGACGCCGGCAAACCCGTGCCGAAAGGTTCCGGCGGCAAGCTCGTCATCCGCCAGCCCTGGCCCTCCATGCTGCGCGGCATCTGGGGCGACCCGAAACGCTACGTGGAAACCTACTGGAGCGAGGTCAAAGGCAGCTACTTCACCGGCGACGGTTGCCGACAGGACAAGGACGGAAATTTCTGGATCGTCGGCCGCATCGACGACGTGCTCAACGTCGCCGGCCACCGCATCGGCACCGCCGAAGTCGAGAGCGCGCTCGTCAGCCACCCCAGCGTGGCCGAAGCCGCCGTCGTCGGCCGGCCTGACGAACTCAAGGGCCAGGCCCTCGTCTGCTTCGTCACCTTGAAGACCGGGATCAAGTCATCGCCTGAACTGAAGAACGAACTCCGCAACCACATCGGCAAGGAGATCGGTCCCGTGGCCAAGCCCGACGAGGTCCGCTTCGCCGACGCCCTGCCCAAGACGAGGTCCGGCAAGATCATGCGCCGCCTCCTCAAGCAGATCGCCAGCGGCCAGGACATCAAGGGCGACACCACCACCCTCGAAGACCTCAGCGTCATCGCCAAACTCGTGGCGAACGCCGAGGAGTGAGACCGGAGTAAACCTGCCACATGCAAAGAATGCGTGGGTTGATCCTTTCAAGATCACCGGTTACTTGCTCGCCGAAGACCATTCATCAGGCGGTTCAAAAACCCGCTTCTTCCTGCTCAACGGCTTTTCGGTCGACCGTTTGGCCGAACTGGCCGGAAGACTGGTTGAACACGGGAGTGCCAATCAGGTTTCCGGGATTCGTGAGCGGCTCGGCGGAAAATTATTCGCCGTCCGTGGACCTTGGCTTTGTGCCGATGGACGCGTCAGGACCGTGACGACCGTTTGGATGCTGGACGACGGCTCGTAAGCCCCTCGACTGGTGACGGCTTACCCGGAATAGTATGGCCATGTTCAAGGAACTGGATTCTGCGGTCCTGATGCGCGATCTGCCGGAACATGGCCTGATCAAGGGCGATGTCGGAGCGGTGGTCATGGTCTATGGCGGCGGTGCAGCCTTCGAGGTTGAGTTCGTGGACTCGGACGGCGGAACGATGGCCCTGATCGAACTCAAGCCTGGCGACCTTTCACCGCTCCCGGCGAAATACATCCGCCATGTCCGGGATTTGGCGAAAGCCTGACCACATGCCAATCCTCACCGTAATCTCCAAGCTCGTGGCAAACGCGGATGAGTGAAGTAGACTCTAAAACGAGACCCTTCGTCCAAATTTGCGGAAAGATCTGCGACAACTCCTCACCGGTTCAACCTGTCGCAGGGAGTTGCTAAATAGCACTTCATGAAATACTGACCTGAATCAACTCGGAAGATGGCATGATGAACATATCGATGTCGCTAATCGGAGGCCTGTTATTTGGCACACTTGGCACCCATAGTTTGGAGGCTCAGGGCTTCCTTGTAGCAAATGGAATAACAGTCAGCGGCAAGACCTACGAGGGTCAGGGGGCGTTCGTAAAGGTCATTCAAAACCCCTCAAATGGTGACTACACGGGCTTTTTCATTCAGAGGATAAGCTTCACGAGTTTGGGATTCTCATGGCTTGTCGACGAGGGAGTCCGGACATTTCGTGTCTCGGACGGAGATTCGATTGATCTCCAATCCATCCGTTCGAACAACTATCCCGAGCTATCCTTCGGGAGCCCTCACTCGTTCACAAGCGGATCGACATTCTTGCTTGGATTCTACACCGGTTACGGACCGTTCGACTCAACGGGGTATACCGGAATCTATTTCAGCCCAGTGTTCGGCTGGGGGAGATTCACGAATTTCGGGGGCGATGTAAGATACTTGGACGGCGCCCTAGAGTTCGGTGGTGCTGGTATCATTGCCGGCACGCAGACCATCATTCCTGTTCCGGAGCCTGGTAGTATGGCGTTGCTTGCCGGAGGCACTGCATTGCTTTTCGCCCTCGGTAGCCAGCGAAACAGAAGGTGACCGAGTCGCCGAAGGTTTCCCGTTCGTCTGGGTAGGCTCAGGAGCTGGTTGAAACATTGATCCCCACGCATCAGGCTTCTGTCTGTCCGCTATGACCGCCAAAAACCTTTTCAGCCTCGCCGGATTTCTCCTCGCCAGCTTCAGCGCCGGAGCCATCGGTTCGCAGTTCGGTCCAGGTGACTGGTTCGCCGCCCTCAACAAACCGTCGTGGAACCCGCCCGGCTGGCTCTTCGGCCCCGTCTGGTCGCTGCTCTACACCATGATGGGGGTGGCCGCGTGGCGCGTCTGGCGCAAGGCAGGCTTTCGCGGCGCACCCGTGGCGCTGGGGGCGTTCGCCTTCCAACTGGCGTTGAACGCCGCGTGGTCGTGGTTGTTCTTCGGGCTGCACCGGATGGACCTCGCCTTTTTTGAGATCATCATCCTGTGGTTCGCCATCCTCGGCACCGCCATCGCCTTCCGGCGGATCGACCGTCCGGCGGCCTGGCTGTTGGTGCCGTATCTCATGTGGGTCGCCTTCGCCACGGTGCTCAACGCGACCTTCTGGCGGCTGAACCCGGTTTGACCACCGGCAGGTTGTCCAGGCACACCCGCGACCCACACAATCTGCTAGCGCGTTGCGGGGCCTTCACTAGGTTCCCGCCCATCCGCATGCAGACGATCACCCTCGGGAGAAGCAGTTTGGTCACGAGCCGTCTCGCCTACGGCTGCTGGCGCATCTTCAGCATCAGCAACCCCGACCAGGTCACGCCGGAACGCGAAGCCGGGGCTCGCCGCGCGATCCTTGCCGCCTACGAGGCCGGTTACACGTTGTTCGACCTCGCAGACGTCTACTCCGGAGGCGCGGCGGAAATGGCCTTCGGCAAGGTGTTGAAGGAAGTGTCCGGAATGCGGGGGAACATCGTGATCGCGTCCAAGTGCGCCGTGCGCAAGAAGGGCGATCCCGACAGCGACGCCCCGTATCGCTACGACTTCAGCCGCGATTACATCCTGCGCTCGTGCGAGGGCTCGCTGCAGCGTCTCGGCGTGGACACGCTCGACGTCTTCCTCCTGCATCGTCCCGATTTCCTGATGGACCCGGCGGAGGTCGCTTCGGCGCTGTCGGCGTTGCGCGATGCGGGAAAGGTCCGCGAATTCGGCGTCAGCAATTTCAGCCCGTCGCAGTTTGCACTGCTGCAGAAGGCATGTCCTTTCCCGCTCGTCGTGAACCAGGTCCAGATCAACTTGCTGGCCCAATCATCGCTGACTGACGGCACGCTCGACCAGTGCATTTCCGAACGTGTCGCCCCGATGGCGTGGAGCCCGCTCAGCGGCGGCCGCCTCGTCGACGAGTGGCCGGTCGACATCACCATGCCGGGCCACGCCCTGCGCATCGGTGTCCGGGAAACCCTCGAACGTCTCGGCCGGCGATACGGCGCGAGCCGAATGCAGATGGCGCTCGCGTGGTTGCTGAAACATCCGGCCGGCATCCAGCCGATCGTCGGTTCCGCGAATCCCGACAACATCCGCGCCGCCGTGAAGTCGACCGACCTCAGCATGTCCCGGGAGGAGTGGTATGAGCTGCTGCAGACGGCGATGGGTGAGCGTTTGCCGTAAGGGCCGACAGCCTCGGACGGACGGAGAAATTTTCCCGGAAGTTGCCGCTACCTTCCGGCGAAACCTCTCGCTAGAACTTCGGCCGCTTTGAACTCCGCGACCTCGAACCTGACTCCCGCCCAGCTCGGTTATTCCATGCCCGCCGAATGGGAGCCCCATGTCGGCACCTGGCTTTCCTGGCCGCGCCCGGAAGGCATCAGCTTTCCCGACAAGTATGAGCCCGTCCCCGGCGTCTACGCCGAGTTCATCAAGGCGCTCGTCGAGGTCGAGGACGTGAACATCAACGTCTGGCACTCCGAGATGGAGCAGTGGGTTCGCGGACTTCTGATTGCCCGCAAGGTTCCGCTGGCCCGCGTCCGCTTCCACCACTTCCCCACCTACGAACCCTGGTGCCGCGACCACGGCCCCATCTTCCTGAAGCGCCGCAAGGACGGCAGCGACGAGCGCGCCATCGTCGATTGGGGTTTCAACGCCTGGGGCGGCAAGTATCCGCCCTTCGATCTCGACGACGCCGTGCCCCAGCACGTCGCCAAGCTGCGCGGGCTCCAGCTCTTCTCCCCCGGCATCGTGATGGAGGGCGGCTCCATCGAGGTCAATGGCCGGGGCACCCTGCTCACGACGGAAGCCTGCCTGCTCAACAAGAACCGCAATCCGCACCTCACGCAGGCGCAGATCGAGCAGTATCTGCGGGACTACCTCGGCGTGACCAACATCCTCTGGCTCGGCGACGGCATCGTGGGCGACGACACCGACGGCCACATCGACGACCTGTCGCGCTTCGTGAACCCGACGACCATCGTGACCGTCGTGGAGAAGGATCCGAAGGATGAGAACTTCCCCATGCTGGACGAAAACCTGAAGCGTCTCCGCACCTTGAAAGACCAGGACGGAAAACCCTTCCGCATCGTCGAGCTGCCCATGCCTCGCCGGATCGAATTCGACGGTCAGCGGCTACCTGCCAGCTACGCCAACTTCTACATCGCCAACCAGCGCGTCATCGTCCCGACCTACCAGGATCCGCAGGACCAGATCGCCCTCGACATCCTCCAGCGCGAATTTCCCGACCGAAAAGTCGTCGGCCTTGATTCCAGCGAACTCATCTGGGGCCTCGGCAGCTTCCACTGCATCAGCCAGCAGGAGCCGGCGTAGGCCACGGCGGATAGAAGCGAACGTTCTCGGGCTTCATTCGCAACTTCCGAAGCGTTCAACTTTTCTTTGGCACTTGGCGGGACCTTGCCTAGAACTTACCCGCGCTTATGCCGAACCGCCCCGCCGCCAGCCACTCCGACAAAACCATCAGGCCGTTCAAGAAGTTGATGGCCGCCAACCGTTCCGAGATCGCGGTCCGCATCTTCCGCGCGGGAACGGAGCTCGGCCTCAAAACCGTCGCGATCTACGCCCAGGAGGACCGCTTCTGCCTGCATCGTTTCAAGGCCGACGAGTCCTACCAGATCGGCCAGGGCAAAGGCCCCGTCGCCGCCTACCTCGACATCGAGAGCATCGTCGCCACGGCCAAGGAAAAGGGCGTGGACGCGATCCATCCCGGCTACGGCTTCCTCAGCGAGAATCCCGGCTTCGCCCGCGCCTGCGCCAAAGCCGGCATCACCTTCGTCGGACCGAGCCCCCACCTGCTGGAGATGATGGGGGACAAGACCGCCGCGCGCGCATTGGCCCAGCGGATCAACGTCCCTGTGCTGCCCGGAACCGAGGAACCCATTTCCGATCGCAAGGACGCGCTCAAGGCGGCCAAGCACATCGGCTTCCCTCTCATCATCAAGGCGGCCTTCGGCGGAGGCGGCCGCGGGATGCGCGTGGTCAAGCAGGAGGCGGATCTCGCCGGCCTGCTTGACGAAGCGCAGGGCGAAGCGGCCCGCGCCTTCGGCAACGGCGCGGTCTTCCTCGAGAAATACATTCCCCGCGCGAAGCACATCGAGGTGCAGATCCTCGGCGACAAACACGGCAACGTCATCCACCTCTACGAACGTGACTGCTCCGTGCAGCGCCGGCACCAGAAGGTCATCGAAGTGGCTCCCTCGTTCGGACTGCCCGAACACGTCATCAAGGAACTCTGCGACGCCGCGGCCCGCATGGCGCGCGAGGTTAAGTATGACAACGCGGGCACGATCGAGTTCCTCTACGACCTCGACAAACATGAGTGGTTCTTCATCGAGATGAACCCGCGAATCCAGGTCGAGCACACGGTCACGGAAGTGATCACCGGCCTCGACCTGGTTCGCGCCCAGATCCTCATCGCCCAGGGCCACGCGCTGCATTCCAAGGAGGTCGGAATGCCGGTGCAGAACCAGGTTCAGCGCAACGGCTACGCCATCCAGTCCCGGGTCACCACGGAGGACCCGGAAAACAAGTTCATGCCGGACTACGGCAAGATCCTGGCCTACCGCTCCCCCGGCGGCTTCGGTATCCGGCTCGACGGCGCCATGGGCTACACCGGCGCGGTCATAACCCCTTTCTACGACTCGATGCTCGTGAAGGTCATCGCCTCCGGCCAGACCTACGAGATCGCGATGGACCGCATGTCACGCGCGCTCTCCGAGTTCCGCATCCGCGGCCTGAAGACGAACATTCCCTTCGTCGAGAACGTTATCCGTCACGAACAGTTCCGCACCGGCCAGGCCACGACGACGCTGATCGACACATCGCCCGAGCTCTTCACCTTCAAGTCCCGCAAGGACCGCGCGACCAAGCTGCTGAACTTCCTCGGCAATGTGATCGTCAACGGCAACCCGCACGCCAAGGGCTACAAACCGGCCAAGGTCCTCGACGTCGCGCCCGCCCCGAAGTTCAACCGCACAGCGCCGCTGCCCAAGGGCACACGCGACCTGCTGCTGGAGCTCGGGCCGAAGAAGTTCGCCGAGTGGACGCTTAAACAGAGGCGCCTCCTCGTCACAGACACGACCTTCCGCGACGCCCATCAGTCCCTCATGGCCACGCGTGTCCGCAGTTACGACATGCTGGCCTGCGCCGACGCCCTGGCCCACCGGCTTGGTGACTCTAAGACCGGCCTCTTCTCGCTGGAGATGTGGGGCGGAGCCACCTTCGACACCGCCATGCGGTTCCTCAACGAGGACCCGTGGTCCCGCCTACGCGACCTGCGGGCCAAGGTGCCGAACGTCTGTTTCCAGATGCTTTTCCGCGGCTCGAACGCCGTCGGCTACTCGAACTATCCGGAGAACGTTGTGGCTGGCTTCGTGAAACACGCCGCCGCGTCGGGCATGGACATCTTCCGCATTTTCGATTCGCTGAACTACCTCCCGAACCTCCGCGTGGCGATGGAGGCCGTGCAGGACACGCACGCCATCTGCGAAGCCGCCGTCTGCTACACCGGCGACATCCTCGACGAGAAGCGCGACAAGTATTCGCTCAAATACTACGTCAAGCTGGCCAAGGAGCTGGAGAAGATGGGCGCGCACTTTCTTGCGATCAAGGACATGGCCGGCATCTGCCGCCCCTTCGCCGCGAAGAAGCTCGTGAAGGCGCTCCGGGAAGAGATCGGGCTGCCGATCCATTTCCACACGCACGACACGGCCGGCGTGCAGGCATCGTCGATTCTCCAGGCCAGCGAGGCCGGCGTGAACGTCGTCGATCTCGCCATCGCCAGCATGTCCGGCAGCACCTCGCAGCCGAACCTGAACTCCGTGGCCGAAGCGCTCCGCAACACCCCCCGCGACACGAGCCTCGACAGCGAGACGCTACAGGAATTCTCCGACTACTGGGAAAAAGTCCGCGAAGTCTACGCGCCGTTCGACACCGCGCCGAAGACCGGCAGCGCAGAGGTCTACCTGCACGAGATGCCCGGCGGCCAATACACCAACCTCAAGGAGCAAGCCGCCAGCATGGGTGTTTCACACCGCTGGCCCGAGATCGCCCGCACCTATGCCGAGGTCAACCAGCTCTTCGGCGACATCGTGAAGGTGACTCCGTCGTCCAAGGTGGTCGGCGACATGGCGCTCTTCCTCTTCAGCCGTGGCATCAAGACATCCGACGTCGGCAATCTCGAACCCGGCGCGACGCCCTTCCCCGAGAGCGTCATCGACATGCTCAGCGGCGGACTCGGTTGGCCCGAAGGCGGCTGGCCGGCCGATGTGCAGAAGGTCGTGCTCGGGGAAAAGCGCGCCGCCGAGGCGAAGAAGAATTTCGACAAGGGAGTCGTCCCCGGAGCGGTCGCCACGCCGGCGAACTTCGACAAGATCCGCAAGGAACTTTCCGAGAAACTCAAACGCGAGGCGACCGACGACGAGGTCTGGAGCCACCTGATGTATCCGCAGGTGTTCCTCGACTTCGCCAAACACGACCGCGAGTTCAGCAACGTCAGCGTCCTGCCCACGCACGCCTTCTTCTACGGGCTGCGCCGCGGCGAGGAGATCGGGGTCGAGATCGAGCCCGGCAAGACCCTCGTCATCCGTCTCATCAGCGTGGGAGATCCCGACAAGGATGGCCGCCGCACCGTGAGCTACGAACTCAACGGCATGACCCGCGAGGCGTTCATCGCCGACAAGAAGGTCGCGCCACAGACCAAGACCCGACTCAAGGCCGACATCGCCGACGCCCTCCAGATTGGCGCGCCCATTCCCGGCCTGGTCAGCACCATTGCCGTGACCGTCGGCCAGAAGGTGGCCAAGGGCGACAAGCTCTTCATGATGGAGGCGATGAAGATGCAGACCACCGTCACCGCACCCGTCGATGGCGTCGTCGCGGAACTCCACTGCCAGGTCGGCGACACCGTCGAAAGCAAGGACCTGCTGATGAAACTGCGGGCCTGAGCCGGAGCGACACAGCCCAAGGCGGGGAGGGCTTCCAGCCTTTTCCGAGCTGAAAACTATTTCCGGATCGACCGACGCCCTAGTCCGACCGCCTCTTTTGGTTCCAGGGCGGAAGCGCATTGGGCAGCCAAGATGCTCTGCCCTAGCTTGCCGCGGCCGCTTCGCGGCCCGCCTTCAACTGCGTCGTGCCGGCTGAGGCCTCGTAGCCGCAGATGAACGCTTCTGACTCGGTCAGAGTTGCTCCGATCGATTTTTGGACCTTTACGGGAAACGGATCGCCGAAGCCCAAATCTGGCACCGCCGACGATTTGCTCTCGCTCGCGGCAAACCGCCGCTGCACGAAAACACCCAATATGGTCGATTCAACCGCGAACTTTGTTGGAATCGTGGTCATTTCAACCGCACCGGGCAGCGCCGACGCTTCCAGTTTCCCCGGATGGGTCGACATCGGCGCGAACGTCGTGATCGGTGCGACGCTGGCCTCGCTCGCTCTTGCCTTGGCGACGAAGACCCGGAGACGACGTCACTCGTCATCCTTCTCTAAATGGTGCCTCCTGGGTTCCGGCGGGCTCATTCTGCTTGCCGCGATCCATTTATTGGATGTCGTCGTCCTGTGGCTTCCTTGGCTTCTCGCCGTCACGCTGACCAAGGCCGGATGCGCCGTGGCAATAGGCGCGGCGGCCCTCGCGATCAGAGGGCGGATCCCGGTTGCGTTGGAACATGTGGACCGAATCGAAGCGGGCAAACTGCTCCGGGCCGAAATGGCGGACCGGACAGTGATCGAATCGGAACTGCGCCAGCGCAACCTTCGCCTTGCCGAAAGGATCGCCGAGTTGGAGGGGCTTCTCCCAGGCTCGAACGGCACCGATCTCAAATCGGTTCTCACAAAAGCCGCGCACGATCTCTCTAATGCCGCCACAGGAATAAGCGGCCTGGTTTCAATCACCAGGGAGGAATTGGAATCTGGTTCCGAGGCTGCGAAGCAATTGGAGCAAATGGAGAATCTGTTAAGATCTAGCGAGTCGATGGTGTCACGGACGCTCCAGTCGCTGCGCGAGATCGAAACTGCTCCTGTCGAAGCCGATCTCGGCGATTTGGTGGCCGATGCGGCCAATGCAGTTGGCCATCTATTCGGGAAAGGAATCGAACTCAGAATCGAAGTAGAACGTCCGATTCCCCTGTCACGGATAGCCACGAAGCTGGTCCGTCAGATCGTTGTCAATCTTCTGGCCAACGCGAACCAAGCCATCGGCAAGCAGGATGGGGCGGTGACAGTCCGGATCGGAACCATCCAGTTCCATGAAAGTTTCCGTGGCATGGATCGCCAAGGACCAACATTGACTCCCGGCAGATACCTTCTACTGGAAGTAGTCGACACCGGCTGCGGGCTCACGCTGGAGGTTCTGGACGCAGTGTTGGAACCCTTCTTCAGGCGTGGCCCGGCGTCGGGAGGGTTCGGTCTTAAGATAGTCGCTGCATCCATCCGCCAACTTGGCGGTGCCTTCACTGTATCCAGTGAACCCGGCGGAGGAACCAGCTTCAGAGTGATACTGCCCGTGCAACCGGCACGCGAAGAAATGGAGGAGGGAAACATCCGTTCCTGAACCGTGCCGTGGAAGGAGGACGTGATCTTGGGGGCGATGCCGCTCCCGGCCAGATAGATTGCGTTTCAACTCGCACGGCATGGCTCCTTGTAGCCGTCGAGGTGATGAGGCGGGAGCCGGGCGCGCATTATATGTCCGCATCCTCACGTCGTCGGCGGCTGCGGGCTGGAGTGCGTCGACTGTCATTTTGATGGCGTTTTTTGTTCGGTGGGCTAGTTAGTCGTTGTCCGAAAAGTTTCGGGCTATTTGGCAGACGTTAGCGGCCCCGCAGGTCTGTGGAGTCGGCTTCAAGGAACGTGCGACTCGGAGCTCGGGACTTGTTGGGCAGCGAGCAACATCATTCTATCGAGGCACCGCAATGTTTGAGTTCTTCAGGAATCTCTTCGACACCTCGGACTTCCCTGCACGTTGGACCTGCGGCAACTGGACTTCCTCGCACGGCTGGCTCCACATCGTCTCCGACCTGACCATCGCGGCGGCCTACGCGGCGATCCCGCTGGCCATCGTCCTGATGATGCGACGACGGCGGGATGTGAGCTATCCGAAGCTTTATTGGCTGTTCGCGACCTTCATCTTCTCCTGCGGTCTGACCCACCTGATCGATGCCAGCATCTTCTGGCATCCCTGGTATCGATTCTCCGGAGTGGCCAAGGCCATCACCGCCGTGGCTTCGTGGGCGACCGTCCTGACTCTGGTAAGGATCATGCCCCAGGCCATGTCGATCCCTGGCGCGCTGCAAACGGCGGAGAGGCTGGGAAAAGAGGTCGATGAGCGCCGCAAGGCGGAGGAGGAGGTGCGGCGATTGAACACACGCCTGGCGCAGAGGGTTGAAGAGCTTGAGGCCCTGCTCGACGTCATCCCGGTGGGAATCGGAATCGCGAACGACCCCGCGTGCCGCAACATCCGCACAAACCGCGCCTTCACGGAGATCCTGAAGCTGCAACAGGGGGCCAACGCCTCGCTCAGCGGGCCACCGGAAGAGAAGCCGCGGAACTTCCGGGTGTTCCGCGGAACCAGCGAGCTTTCCCCCGAAGAGCTCCCCATCCAACTGTCCGCAACGACGGGCGAGGTGATCCGGAACTTCGAGGAGGACATCGTTTTCGACGACGGCCAGAAAATCACCCTGCTTTCGTCGTCCGCCCCGTTGTTCGACGAGGAGCGGCGGGTCCGCGGCGCTGTCGGCGCGTTCATGGACATCACCGCCTCCAAGCGCGCGGAGGAAGAGCGCTTGAAGGTCGAACGCAAGCTGCTCGACGCGCAGAAGCTCGAAAGCCTCGGCGTGCTGGCCGGTGGAATCGCCCATGATTTCAACAACCTGCTGACCGGCGTCCTGGGCAACGCCTCGATGGCCCGGGCGGAACTCTCGCCATCATCGGCCGTGCAGAGCTACGTCGAGCAGATTGAAAAGGCGGCCATGCGCGCGGCCGATCTCTGCAAACAGATGCTGGCCTATTCGGGCAAGGGCCGGTTCGTGCTCGACGACATCGACCTGAGCGAACTGGTGGCGGAAACCACCCATCTGCTGGTGGCGTCCATGAGCAAGCGGGCCAAGTTGAAGTTCCATCTGGCCGATTCGCTGCCGGTCGTCCGGGCCGACGCCACGCAGATCCGCCAGATCGTGATGAACCTGGTGATCAACGCGTCGGAAGCGATAGGAGACCGCGACGGCCAGGTGACGATCCAGACCGGCGAACTCGAAGCCAGTTCCGCCTACCTCGCCTCCGCGTTCAGCGCGCCCGAACTCGCCCCGGGACGCTACTGCTTTGTCGAGGTAAGCGACGACGGCTGCGGCATGGACTCCAACACCCTGGCACGGATCTTCGATCCGTTCTTCACCACCAAGTTCACCGGCCGAGGTCTTGGATTGGCGGCCGTGCTCGGGATCGTCCGGGGCCACAAGGGCACCATCAAGGTCTACAGCGAGGCGGGGAAAGGAACGACGTTCAAGATCCTGCTGCCCGGCCAGGGCATGTCGTCGAAGACCGTGTCGCAAATCGTCCGGCCAAAGGCAGACTGGACGGGATCAGGCACCATCCTCGTGGTCGACGACGAGGACAGCGTGCGCGCCGTGGCCATTCGGATGGTTGAGAAGCTGGGCTTCAATGCGGTGCCGGCGGTGGACGGACGAGAGGGACTGATGCGGTTCACGGAGGACGAAGGCATCGTGGCCGTGCTGCTGGACCTGACAATGCCCCGCATGGACGGCGAAGAGACTTTCCGAGAGCTGCGCCTGATCCGGCCGGCTGTGAAGGTCGTCCTGATGAGCGGCTTCAACGAGCAGGATGCCATCAACCGCTTCACCGGGAAGGGTCTGGCGGGATTCCTCCAAAAGCCGTTCCGCGTCGATGACCTGAGGGAGAAGCTCCGAGGCATCCTTGGCGAACCCTGACGGAGAACACGGACTGTCCGTTCGCCGCCGTTGCATTCCCTTCGGTGGCTCTCGTAGCCTAAACCCGTTGTTCCCATGACCCCGACGCGCAAACGCCCCGACGAACTCCGCAGCCATCGCTGGTTCGGCCCCGACGACCTCCGCTCTTTCGGCCATCGTTCGCGCACGAAGCAGATGGGCTTCGACTCCGAAGACTTCGTCGGCAAACCCGTCATCGGCATCCTGAACACCTGGAGCGATCTCAACACCTGCCACACCCATCTCCGCGAACGCGCCGAACAGGTGAAGCGCGGCGTGTATCAGGCGGGCGGTTTTCCAGTGGAGATCCCCGTCATGTCGCTCGGCGAGCAGTTCATGAAGCCGACGACGATGCTCTACCGGAACCTCACGGCCATGGAGGTCGAGGAGACGCTCCGCTGCCATCCGCTCGACGGCGCCGTGCTGCTCGGCGGCTGCGACAAGACGGTGCCCGCTCTGCTCATGGGCGCCTTCACGGTCGACCTTCCGTGCATTTTTCTCCCCGCCGGTCCGATGCTGAAGGGCCGTTGGCGCGATGAGACTCTCGGCAGCGGCAGCGACGTCTGGAAATATTGGGCCGAACGCTGCGCCGGAAAACTCAGCTGCGACGCTTGGTCCGAACTGGAGGACGGCATCGCCCGTTCGCCCGGCACCTGCATGACGATGGGCACGGCTTCGACCATGGCGGCCGTGGTCGAGGCGTTGGGTTTCATTCCAACGGGCGCGGCGACCTTGCCCGCAGTTCATTCCGCCCATGCCCGCATGGCCGCGCAGTGCGGACGCCGCATCGTGGAGATGGTTTGGACCGACCTGAAGCCCTCGAAGATCCTGACGCGCGAGTCCTTCCTCAACGCAATCACCACGCTGATGGCCATCAGCGGATCGACCAACGCCATCGTCCACATCATCGCCATGGCCGGACGCGCGGGCATCAAGATCACGTTGGACGACTTCGACGCCATCGCGAGCCGCACGCCCGTGCTGGCGAATATCAGGCCGGCAGGGAAGTTCCTCATGGAGGATTTCCACGACGCCGGAGGCATTCCCGCGATGCTTTCCCGGGTGAAAGACCTGCTTCATCTGGAAGCATTGACCATTTCCGGCAAGACCCTCGGTGAAGACATCGAAGGCGCAGAAGTCTTCGGCGAGAACATCATCGTCCCGCGCGAGAAACCGCTCGCAGCCGAAGGCGGCATCGCGGTGCTTAAGGGCAATCTTGCGCCCGACGGCTGTGTCATCAAACACACCGCCATGGAGCCGCGCTTCCTCAAGCACACTGGCCCGGCGCTGGTCTTCAAGAACTACCCCGACCTCAAGGCTCGCATTGATTCCGAAGAACTCCCCGTGACGGCGGATTCGATCATCGTCCTCCAGAACGCCGGGCCTGTCGGCGCGCCCGGAATGCCCGAGTGGGGCATGCTTCCGATCCCAAAGAAGCTCCTGAAGGCCGGCATCCGCGACATGGTCCGGCTGTCCGACGCGCGCATGAGCGGCACGAGCTACGGCGCGTGCGTCCTCCACGTCGCGCCCGAGTCGGCCATCGGCGGCCCGCTGGCCTTGGTCCAAGACGGCGACCTGATCGAGCTGGACGTTCCCAACCGCCGCATCCATTGGCACGTGGCCACAGAGGAGATTGAACGACGCAAGTCCGCTTGGAAGCCGGCGGAGCCGCGCTTCACCCGAGGCTACGGCAAACTCTTCAGCGACGAAGTCACCCAGGCCAACGAAGGATGCGACTTCAAGTTCCTGCACCACGGCCCGCCCCAGGCGGAGCCGGAGATTTTCTGATTATTCCAATCCCACCATGGACACACGCCACATCACCACCGCCCGTCTCGCCTCCTCTGTCATCGCCGTTCCGCCGCTGGCCCGCGACGGAAACGAACGGGTGCTGAAGGACGCGAACACCAAACTCATCCGCCACATCGAAGCAGGCGGCGTGGACATCCTCCTCTACGGTGGCAACGCGAACTTCTACCACATCCGCCCAAGCGAATACGCCTCCACGCTCCAGATCCTGGCTGAAGCCGCAGGCGCGAACACCTTGATCGTGCCTTCTGCGGGACCGGCCTACGGTTTGTCGATGGACCAGGCGGCCATTGCGAAGGACTTCCCCTTCCCCACCGTCATGGTCCTGCCACACCAGGGCCTGAGCACCTTCGCTGGCGTGGAGACAGGCTTGCGGCGCTTTGCCGAAACGTATGGCCGACCGATCGTCGTCTACGTGAAGCAGGAAGGCTACGTGACGCCCAAGGAAGTCGCCCGGCTTGTGAAGGACGGCTGCGTCTCTTGGATCAAATACGCCATCGTCCGTGACGACCCGGCCGACGATCCGTTCCTCAAGGAGCTCGTCCAGCAGGTGTCTCCGTCTCTCATCGTCAGCGGCATTGGCGAGCAGCCGGCGATCGTCCACCTGCGCGACTTCAAGATCAACGGCTTCACCAGCGGATGCGTCTGCGTCGCGCCCGCGTTGTCCGCGAAGTTCCTCAGGGCCTGCACCGCGGGCAACTGGGCCGAGGCTGAACACATCCGCGAACAGTTCACGCCGCTGGAAGACCTCCGCAACGGGATCAATCCCATCCGCGTGCTTCACGAAGCCGTTCGCCTCGCCGGCATCGCCGACATGGGCCCGATCCTGCCGCTGCTTAGCGGGCTGAACCCGGAAGAGACCGAGAGGGTCGGCAGGGCGGCGCAAGCGCTTGTGAGCCTGAATTGACCCGTGGATTCCGCGTCTGTTCTCGTCGTATCCAAAGCGATCATGCGTCTCCCGCCTATCGGACCATGAAGATCCTGTTCGTCGCCGACCTTCACTATGCACTGAAGCAGTTCGACTGGTTGGCGGCGAATGCGGTGGGACATGACGCGGTCATCATTGGCGGCGATCTCCTCGACCTGGCGGGCGTGGTCGAGATCGACGTCCAGGCGATCGTCGTCGAAAAGTATCTCAAGCGGCTCCGCCAACTCAGCCGAGTGCTGGTCTGCTCGGGAAACCACGACGGCGACGAGCGCAACGCCGCCGGGGAATCAATCGCCCGCTGGTTGAAGGACGCGGGCACAGATGGGCTGCATGTCGACGGCGAATCCATCGACGTGGGGACCACCCGCATCACCGTGTGCCCGTGGTGGGACGGACCGGTTTCGCGCGGCGAACTCGAAGCCCAACTCGAAGCCTCCCGTCCCCCGGAAGGATTCCGTTGGGTCTGGATCCACCACGCTCCGCCGGACCGAAGCAAGGTGAGCTGGACCGGGAAAAAGTTCGCCGGAGATGATCAGCTCGTCGGTTGGATCAATCGGCTTTCGCCCGACTGCGTGTTGTCCGGCCACATCCACAACGCCCCCTTCTACCCGGACGGTTCATGGATTGATCGAGTGGGGGAGACATGGGTCTTCAACCCGGGGCGCCAGATCGGTTCCTGCCCAACGACCCTCTCGATCGACTTGGAGTCGGAGAGAGCCGATTGGAACTCGCTTGCCGGCCCGGAGTCGAAATGCCTCAACCTCCGGAAACTGGTCCCGCCGGACGCAGCGAAGTCTTCGGCTGACGGTGCATGAGGGTTTCGAGCACATCATCCACCATCCCGAGATGGTCGTGCCCCTCGTATTGCCTCTTCACATCGATCAGATAGCTGTTCAGCGCATCGATCCGCTTCGCGAGCAGGCGGGCGACGTGCAGGCTGGCCTCGGGAGACGAGGCGAGGAACTCCCTCGGGTTCACCACGACGGCAAAACGAGAAGGCTTCAAGGTTCGAACCGTTGCCGTGTAGGGCGTGTTCAGTAGGACTGACATTTCCCCGAACACGGCGCCGGGTTCGGCCGCCTTGGCGACGCGGACATCGTCACGAAGCACCTCCACTTCGCCCTCCAGGAGGATCAGCATCTCGCCGCAGGCCGCGCCCTGTTCGATCACGGGCGAGCCTTGTGCAAACGTCCGAACGGGCAAACCGGCAGAAAGCTCGAGGATCTTCATCACGCGACAGGACTATCGCCGCCAAGGGCCTCGGTAAACAGGAAAGGCGCTCAGCGTTTGACGACCACGCCGTCCTTCATCACGAAACCGACCCGCTGCAGGGTCTTGATGTCCTCCACAGGATTTCCGTCGACGGCGATGATGTCCGCCATTTTTCCGGCTTCGAGCGATCCCAACTCCTTGTCGACCTCGCCCAGCTTGGCCGCTTCGATCGTCGCGGACTGGATCGCCTTCATCGGGCTCATCCCGCCTTCGACGAGGTATTGGAATTCCTTGGCGTTGTCACCATGGGGGAAGACACCTGCGTCGGTTCCGAAAGCGATCTTAACCCCAAAGCGGTTGGCCTTCCTGAACGTTTCGGTCATGAACGGACTGATGGCCAATGCCTTCTTCGCCACCATCGGGTGGTAGAAGCCGGGCACCCGGGCTTTCTCTTCGGTGTATTTGCCGGCGCTGAGGGTCGGGACGTAGTAGGTGCCGCGTTCCTTCATCAGTCCCATAACCTCCTCCGTCATCATGGTGCCGTGTTCGATGGAACCAATGCCCGCGAGGACCGCGCGCTTCATTCCTTCCGCACCATGGGCATGGGCGGCTGTGGGCATGCCCAGGTCTTTCGACATCTGCACGACGGCAACGAGCTCCTCCGAGGTGAACTGAGGGCGAAAACCGTCCTTGGCCAGGCTGAGCACGCCGCCGGTTGCGGTCACCTTGATGCAATCGGAGCCTTCCTTGTAGCGCTGGCGAACGGCTTTGCGGGCGTCGTCGGGGCCGTTCACCACGCCTTTCTCCGGCCCTGGATCACCGGCGAGTTCGCGGTTCAAGCCGTTGCTTTGGTCGGCGTGACCGCCGGTGATGGCGATGGCCCGCCCAGCGGCGATGATCCGCGGACCTTCGAGGATTCCCTCGCTGATGGCTTTCTTGAGGCCGATGACCTGCTCGCCGCCGAGATCGCGAACCGAGGTAAACCCTGCCATCAACGTGGTCTTGGCGTGGGCCACGGCGCGGTAGGCGAGGTCTTCGGGATTCAACATGGCTTTGTCGCCATAGGCCGAAGGCGACGGCCGCAACTGAAGGTGGACATGCATGTCGAACAGGCCCGGCAAGACAGTCCGGTTCTTCAAGTCGATCACCTGATCGTCCGCCAACGCCAACTTGTAGCCCGGTTCGATCCCGACGATTCGGTTGCTCGAAACGACCAAGGTCATTTCAGTGCGGACCTGGTCTGAAACGCCGTCGATCAGCCGTCCGCAGTGAATCAAGGTCGTCGCGCCGAAGAGGGAACCAGCCGAACAGACGGCGGACAAAACCAGAATGGAACGGATCACCCCATGAGACTGAGCGCCTATTCGGCGGGTGTCGAGACGCAGGCGGAGCGGAAGCTCACAAGCAATTCGCAGCCCAGTTTGAACAACGGTCTGGCCGACGCTGCCCAACTTGCGCCAACGTCACCGACAGCAGTCATGGATTTGTTAAAACACAGCCTCCGGTTCCTCCGCTCGGTCACAACAGCCGCGAAGATCGCAGTCGCAGCCACCCTCATCACCGCTGGCGCGATCGCAGCAGAAAATGGCGGCAATGCCTTCGAAGAAGCGAACCGGCTCTTCGAGCGCGGCAAACATGTGGAGGCCGCCCAAGCATATGAGCGCCTCATCGACTCGGGCCAGGCCAATGCGACCGCTTATTTCAATCTGGGCACCGCCTGGCTTCAAGCCGGTCGCATCGGCCTGGCGGTCGATGCGCTCATCCAAGCCCACCGCCTTGCGCCCAATGACTCGGAAATCGCCAACAACCTCCGCATCGCCCGCCTCAAATCCGGCGCGAATGTGCAGGAATCGTTTGTCGATCTGCTCGGCCGAGTTCCGCTCAACGCCTGGGCTATGGTGGCGGGACTCACGGCATTCGTTTGGTTCGGGCTCAAGGCCAGCGCAGAAATGAACCCTTCAATCAGCAACCGGCTGAAAGCCCCTCTCATCGCGGTGGGCTCGATTACGATCCTCCTTTCGACCGGAGCC
>JBBRDN010000068.1:0-19669 GCA_038203875.1 Verrucomicrobiota bacterium
GCGGAAGGAAAGCCGCAGTTCGGTGACGACGGAGAATCCCGGGCTTGCCATCGCCCGCGTGAAACGCGATCAACCGGCGCCGTCCGTTCGATCCCAAGAACACGGAAACCCATGCCGTCGCCCTCACCCCGTCGTTGGAACATCGTCCACTCGGAGGCCTCCCCCGGCTGGGGCGGGCAGGAGCGACGCGTGCTGATCGAGCTGCGCGAGTTCCGCAAACGCGGTTCGCAGATCCGCCTCATCGCCGATACGAAGAGCGAGGTCTACAAGCGGTCGGTGGCCGAGGGCTTCGAGGCGTTTCCCTGTTCACCGCTCCGGCGCTGGTATGTTCGCGAGTTCATCCGCGTGCGGCGTTGGCTAGAGGAGATCAAACCCGACATCGTCAACACCCACAGCTCTCGCGACGGCTGGGTCGTGGGCATGGCGGCCAAGGCGGCGGGAGTCCCCTTCGTCATCCGCTCGCGGCACTTCGACATGCCCCCGAAGACGGCGTGGCTCAGCCGCATCGTCTACGCAAAACTGGCCGACCACGTCATCGCCACCAGTTCGCAGATTTCCACCGGCCTTGCCGAAGCATTCGGACTTCCGCCGGACCGCTTCACGACTTTGCCTACGGGCGTGGATCTGGACGTCTTCACGCCGGAAGGACCGAAGGCAGATTTGCGCGGAACGCGCATCCCGGCGGACGTGCCGCTGATAGGGACCGTCTCCATCCTCCGGCGTGCCAAGGGGCACATCCATCTGATCGACGCGGTGAGACTGCTCATCGATGGCGGGCGAAGGGTCCACTGCTTCATCGTCGGCGACGGAGGCATCCGGCCGGACATCGAGAAACACATCGTCCAGGCCGGCCTGCAGGAACACATCACCATGACGGGCAACCGCGACGATGTGCCGGCCATCATGCGTTCGCTCGACGTCCTTCTGATGCCGTCGCTCCACGAAGCCGTTCCACAGGCCGCGAACCAGGCCCTCGCTTGTGGAACGCCGGTCATCGGCAGCAACATCGGAGGCATTCCTGAAGTCATCCGCGACGGCGAAACCGGCCGGCTCGTCCCGCCCGCCGATCCGGCTGCGCTAGCGGCTGCGATCATCGCGACGTTGGACGCCCCGGCCGAAAGCCGCCGCATGGCCCTCGCGGGTCGTGAGCGCGTGCGGCAGAACTTCAGCCTCGCCGCCATGACCGACCGCCTCGAAGCCCTTTACGCCGAGCACGTGAAATGAGTTCCACCGCGCCACAGATCCCATTGAACCCGCGCGCCGGCTGGCTCGGCTGGTGGCCGGAGGGCGGGATACGTTCCGTGATTGATCCGGAGAACGGACGCATCCGCGCGTTCCTCAGGCAGGCCGGGGAAGAGCTTCCCGCCGGCGCGCTGGTCCTCGATGCAAGCGCAGGTATTCGGCCCTACGCGCCGCTGTTCCACCGCCAGCGCTACGAGTCGTGCGACGTGCCGGGCGGGTTCTACGAGGCGAAGCACGACTTCGAGTGTTTCCTGGATTCGATCCCCCAACCGGACGCCACCTACGACGCGATCCTGTTGACCCAGGTCCTAGAGCACGTGCCCGATCCGGCTGTCGTGCTGCTGGAGCTGAAGCGGATATTGAAACCAGGCGGGAAGTTTTTCCTGAGCGTGCCGCTGACCGCTCCGTTGCATGGCGAGCCGTGGCACTTCTTCCACTTCACCCACTACGGCCTGGCGGAACTCGCGCGCAGGACCGGCTGGAAAATCCGCGAGTGCGAGAAGATGGGCGGGGCGTTCTGGCTCCTGGGAAAACGCGTCGGCGATCTGCCGAGGAAGCTGATGAAGCAGGTCGATCCGTTCCGGGCGAAGCGACGCGGGCTGTCCGTTCCGGGATGCGTCTTGGCGACGGTCCTGTTCTTCCCGTTCTGGATCCTAGGCCTGCTGCTGTTGACCTTCCTCTTCCGGCCGCTCTGCTACTGGCTGGATCGTTTCGACTTCGAGAAGAGTTTCACCATCGGCTACACGGCGGTCTTCACGAAGGAATGATGGTGACCGGGATCGTGCCGTGCCAAGTAGGGCGGGCGGGCCGCGATGCCGCGGTGTGCGTTAGTGGAAGCACTTGGTCGATCAGGTCACCCAATCGTAACGAACAAAGTGCCGGAGCCGCTGTGAGAAGGGTGGTGCCGTTTTCGACGCCGAACTGTCGCTTTCGACGCAACAACGTCGGTTGTTTTGAGGGCCTTCCCGCCCACGATAGTATCTAGAGGAAATTAAATTAAGCTGTAGCCACATGAGGTGAACCAGTTGAGGGCGGCCAGGGCGGCGGCGATGGCCGCCTGGAGTTCCTCCGCGGTGCGCGCCTCCGCGCCCCGCAGCAGTTCGAATGACGACGACGCCTGGCTCCATCCCTACTAAGTGAAGCCGCTGCAGAGTTCCACCTGTCCCGGCACGAGAAACGTCGTCCGGCCAGACACGGAAAAAAAGCCGTTCTCCACGCAGCGCTACGTGTTTGATCTGGTGGATAACGCCGTCAACAAGAAGGCCAACGGCACAAGCTACGAGATCTTTGGCACGATGGGTGATCTGACTTCCGATGGCTTCCCGATCACCATCAAGAAGACTGAAAGCTCCGTAAACTCCAAGGTCATCCGGAGGTCGTTCGCCTCCCTGGGCTCCCGGCCAGGCGCGTCAAACATCATGCTGTTCCTCGACGCCGACGACAGCGGAAGCGAGGGGCTGGGCAGCGCCCACAACAACTGGCCCGACCCAGAGGACAACCACGGCGCCGACGGAACCAACATGAACTTCTGCGACGGCCACGCCCAGTGGATCAAACGGGCCGACTACCTGAAGGTCTTGAACCGCAGCCAGGACAGCAATCGAAAGGAACCCGGGATCTGAAGGCGATCAATCGACCGCCGGGTGGTTCTCAATCTTTCGCCGCGAGTTCTGTAAGGAACCCGGTCTCCAGAAATCGCCGGAGGTTGCCCCCGGTGGACAGGATTTCGTTGTGGCCTTTGGACGAGTGGAGAAACACGAGGTGGTTCGTCCGGAGTTGCGGATCTGTCACGGTCGATTCTTCGCTTACCAGAGGAGCGGTCTTTCGGGCGTCCATCGTGGCGATGAATTTCTTGGTTTCTTCCAGTGTTCCGCCGGTGTCGGCGTAGATCACGACGAATCGCCGGTCAGGGGCCGATTCAAACCACCGTTGGAAACGGTCGGTCTGACCGTAGAGCGCGTCGAACAGATACACTTCACGAACGGCTTCCGGCAGTCCGCCGGATTCGACGATCGCCGAGATCACGCGATACGCGCCGCTGTGCCCTGACAGGATGACGCGGCCCAACCTTGCATCGCTGGGCACTCCATTCGCCTTCAGAGCGGCCATCGCTTCGGCCATGAACCGCGAGAAACCTCCGGCGTCCTCCAGTTTGCCACCCGACGAGTCCGGCGCGTTGAGCGGACCTTCCGGGAGAATCAGCACGGCGTTGCGACGGCTGGCGGCGAACTGGCCCAGCAGGTCGAAGTCGCGCGCGGCCCCGGCGATCGAGTTCCTCCACCCGTGGAAATGGACGACGACGTCGATCTCCGTTCCGGGCTTGAACCCGCGCGGGACGAAGAACGCCGTCGAGCTGTCCGCATAGTTTTTCGCGGCCGGATAAGCGACGCCCTGGTATGTGTGGCCATTGGTCCGTGACGCGTGGGGGAACGGGGCGTTCGTGAGCGACGCCACGAAAAGCCGTCCAAGCTGCGGGACGTCCGGGAACCCGGGCTTCTCCGGCGCGCGTGACGGAGCCGCGTTCAAGAAAAGACCCACCAGAAGAAGCATGCGGACCAACATGGCCCCAGCATGGACTCCTCCGTGTTCTGTCTGCAAACCTTGGAAGCCAAGGCCGACGGCGCTGGCGGTTTAGCGATCAGTGATCTCAGTCCTTGAGGGCAGCGAAAAGCCCGCCTCGATTGCTCGAGACGGGCTCTGAATCTTTGGCGGAGTCTCTGCTCCGCACCAGCGGGCGTTGATCAGGATTTGACCTGTTTCACCTTGGTCCACTTCTTGGCCTTGGCGGAGGCGAGCACGGCGTCCACGACGTAGTCCGTGGCGAGGCCGTCCTTGAAGTCGGGCTTGCAGCCCTTGCCGTTTTCGAGGCCGCGCACGAACTCGACCATCGCGTGGATGAAGCTGTGTTCGTAGCCGAGCTGGAGGCCGGGCACCCACCAGTTGCCGCAGTAGGGATGATCGCCGTCGCTGACGTGGACGCTCTTCCAGCCGCGTTCGGTGCCTTCGTCGGTGTAGTCGAAGATCTGGAGACGATGCAAGTCGTGCAGGTCCCACTTGAGGGACATGTTCTCGCCGTTGATCTCGAGCGTGTAGAGGGCCTTGTGGCCGCGGGCGTAGCGGGTCGATTCGAAGAGGCCGAGCGAACCGTTGTTGAAGTGGCAATGGAACAGGCAGGCATCGTCGATGCTGACCTTCTCGACCTTGCCGGTGAGGTTGTGTTTGCGTTCCTTGACGAAGGTTTCGGTCATCGCGCTCACGTCCTTGATGCCGCCGTTGAGCCACATGGCGGTGTCGATGCAGTGCGCGAGCAAGTCGCCCGTGACGCCGGACCCGGCGACCTTGGCGTCGAGGCGCCAGAGGCCGGTGCCGCCCTGGGGCAGGTCGGCGTTGATGGTCCAATCCTGGAGGAAGTTCGCGCGGTAGTGGAAGATGCGCCCGAGCTTGCCGGAATCGATGATCTGCTTGGCGAGGACGACGGCGGGGCAACGGCGGTAGTTATACCAGACCATGTTGGCCACGCCGGCCTTCTCGATGGCCTTGAGCATCTTCTCGGCTTCCTTGGCGTTCAGACCGAGGGGCTTCTCGCAGAGGATCATCTTGCCGGCCTTGGCGGCGGCGATGGCCTGCTCGGCGTGCATGTTGTTCGGCGTGGCGATGTCGACGACGTCGATGTCGTCGCGTGCGATGAGCTTCTTCCAGTCGGTCTCGATGGATTTGTAGCCCCACTTGTCGGCGAACTCCTGCACCTTGGCGGCATCGCGGCCGCACACGGCCTGCGGGACGACCTCGTAGGAGGACGGGAAGAAGTGGTTGACCTGGTGGAAGGCGTTGCTGTGGGCGCGGCCCATGAAGCTGTAGCCGATGAGACCGATGCGGAGTTGTTTCTTTGCCATATGGGTTGGTTGGCCACGAAAAGGCACAAAGAGCGCAAAGGGAGACCGAGTCCCGATGGCTATCGGAGTTCCTGTTCGATGGCGTCGTTGAGTATGAATTTACGGATCTGAAAACGGGGCGCGCCAAAATTGATCAACAGGCCATGCTCAATGCGCGAAGCACGGAGATAACCGAGGACTTGGGCGACATGTTCGTCTGCCAGCGACCGCACGGCCTTGAGTTCGACAATTAGGCGGTTGTCCACGAACAGGTCCGCGTAAAAGTCCCCCAATAACGTCCCGTCCTCGTCATACACCTGAAGTGGATGCTGCTGCGCTACGTGGAAACCAGCTTTGCGCAGGCGATGGCACAAGGAGTTCTCGTAAATCTTCTCGAGATGTCCGTTGCGAAGATACTTGTGGGCCGCGAAGCCCGTCTCGCGGACCACGTCACAAAGCTTCAGGATGTCCATGGCTCCTCCTTTTGAGCTCTTTGTGCCATTTCATGGCTAAGACCATTGGGTTACGCCTTCCATCCGTGGTTTTCGCGGACCTGGATCATGGCGGCGAGGATGTTGTTCCACGTCTCCTGTTTGCCCAGGACGTCGTTGGGAAACATGCAGCCGTCCCAGCAGATGTGCTTCAGCTTCTTGGTGACCTTGCCCGCCTTGTCGCGCAGCCAGTAGCCGGAGTCGCGGGCGATGTTGAGCTTGCCCTTCGGATCGGTGGCGAGGCAGTGGCGGCCGGTCTTCTCGTGGTCGCCGGAGCCGAAGACGGAGCCGTCGTTCTGCGCGACATGAAAGTCGATCGTCCAGGGACGGAGCGCGTCGGTCAGCTTGACCACCGCCTTGTGGAATTCGCCCGGCTCGTAGTGGTAGTTCTTCGGCACGATGCGGTGCGCCTCGGCGTTGTAGCCAAGGGTGTAGAGGTGCGTGTGCGACATGTCGGCCTGGAAGCCGACGACCTTGGGCATGTCCACGAGTTCGAGGAGCTGCACCATGTATTTCCACGAGTGCATGGCGCCCCAGCAGATCTCACCCTCGGCGGCGAGTCGTTCGCCAGCGCCCTTCGCCACCTTGCCGGCTTCGCGGAAGGTCTGGGCGATGAGTTTGGTCGTGCCCTTGGGGTCCTTGTCCCAGGCGGTCACGGCGGTGGCGGAGTCGATGCGGACGACGCCATGGGGACGGACGCCGAGTTCACGGAGCTTCGACGCGATGCGCACGGCCTTGCGGACGTGGGTGACGAAGTTGGCGCGGGCCTTCTCGTCGCCGCCGGCCGAGGCGTCGAACCAAACGGGCGCCACGACGGAGCCGACGTTGAAGCCGCGTCGGGCGATCTTCTCGGCGAGCTTCTTGATGCCGTCGTCCGAGATGTCGATGTCGACATGCGGGTTGTAGAGGAAGAGATCCACGCCGTCGAACTTGACCCCGTTCACCTCGGCCTTGGCGGTGAAGTCGAGCATGGTGTCGAGGTCGATGAACGGCTCCGCCCCCGGGCTGCCCTTGCCGACGAGGCCGGGCCACATGGCGTTGTGAAGCTTGGGGAAATTGTTGGCTGCGGTGGTGCTCATAAAAGTCTGGGGCTGGTTTCGCTGCAAAAGCGCCTTGAGGCTAAACAGCGGTCGCGGGAAAGGGGAAGAGAAACGTCGCGGCGAAGCCGCGAATTGAAGAAGCGCGAAGGCCAAAACGGCGGGCATCCGGTCGCGGTTCTTCGGGTTTCGAGTTTCCCGCCAAACCGACTCGTGGCAGAACTGCCGCCATGCCAACCGCACGGTCCATTGCCAGCCATCTCCTCCCCGCTCTCCTCCTCGGCCTGTCGTTGTGCAGCTCATCGGCGGCGGCACCGTCGCCGAAGCCCAATGTGGTGTTCATCCTCGCCGACGACATGCGCCCGGAAGCGATCCGCGCCCTCGGGAACAAGGAAATCCTCACGCCGAACCTCGACGAGCTAGTCAACCGCGGCACGGCGTTCACGCGCGCCCATATCATGGGCAGCACGGTCGGCGCGGTATGCATGCCGAGTCGGGCGATGTTGATGACGGGAAAGCACCTCTTCCGCTTCGAGCCCAAGCAGCTCGGGGCGATCGGGACCAACCATGTCTTCCTTCCGGCGATCTTCCGCGAGGCCGGCTACCGCGACTACATCGTCGGCAAGTGGCACAACGGCGGAAGGGCGCTCTCGGCCGCGTTCTCGGATGGCACCAACCTCTTCCTCGGCGGCATGGGCGACCACTTCAAGGTTCCGATCCAATCCTACGATCCGGCCGGTCTTTATCCCGTCACCCGCGCCACCGTGCTGAAAGGCTACTCCACCGACATCTTCGCGGCTGCGGCCAAGGACTTCATCGCCCGGCAGGATGCGTCCAAGCCCTTCTTCCTCTACGTGCCGTTCACCGCGCCGCACGACCCGCGTCAGGCACCGGAGGGATATCAAAAGATGTATACCGTGGAGAACGTTTCGATGCCCCGGAACTTCCGCCGCGAACACGCCTTCAACAACGGCGAGATGCTCGTCCGCGACGAACAGCTCCTGCCATGGCCCCGCACCGTCGAAGCGGTCCGCGAGGAGACCGCCCGCTACTACTCGATGATCACGCATCTCGACGCCCGCATCGGAGACCTGGTCGCGCTGCTGAAGGAGAAGGGGCTTCTGGAAAACACCATCATCGCCTTCGCCTCGGACAACGGCCTCGCTCTCGGCAGCCACGGCCTGCTCGGCAAGCAGAACCTCTACGAACACAGCGTCGGCGTGCCGCTGATCGTCGCCGGTCCCGGCATCTCCGCCGGTCGGCGCAGCGATGCGCTCGTCTACCTCCATGACGTGAACCCAACGCTCTGCGAGCTCGCCGGCCTGAAGCCCGCCGCCGGGATGGATGCCCGTTCTTTCGCCGGTGTGCTGACGGGTGCGACCAACAAACACCGCGACGAACTGTTCTTCGCCTACGGCAACGTCCAGCGCGGGATCACCGACGGACGTTTCAAGCTCATCCGCTACACCCATATCAACAAGACGCAGATCTTCGACCTGTCCGACGACAAGCTCGAACAGAAGGACATGGTCACGACGCCGGAGGGCGCGAGCGTGCTCTTCCGTCTCACGCCGCGGCTGCAGGAACTTCAGGCGGAACTCGGCGACAAACTTCCCTACACCACCAGCACCCCGGCTCCTCTAAAGATCCCGCTCATCCGCGACGAACCGAAGGCTGGCGCGAGAAAGTAGGCAGCGGGCGGGGGCGGCCTCAAAGCTTCGGCAGCATTCCCCTGTCGGTCAGCCAGTCGGTGAAACGATCCGCCCAACGGCCGGCGGAGGACTTATTCGACGCACGCAGGCCGAAGCCGTGGCCGGCGTTCGAGTAGATGTGCAGTTCCGCCGGCACGCCGGCCTTCTTGTAGCGCAGATACACGTCGGCCATGCCTTCGGCGATGTCTTGGCGATCGCCGTAGCCGCAGGCGATGAAGACGGGGGGCGAATCCTTCAACGGAGCGATGGTCTTGGAGTTGCCGGGATAGATCAGCGCGTGGAAAGCCGGCTTGGAACCCTGGCGTTCGATCAGATCGGCGGCGGCGGCTTTGCCGTCGTCGAAACGCATCGCTGCCAAGACGGAGAGTTCGCCGCCCGCGCTGAAGCCGAGAGTTCCGACCTTGGCGGGATCGATGTTCCACTCGGCGGCGCGGCTGCGGATGAGGCGGAGCGCGCGGGTGTGGTCGGCGAAGGCGTGGTCGATGATCGTGTAGGTGGAGTTGGTTTCACGGGCCAGGCGATACTTCAGGACGAAGGCGGCGATGCCGTGTTCCTGGAACCATTTCGCCACGTTGTAGCCCTCGTGTTCGATGGCCAGGTTACGATGGCCGCCGCCGGGACAGACGAGCACGGCCACTCCGGTCGACTTCTCCTTCGACGGCAGATACGGCGTGATGGACGGGTTGTGGATGCTCCAGACACTGCGGTCGCCGCCGGCGCTCGTCTTGACGACTTCGGGTTCCGTCTTCCCTTCCGAACCGGGCGCGCCGTTGGACCAAAGCGGAATCTCCTTCGGATCATCGGCGGCGAGAAGGGCGACGGGCAGGAGAACAAGCGAGAGCAGCGAGGCGATGGCTTTCATGGGTGATCGAGTTGGATGAAGCGGGGTTCATCATCATTCAGGCAGGGTTGTGGCGGGGAATCCAGCAGGGGATTCGGGCTAGCTCTTGTCAGGCTGGGCAACCTCGTCAGGGGAGTCCTGTTTGTAGGGGCTAACGATTCCTGAGAACCCCAAGCTCCGAAGAAGCGGTTGCCATAAAAAAGGCGGTCCTAAGGGCCTGAAGCGTCGCATTTAAATGTTCGCGAGAGCGCCTACAAACTCCCCGGCGAAATCCCGACAGCGACGATGCTGCAGGCTTGAATGACGTTCAGACCCAGTCGCTCGGCTTCGGCCAGCACCTCTGCGGACTCGGTTCCGGGGTTCAACCAGAGTTCGCCGCAACCTTTTGCGGCGATGTCGGGGAGGACCTTCAAGACGAGCGGCGGTGGCAGGTAGACACTGACGAGGTCCAGCTTATCGGCCACGTCGCGGACGCTCGCGAAAGCCGTCAATCCTTCGATCTCAGACTCACGCGGGTTCACGGGAAAAACGCGGTATCCCTGCTTCACGTAGGCGCGCACGGCTTTGTTAGAGAACTTACCCCGGTCGTTCGAGGCGCCAATGACGGCGACGGTTTTCATGATGGGGGCATGCTCGCCGAGGTTGCAGGCCATGCAAGCATCCCCGCCTGCGGAGCGCGGCCTTCCAAAGCCGCAGCGGTTGGGAATGGCTCCTCGATCGACCCACACCTGTGCCTCGGTGCCGCTGCGTCCCGGATGGACGGCGGAGATCCCGAGACCCCATCTACCGTCCCTCCCGGACGTGTCTTTTTTGCCACGAACATCCAGCCGCTCCGTGGCTGGCCAATTTCCTAAGTCGTTTCGCGACTAGCCGAAACCAACCTCAGGTTCGGATGCTTCAACGTGTTCTCAAAAAACAAAACAGCCGGGGAATCACTTCCCAGGCTGTTTTGTTTTGAGATCAGTTGGCCCGACGCTCAGGCGAAGTCGTAGATGGTCGCCTTCTTGCAGACCTTCTTGAAGACCTTCTCCACGAACTCCAGATGCGACGGATGGATCTGGTAGGCTTCCTCGGCCTGCTTGTCGGTCACGATCAGGTTGAGCGCGACCTGGTAGGACTGGTCGACGACGGGGCGATGGCTCGGAACCATCTTGCCGACGTGGAAGTGGACCACGCCGGGGATGTTCCTCAGATACTTCTCGGCACCGGCGATGAGTTCATCGGCGGCGTTGGGTTGGGCGGGATCGGTCCAGAAGATGACGACGTGTGACAGCATAGTTTGTGGGGCGGATTGAAACCGGACGGCGTAAAACTCCAAGCCACAAGTTTGTGCGCGCGGCAGGTTGCCGGTTGTGGGTTGTTCGCGGGAAGCGGTTCATGGTTTGTTCTCGCCACGTCGCAAGCAACCAGCGGCCACCACAAGCAACCTGCAACCCACCACCCACAGTTCGTCGACCGTCACGAAACGCCGTTGGCCCCTGCTGGGCGTGCTCGTGTTCTTGCGACGCTATCCCGGCGCGGTCGCGGTGAGCGTCGGGCTGCTGCTGGTCAACATCTCCATCGAGATGGCGCAGCCGCAGATCATCGGCAGCGCCATCACGCAGTTGCGCTACAACGCCGAACTGGGCGTGCCGGCCGGATTGCAGGCGTTCGTCCTTCTCTTCATCGCGCTCGTCGCCATCCGCGTGGGCAACGGCATCCTGCTCGGCCCGATCCGCAACCGCCTCGTCCAACGCGCGCTCAACGACATCCGCGCCGCCGTCTATGATTCCATCCAGCGGCTCGGCTTCCGCTACCACGACCGCTCCAGCACGGGCGAATTGATCTCGCGCTCCACCACCGACATCTGGCGGCTCCAGGACTTCCTCTTCGCCTGCCTCTTCCTCGTGGTGGACATCGCGGTGGCGTTGCTGGCGACGGTGGCGCTCATCTTCCTCGTCCATCCGAAGCTCGGTTGGCTCACGCTCGCTACGATGGTTCCGACGATTGGGTTGATCGCCTTTTACGCGAGCAAACTCCAGCCGCGCTGGCGCCAGGTGCATGACCTGCATTCCGCCATGACGACGGTGATCCAGGAGAACATCGCCGGCGTGCGTGTGGTGAAAGCCTTCGCCAAGGAGCAGGCCGAGATCGCGAAGTTCAAAGGCAAACGCGACGTGTTCCTCAACAACCTGATGACCACGGTGAACTACTGGGCGGCGCGCGTGCCGTTCGCGCAGTTCGTCTTCGGCCTGAGCACGCCGCTCGTCCTGTGGATCGGCGGACGCATGGTGATCCGAGGCGAAATCCCGGTGGGCGATCTGGCGAAGGTGGTGTTCTACCTCATGGCCATCGGCAATCGCATGGGCGCGATCGGCCAGTTCACCAACATCCTCCAGAACGCCAGCGCCAGCGCGGAACGACTGATGGAGATCGTGGACGAGCCCCGCACGCTCGTGGGTGGGACGAAACCGCTGCCGGCCGGGAAAGGACGCGTGGAGTTTCGGAACGTGAGCTTCGCCTATCAAGGTAGGGCGGGCTTCCAGCCTGCCCCTTCTGGACCTTCGAATGCCGCAGACGCACCGACTTCAAATGGGCAGGCTGGAAGCCCGCCCTACTCTGAACGCAAGGCCCTCGACGACGTGTCGTTCATCGCCGAGGCGGGCGAGACGATTGCCATCGTCGGCGCGACGGGCACGGGCAAGACGACGTTGGTCCAGATGATCCCGCGTCTCTACGATCCGGACTCTGGCGCTGTGCTTTTAGATGGAGTCGACCTACGTGAGCTGTCGCTGACGGAACTGCGCCACAGCATCGGCATCGTGTTTCAGGAGACGTTTCTCTTCAGCTCATCCGTCGCGGAGAACATCGCTTATGGCCGTCCTTCGGCCACGCGCCACGAGATCGTAGCCGCCGCCCAAGCAGCGCAGGCCGACGAGTTCGTCACCGAACTCGCCGAGGGCTACGACACGGTCATCGGCGAACGCGGCGTGTCGCTCTCCGGCGGACAAAAGCAACGCCTCGCCATCGCCCGCGCCTTCCTGCTCGATCCGCGTATCCTCGTCCTCGACGACGCCACCGCCGCCGTGGACTCGCACACCGAACGCGCCATCCGCGAAGCCATGCAGAAGCTCAGCCAAGGCCGGACGACTTTCGTCATCGCCCACCGCCTCAGCACCGTCCGCCATGCCGACAGGGTGGCGGTGATGGAGAAGGGGCGGCTGATCGAGTTTGGTTCGACATCCGATCTGCTGGAGAAGAGCGCCCTACTCAATGCGATCTTTCACGGTCAGCAAGGAGAAGCCCACTGACCATGGCCACCGAAGACGACATCAAGTTGGAAGAGGAGTTCCAGCAGAGCCGCATGAGCGCCGGGACATTCCGCCGCCTGCTCGGCTACGTCCGGCCTTACCGACGGACGCTGGTGTTGAACCTCGTCCTCACCGTGCTCGCCACGGCGTCGGCGTTGCTCGGACCGAAGTTCATCCAGATCGGCATCGACCGTTTCCTCGCCACAGGAACTTCGGCCGAAGCAGCGATGCACGGCATCCTCGTCATCAGCCTGGTCTATCTCGGCAATCTGCTCGTTGGCTGGGGGCTCTCTGTCGCTCAGGTGAAGAGCGCGATCCGCGTCGGCCAAGGCGCGATGAACGACCTGCGCATGGCCGTCTTCGAACACATCCAGAAACTTTCCCTCAACTACTTCGACAAGACCCACCAGGGCCGGATCATCAACCGCGCCGACACCGACATCGATTCGCTCGACCGCATCCTCACCTGGGGCGCGAACCAACTCCTCGCCAGCGGGCTCACGCTCGTCGGCGTTTTCCTCCTCATGCTGCGCTACGATTGGCGGCTCTGCCTCGCCGTCAGCCTCGTGATCCCGCCGCTGGCCATCGCGACGCGGATCTTCCACGTGAAGGGCATGAACGCCTACCGGAAGATGCGCGAGCAGAGTTCACGCATGACCTCGGCGGCGGCGGAAAGCATCTCCGGAGTGCGTGTGGTGCAGGCCTTCGCACGCGAGGAGGAGAACCTCGCGCGCTTCCAGAAGCTTGGCGACGAATACGGCCGGCGCGTCGTTGTAGCCGCGCGGATCTTCCATACCTACATGCCGTTCGTCGGGCTGCTGTCCGGCATCGGCATGGCCATCGTGCTCGGTTATGGCGGCGCGCTGGTGCAGCGGAAGGAGATCACCGTGGGCGAACTCGCCGCGTTCATCCTCTACCTGGGCATGTTCTTCGGCCCCATCCAGACGATGGGCGACCTCTACAACGCCGTGCTCTCCACCGCCGCCAGCGCGGAACGCATCTTCGGCCTGCTCGACACGCCGCCGCAGATCCACAACCGCCCCAACGCCACGCCGCTGCCGCCCGTGCGCGGCCACATCGTCTTCCACGACGTGTCGTTCCGCTACGATTCCACGCCGGCCGACCACTGGGTGTTGAAGGACGTTTCCTTCGAGGCCAAGCCCGGCGAAACCGTCGCGCTCGTCGGCGCCACCGGCTCGGGCAAGACCAGCGTCATCAGCCTCATCAGCCGTTTCTACGAACCGCAGCGCGGCCATATCACCATGGACGGCCTCGACCTCGCCGACGCCACCATCGAGTCGCTCCATGAACAGATCGGCATCGTCACGCAGGACAACTTCCTCTTCACGGGCACGATCATGGAGAACCTGAAGTTTGGCCGCGTCGATGCGACGGACGACGACGTGATGGACGCCGCGAAGACGCTCGGCACGCACGAGATCATCCTGCGATTGAAGGAAGGTTATCAGACCAAGGTCTCCGAACGCGGGGCCAACTTCAGCGCGGGTGAACGCCAGTTGATCTGCTTCACCCGCGCGATGGTGGCGCGCCCTCGCATCCTCATCCTCGACGAAGCCACCAGCGCGGTGGACCCGCAGACCGAGGCGATCATCCAGCACGCGTTGGAGAAACTCTTCGAGCGCCGGACCAGCTTCGTCATCGCCCACCGGCTGAGCACCGTGCGGCACGCCCACCAGATTCTCGTCCTCGGCCATGGCGAGATCCTCGAACGCGGCACCCACGACCAACTCATCGCCGCCAACGGCGCCTACGCCCGGCTGTATGCGGAGTTTGTGAAGGGGTGAGCCATCATCGGACAGAGCAGCGGCCCGTCTCACCGCCGCCGCAGGAAGACAAACCCGATGACGGCGGCACAGATCGCCGCCACTCCGGCCAGCCACCAACGCGATCCTTCACGATCCTCGACCGAAACTGTGTCTTGAGGAGGAGGAGTCACAGGCGAAACGGCGGTCGCCGACCCGTTGGAGACAACGGGCGCTCCATCGATGAGATGGGGCCAGTGCTTCCGAAAGTCGTTTGACCGCGTCTCGTTCGCCCGCTGGATCATGTCCCGTTCTTGAGGGTCCCGCCCGGTGGACGGATCGACGTAGTATGCCGAGAGGGGCTTCGCCACCGCGCTGCTGGGGTGTTTTCCGGTGTTCGTATAGACCATGCTCGCCGGCACATCGAATTCGACCGAGCCCGCTATCAGCTCGATCTGCTGAAGGGATGCCTTGGTCGGAGGAGCCTGGGTGCTGATGGTCATTTTGGTCGACACCAAGAAAAAGTAACGGCCGGCCTCAGGAACGAGGAGGGCCCGGGAAAGGTTGGCACGGACCGTTGCCGAAGCTCCTGCGTCAAGCGTGGGGGCGCCCCGGTCGACGAAATCCTTCATGAAGTAAATCCTCGACCTAGGTGAGTCCATCAGGACGGCTTTCTTTCCGGTCGATGAATTCGCTGCAAAGTCAAAAAAAAGAAAAGATTGCGGGTCCAAAAATACAGGGCCAGTCCCTGTATTCCGCAAAGTCATATAGGCCGCTATCGACGCCGGATCACCCGGCACCTCAGTTCTGACGCTCAAGCCCAATTGAAGACCGTAGGCAGCCTCGCCATAGTGGGGATCGATTTCAGGTAGGTTCTCTCGAACCAAATAAGCGTCTTGAGAAAGCGCCGTCGTGGAAACCGTCAGCAACACCCAAGCAACGGCGTTGTAGAAAAAAGCGGCTCTCACGCCGGATCCTTCCGCGACATGTAGTGGATTCGTTACGCTGTCGCTCACCCGATCATCTTCTCCACCACTTCGCCCGCCACGTCCGTGAGGCGGAAGTCGCGGCCTTGGAAGCGGTAGGTGAGCTTCTCGTGGTTGAAGCCGAGCAGATGCAGCAGGGTGGCGTGGAGGTCGTGAACGTGGACCTTGTCGCGGACGGCATTGAAGCCGAACTCGTCGGATTCACCGAGGGTCAACCCCGGTTTCACGCCACCGCCGGCCATCCACATGGTGAAGGCATTCGGGTGATGGTCGCGGCCGTCATTGCCGCCCTGGACCATCGGCGTGCGGCCGAATTCGCCGCCCCAGAGGACGAGCGTGTCCTTGAGCAGGCCGCGTTGTTTGAGGTCCTTCACCAGCGCGGCGGACGCCTTGTCGGTGTCCTTGCAGTTCTTTGTCAGACCGCTGACGAGCGCGCCGTGCTGGTCCCAGCTCTCGTGGAACAGTTCGACGAAGCGCACGCCGCGTTCAATGAGGCGACGGGCGAGGAGGCAGTTGTTGGCGTAGGAGGATTTGCCGGGCTCGGCGCCATACATCTCCAGCGTCTCCTTGGATTCCTTGGAAAGATCCATCAGCTCGGGCGCGCTGGTCTGCATGCGATACGCCATCTCGTAGGAGGCGACGCGCGTGGCGATCTCGGGATCGCCGATGACGTCGAGGCGGCGACGGTTGAGGCGGTTGACCGTGTCGAGGGTGTCCTTCTGCAGCTCGGGATCGACGCCCCGGGGATTGGCGAGATACATGACGGCATCGCCGGAGGAACGGAACGGCACGCCGGAGTGGACGGTCGGCAGGAAGCCGGAACCCCAGTTGCCGAAGCCGCCGCTCGGGCCCTTGGCGCCGGACTGGAGCACGACGAAGCCGGGAAGGTCCTTCGTCTCGCTGCCGAGGCCGTAGGTGCTCCACGCGCCGAAGCTGGGACGCCCGGCGATCTGCGAACCGGTGCTCATGAAGAGTTGGGCCGGGGCGTGGTTGAAGGCGTCGCTGACCATGGACTTCACGATGCAGCAGTCGTCCACGATCTCGCTGAAGTAGGGGAGGATCTCGCTCACCTCGGCGCCGGACTGGCCGTGTTTGGCGAACTTGAACTTGGGTCCGAGCAACGAGGAGTTCGGGTTGATGAAGGCGGAGCGGTAGCCCTTGAGGAGTTCGGCGGGCGGAAGTTTGCCGTTCCACTTGGCCAACTCGGGCTTGTTGTCGAACAGTTCCAGGTGGCTCGGCCCGCCGCCCATGAAGAGATGGATCACACGCTTGGCCTTCGGGGCATGGTGCGGCTTCTTCGGCGACATCGGGTCGATGCCCGCTGCGGTCGCGGCGAAACCGTCCTGTTGGAGGAGCGCGTTCAACGCCACGGCGCCGAGGCCGACCGCGCATTGCTGGAAGAACCAGCGGCGGGTGACGAGGCGCGGGTCCTGGCCGCGGAACAAATGAGTCTGGCAGTTCATGGTGGGGAATGACGAAGTTAGAAGGCCAAAGGCCGAGAGAAATCAGAGGGATTGAAAGCCGAGGTGCGTTGAAATGGAGAATTCTGGTTCACAGTTTTCTCCAGATGGCGCTGAAGATGAGATTCAGCTCCTTGGCTTCCTGCCAGAGTTTGCGGGCTTCCGGTTTCAGGTCCGGTTCAGCAGCGGCGACCATGCGGAGGAAGAAGCGGGTTTCACGGGATTCCTTCCGGCAATAGCCAATCTTGTTCTTGAAGTCCTTCTTCGAGACCGAGTCGTCCGCTTCGCAGTAGTTCGCCCCGATGCCGGTGGCGGCTCCGACGAGCTGGTCGATCAGCCGGTTGTTGATCGGGCTATGTGGGATCTTCTTGGCGAACTCGATGACCGCTTCTCCGAATCGGGACGTTCGTTCCTCAAGGTCGTAGGCTCGTTCCTTGGCCAAGCCCTCCTCCCGCAATGCCCAAGCGCCCGAATCCGCATCGACACCCCAAAACGCCTCCTCTCCATCCGACACTTCGGACGAAACAGCGGTATTTGGGTATTCGCTCATTGGATCTTCTTTCGGCCTTTGGCCTTGGGATTTCGTCATTCCCTCGTCAACGTTTCATCGAGGTTCAGCAACACCCGCGACAACGCCGTGTAGGCTGCGAGCTGGTTAGGAGTGGTGCCTTTGGGAAGGCTGGGAGTCTTGGTTGGATCGACTCCGGCGACGGCGCGCATGTCGAGCCAGCCCTCCGCGAGGCGTTCCTGCTGGCGGGTGAGGAACGATTTCAGGTCCGCCGTCTCCGGCTTGGTCGGCGGGCGGGCGGTGACGCGGCGGAACGCGAAGGCGATGCGGGAATCATCGGTGGCGCCACCTTCGTTCAGCGCCTTCACGGCCAAGGCGCGCGCGGCTTCGTTGAAGATCGGTTCGTTCAAGGTCGTGAGCGCCTGCAGCGGCGTGTTCGAGCGGGTGCGGCGCACGCAGGCGAAGTCGCCGGTGGGCGCGTCGAAGGCGGACATGGCGGGGTGGAGTTGGTTGCGGCGGCGGAAGACATAGACGCCGCGACGGTAGCGTTCCTCGCCCACGGCTTCATGCCACGGGAACGGCCCGTAGCTCACGGGCGGCTGGTTCATGAACTCGGGGATTGGCGGATAAATGGCCGGTCCGCCGAGCTTGGGCGAAAGCAGTCCGCTCGACGCGAGGGCGATGTCTCGGATGATCTCCCCTTCCACCCGGAAGCGTGACGAGCGGGCGAGAAGCTGATTGACCGGATCGCGCTCCAGCAGCGAGGGACTGGTGACGGACGACTGCCGGTAGGTCGCGGAGTTTACGATGAGGCGGTGGATGCCTTTCACGCTCCATCCCTTGTCCATGAATTCCACAGCGAGCCAGTCGAGCAGCTCGGGATGGGACGGCGCGGGCGATTGGACACCGAGATCTTCGGGTGTGCTGACGATTCCCTGGCCGAAGTAGGACTGCCAAATGCGGTTAACGAACACGCGCGCCGTCGTGGGGCTGCGGCGATCGACGAGCCACTTGGCCAGCGTGAGGCGCGAGCCATCGGCGCCGGCGGGTAATCCGTGAAGCACCTTGGGAACGCTCGGCGAAACTTCGCGGGAGGGCTTCAGCCAATCGCCGCGGCGCAGGATCGACGTCATGCGGCCTTCATCCCGCGGCGTGAGCGTGAGCTGCGTGGTTCCCTCGGGCCATTGCCGATGGAGTTCGTCGATCTGCTTGTTGGCCTCGGCCCAGTCGCTGACGGTAGCGCGCCACGCGGTGAAGAGCGCCGCGTTATGGGAGGCGGTTCGTTTGTCCGCGGGGGTCTTCATCGCCTCGAGGACGTGCTCCGGGAAGGCGGGCTTCTCGGCGGCGACGGGATCGGACGAGATGGAGATGCGGTAACGGCCGAGGTTGTTGTTCTGATTGTCGTCGCTGTTGTAGCCGCCGTGGTTCATGCGGACGACGAAGTCCACGACGGTGCCGGCGGCGAAGGCGACGTTGGTCTCGGCCTGGAAGACGACCGCGTGCGGCTGGTTCCGGCGGCCAGCTCCATTGTCGAAGCTCCACGCGGTGGTGTCCTTGCCGTCCAACGCATACGACACGGGGTCGAGGACCCGCTTCTGGCCGCTCTTATCGTCGTAGATCGCGGGCAGCGGCGTCTCCGGCATGTCCACGTCGGCCACGGCCTTGGCCAGCTTGATCTTGGTGCGCTTTTTCGGATCGCTGAGCGGCGCCACTTCCACGTCGAACTCCGTCAGGCCTGCCGTGCCGTAGATGGAGCGCCCTGGGCCACGGCGCGGAAGGTTCTCGTCGTTCAGGAGGTCGATGCGAAAGGCGCGGATCTCGGCGAGCGTGTTCGTCGAACGCCAGCGCGGACTCGATTTTGTCGGTGCATAACCCTGAGCGAGAATGGAGCCGTCCTTCTGCAGGAAGTAGCGCTCCGAGTTCTCGCCCTGGAATTCCATGACGGCGGTCTCCCACTTGGGCTGCGCTGCCAGGGCGGCGGCGGCCCACGCGTTCATCGTCGTTTCCCAGTCGGACGCGCGGTGCTTCAGGTCGGCCTCGATCTCGTGGATCTTGCGGCGGAGTTCATCGGCCTTCATCTGCTCCGAAGGCATGAGCACGACGCCGGCGGATTCGTGGTCGTTGTTGATGAAGGCGAAGAGCCGGTAGTAGTCCTCCTGCGAGATGGGATCGAACTTGTGGTTGTGGCACTGCGCGCACTGGATGGTCAGACCGAGCACGCTTTTGCCGATGGCGTCCATGCGGTCGAACATCGCCTCCATGCGGAACTGCTCGGGATCGATCGCGCCCTCCTCGTTGATCTGGGAATTGCGGAGGAAGCCGGTCGCGACGCGTTCGTCCTGGCCGGCCTTCGGCAGCTGGTCGCCCGCGATCTGCGGGATGACGAACTGGTCGTAGGGCAGGTCGCGGTTGAACGCGTTGATGACCCAGTCACGGTAGAACCACACGAAGCGCGTCTTGTACTAAT
>JBBRDN010000069.1:0-19508 GCA_038203875.1 Verrucomicrobiota bacterium
CACTGCCACTACCCCGTTGCCAGGTGCATCAAAACCAACCATAGGATCAACCAATGAAGACCCACCTCGAAGAAGTCCTGAAGGCCTCGCAGGCCGCCAACATGCTCGTGTCCGACCTGCGCCAGGCGCACAAGGCCGCCATCCGCGAGAACCCCCTCCTCGAAGTCGTGCTCGTGGACCTGCTCACGCAGTCCATCGAGCTGGAACGCAAGCTCAAGGGCATCGACGCCGCGTTGAACGAGAACGAAGAGTCCTAGACCGTCACATCCCTCAACCCTTCCGCCAGCAGCCGTGCCAGATCCTTCTCGAAACGTTGCAAGCCGGCGCTGTCGCCGTTGGACGGCCTGACCATCGGGCCAATGGTCGACGCGCGCCGGTCGATCTCCCCTTCGGCCTGGAGCAGCAGCAGCGTCAACGCCCGGAACACATGGCTGGCCTTGACCTGCGCCTGGAGGCGCTGGGCTAGGCCGTTCACCAACCGGTCGATCGCGTGGGTTTCTTCACGGGTGAAAAGAATGCGCTTCTCCTGGTCCAGCTTCTTGACCAGACGCAGCGGTTCACTCCGAGGCAGGAACGGGGTTTCCATCACGGCGGCAGGTCTCGGTGGTTCCGAGACCAGGTTTTCGATCCTCGGCACGTGCCCCATCACGGAAGTTAGCACCGAGGCGCTCAGCGGTCGGAACGGTTTTTCGTCGGACGGTGCACGCTTAGCCATTGGCCACCTCCACCATCGGTTCGATCCGACCAAGCCGTTCTTCGATCTCCTGGGCCAAGGCCCGGTATTCATGCGTCACCTTGTGGTCGGGATGGGTCTCGAAGAGCGTCCTCCCCGCCTTCTGCGTCTGCGGAATGACGGTCGACCGGCCAATGGTCGACCTGAACTTGAGCGACTCCGCTTCGCCCACGCGGAACTGGCTCTCGACGAACTCGGCCAGCGAGTTGGCCAGCGTCGTCCTTTTGTCCACTCCTGACAGCACCACGCCGATGAGCCGCAGGCCGGGATTGCCGCGCTGTTGCGCGTCCTGGATGTCGCTCAGCGCGTCGTTCAAGCCCGCGATGGCGAACGGGTCGGGCATGGCCGACAACAGGAACCCGTCCGCCGCCATGTAGCTGGCGATGGTGGGGGTCGTCGCATTGGGCGCGGTATCGAGGAAGATGTAGTCGAACTTCCCCCGCAACGCCGCCAGCGGTCCGCGCAACACCTCGCGCGCGGTGATGAACTTGCTCTTGTGCGCCAACGCCTGGTCGATGCCTTCCAGTTTTCTGGCCGCCGGAATGAGATGCAGTCCTTCGGGCAGGTCGACGTCCTCGTCGCCATGGCTGAGCACGAGGTTCTCGGGCGACTCCTCGCCCAGCAGCATTTCATACGAGCCCAGGAACGCCTCGGGCACGATCCCGAAGTGCCGCGTCGCCCCATGGTTCATGTCGAGGTCGATGATGAGGGCCTTCCGTCCCCGCTCCACCAACGCCCGCGCGATGTGCACCGTGTTGGTCGTCTTCCCCACTCCTCCCTTCTGATTGCCCACGGCAATCACCGTCGTCTGTCTTTCCATATTACTATTCCTCCGACCTTGTCTTATCGCGTTCTGCCGTTTTCAACAATGGGCCTTCTGCGAAAGCAGGTGAGAAAGTGAGAAAGTGAGAAAGTGGGAAAGTGAGAAAGTGGGAAAGTGAGAAAGTGGGAAAGAGAGCATGGCGGTTCTCTCACCTGCCCACTTTCCCACCTGCCCACCTGCTCGTCTTCAGAACGGTGTTTGGAAGATTTCTTCAGCGGTGGCCGATCCCGCGACCTGCCGTGATGGCGATGACGGCTCAACCCGTCCTGCCGTTCTCGGCGGAATGTTTGTCGGGCAAGTCCAGGAGCTTGAGGGGTGACAACCCCGGCTCTTGCCGTCCACGTCTTCACGGCATCTCGGCTTCTCCCGTGGTCGGCTTCACGGCAGCTGCCGTTCTCGACATCGGTCGACCTCTTGCGCGATCACCCGGTGATCGTGTTTTGATGTTAAAAGAGGCGGCAGCCTCCCGTGAACGGAGACAGGTTTTTACCGTGAAACGGGGCAGGTCCATGCCGTGAACGGGGACAGGTTTTACCGTGCAACGGGGCAGGTCATTACGGTGAAACGGGACAGGAAATACGGTGTTCCGGGGCAGGTTTTCCCGTGCAAGCGGTTGATCCGATTCGGGATTTCGGAGGGTAACTCCCAACTATGTTCTTAAACTAGATAACAACAGGGGGTGTTGTGGATGATTTGAAGGAGGGAAGGGACGAACTGAACCTGGCGGAGTTTCCGCTCTCGGTTCTGGCCGACAGGGCCGGCCCGGGCCAGCACACGCTCTGTTTCGAGGACTCCATCTGGGACGAGGGCCGGAAGGAACTCGTCGCGCGCAAACTGACGGTGACGGCTTCCGCTGAACATGGCTTGCCCACGGCGCTGGACGACGAGGTGCTGCTCGGGCTGGTGCAGCTTTCGCGGCAGCGCAACTTCGAGGACCGCAAGGTGCCGTTCACACGCTACCAGCTGATCGAACTGCTGGGCTGGAGCCGAGACGGTCGCAGCTACCTGCGTCTGGAGGAATCGCTCCACCGCTGGGTCGGGGTCACGCTCGTCTACCGCAACGCCTGGTGGAACCGGGACGAGCGCAGCTGGGTCGACGAGACGTTCCACGTCCTCGACAACGTCACGCTGCTCGACCGCGAACGGGTCGCGCGCAAACGCCGGCAGGATGCGCTGCCATTGTCGCAGTTCACCTGGAACGACGTGATCTTCCGGAGCTTCCGCTCGGGCAATCTCAAGGCCCTGGACTTCGAGTTCTATCGGAGCCTCGACAGCGCCGTGGCCCGCAGGCTCTACCGGTTCCTCGACAAACGGTTCTTCCACAAACCGCGCTGGGACTTCGATCTCGGGGAGCTTTCTTGGACGCACGTCGGCCTGTCGCGCAACTACGACACGGCCAACCTCAAACGGAAGCTGCTGCCCGGATTGCTGGAGCTGGAACGGAGGGGGTTCCTCGCCGCGAGGGAAGAACGGTTCCGCAAGGTCTCGACCGGTGTCTGGAAGGTCTTCGTCGATTCGGGTCGGACGCGGAAGATCGAGGTTCCCGAGCCGGTGCGCTGGCTGACGGACAGGGGAGTGACCGCGGCCACCGCGCAGCATCTGGCCACGACGTTGCCAACGGAACGCATCCGTCACCACGTCGAGGTGTTCGATTGGCTCGTCTCGACGAAGGACTCCAAGGCGCTGACGAACCCAGCCGGGTTCCTCGCCTCCTCCATCCGCAACGACTACACGCCGCCCATTGGGTTCGTGGCAAAAGGCGAACTCCTCGGGCGGAAGCTCCGAGATCGGGTGAAGCAGAAGGAACTGGCAGAAGCCAAGCGGATTGCCGCCTCGGAGGAAGACGACAGGCTGGACGCCGAGGCCGAGTCGTTCAACCTGCGGTGGAAAGCCCTGCCAGCGGGCGAGCAGGCGCGGCTGGAACGGCGGGCGTTGGCCGCAGCCAGCCGCATCGAACGGGAAGTCCTGGAAAGGGGAGGGCCGTTTGCCGAGCCCACTCGGAGGCATCTGCTGAAACGTCTTCTTGAATCCACGGACCCCGCCAAGGGCGTTTGAAAGCGGCCATCACTCGCTGACTGGAGGATCCGCTCGGCTCCCACCCAACTACCGGCAGGCTAGCGGATCAACCCTGCCCTTCCGGGGCACCACGCTGGAGACGCATGATTGATATTTCACCTGCCCCTGAATTTGACCGCGAGCTGATCACCAAGAAGGAGCTCGCCCAACGCCTCCGCAAATCGCCCCGCTGCATCGAAATCTGGATGCGGCAAGGGCGCCTTCCTTTCGTGCGCATCGGCCGATCGATACTATTCCATTGGCCTGATGTCCTCAAGGCGATGGAACGGTATCACGCGCGCTGACGGAGAAGCCTCGTGGAACTACTCCGAACCAGTCTGCCGCCTCGCTGTTGGTCACCAGCTCGCGGTAATTCCTGAAGATGACGCCCGTGGAGTTTCCGGCTTCCAGCGCGACACGGGCGACATCCTGGATCTGTGCAAGCCTGTAGCTGACGAAACTATGTCGAAGCGCGTTTCGCTTCCAAACGAAGGGAGGCCTCCCATCAGCCTTGTCGCGACGGACCTGGTTGACCGCGGCGGTAAGCCAGTCGATCTGCTTCGACATGTTGGCGAAAATGGTCACTGGCCCGGAAGGGCGTGAGACCGGATGAAGCCACGCGCGTAGATTCTCGACAATCGGCACGAGGCGTCTTGAAGCCGTCTTGGCTTTGCTCGCGGGGACTTCGATGAAGCCCCGCTCCAGTTGGACTTCGGACCAGTCGAGGCGTTGCAACTCCGCGCTACGCAGTCCAGCGAATGCCCCAATGGCCAGCCATGGAGCCATTTCGGGGCGGGCTGTCTCGAGGAGTTCGCGGATTTCTTCAGGTGAGAAAATCAGAATCTCTCCTTCTTCGACCTTTGGCCGGTCTACGCTGAGGAGATCGTCGAGTGTTTCGCGCGGGAGGTATTTCCGCCGGGCGGCGAACCGGAAAAGGCTTCCGATGTGCCTGAGATAGTTGAGGCGGGTCCGTCCTTGGACATTGAGACGCTCTAGAAACCGGTCCACTTCGAGGATGTTCACCGTGTCCATCGGGCACTCAAACGCACTCGCAAATCTCGTAAGCCTCGAACTGAGGTCTTTGATGTGAACCGCTGAGCGTCCGGCTTTTCGACGACCGTCGAGAAACTCGGCGACCACGGCTCCAACATTTTTCCGCGTGCGACCGTGACCGTGGTGCCTGGCAAAGAACTCGACGGCTTGGACGAGTGTTGCGCCCTGGGGCAGCAGGGATCTCGCCGCCACCAATTCGGCTGTCGCGACGTGCAGGGGAAGCTGGATGGATTCGAGGTTCTTTATCGCCGCCAGATAGCAGCTGCGATCCGCTGCGGTCAGCCGGAGAGCCTGGTGTTCGCCGACGGCAAGCTGGTTCGCCACAAGGACGGCTTCTGAATTCGCCGTCGCCTTGTCCGCAAAACGTTTCCTGATTCGTTTCCCCCCCGAGTGGTAAGTAAGAACGAACTGGGGGTATTCACGGCCTCCGTTCCGGTTCATGGCCTCACTGACCTGCACCCGGACACTTCCTCTTTTTATGACAATGACCTTGGGTTGGATTCTTGGGGTCAGAGAACTCATTCTATGGCCCCAAAATGGCCCCAAGAATTGATTCTGTCAAAAAATCCCAATAAAAAGTGGTGGAGGCGGCGGGAATTGAACCCGCGTCCCCAACAGTTGAACCAGCCGCGACTACATGCTTATCCGAACGTATATTGTCGGCCACGGGATAACGGTTCGGCACAAGTCCCGCAGCGTAGTCGGCGTGATGAGTCTCGGCGGAGTTGCGCGCCGTCTCCGGCTCCGCCCAGCCTGCTGTCAGCGTTCGCACCCCACCAGCAGGCGTCGTGGGACGAACGTCACAGCCTTAGGCTGCGAGGGCCAACTCTTCGTTAGCTTTTATGTTTTTGGTTCGGGGTTTAACGAGGCCAACGAACCGTCCTCGGCATGCCGCTTCTGGCGCCACCATCGGGTCGAAACCGGTGCGCCCCCACAAGAACCAGCATCTGGACATTCAGCCGCGGAGGGCGTGTGGTCAAGGCCGGCGGCGAACGATGGTGGGCTGCCGTGGCCTGTCAGGGACTCCGTGGGGACCGTGTAGAAAGCATTGAGGCGTTGCGGGCGCGGCCGTCGGCCCAGGTGCGGAGGCGGGATATCTGTTCGTCCATGGTGCGGGCGAGCGGAACAGTTTGGCCCAGCGATTCCAGCAAGTGCCCCATGGTGAGCTCCTCGCCGGCGTAGAAGGCGTCGTAGAGCGCGCTGTTGATCGCCTCCTCGATTTCGGCGCCGCTGAAATCGGGGCTGGCTTCGGCTAGGGCGGGCAGGTCGAAGAGCGCGGTGTCGCGGCCGCGCCGGGCTATGTGGATTCCGAAGATCTCCGCCCGCTCGGCGGAGCCGGGAAGGTCGACGAAGAAGATCTCGTCGAGGCGTCCCTTGCGCAGAAGCTCGGCCGGGAGTTGGGAAATGTCGTTGGCGGTTGCGACGACGAAGACCGGCGCCGTTTTTTCCGAGAGCCAGGTGAGGAACGTCCCGAAGACACGCGCGGTCGTGCCGCCATCGCTGTGCCCGCTGCCCTGGGAACCGGCAAAGGCCTTGTCGATCTCATCGACCCACAGGATGGCGGGCGCGACGGACTCGGCGACGGCGATGGCACGGCGGACGTTTTCCTCGGAGGAACCGACCAGGCTGCCGAACATACGGCCCATGTCGAAGCGGAGGAGGGGCAACTGCCAGTGGGATGAGACCGCCTTCGCGCAGAGGCTCTTTCCGCAGCCCTGGACGCCGAGCATGAGGATGCCGCGCGGCGAGCGAAGCCCGAAGTCGCGGGCCTTGGCGTTGAAGGCGAGCGACCGTTTGTTGAGCCAATCCTTAAGGCCGGCCATGCCGCCGACGGTCGAGAAGGATTCCGTGGTGGCGCAATACTCGAGAAGCCCGCTCTTGCGGACGATCTGCTGCTTTTCGGCGAACACCTCGTTCACGTCTTCGCCGCTGAGGCGCTGGTCTTTGACGATGATGCGGGCGAAGACGTTTTCGGCCTCTCCGAGGGTCAGACCGAGCGCGGCCTGAGTGAGCCGTTCGCGGCCTCCTGCGTCCAGGTCGACGACGACCTGCTTGTGCTGGCGGAGATCGACGAGGATCTGGTCGAGCAGAAGCGACAGGTCGTCGCGCGAAGGAAGGGGGAAATCGAGGACGGTGATCTCCTTTTCGAGCTCGGGCGGGATTTCAAGGACGGGCGAAACGAGGATGACGGTCTTGAAGCTGTTCCGCAGGTTCAGCGCGATGTCCTTCAGCCTCCGGATGACGGTGACATGGCTGCGAGTGAGGAAGGGGTGGAGATCCTTGAAGATAAAGAGCGCCGGCTCGACCTGCTCGATCACCTGGTCGAGCGCCACGAGAGGATCTCGCGAAGCCGGGTTGCGCGGCTTCTGCGACTGGATGGACGTGCCCGCGACCGCGAGACCGGAGCTGCAGGTCCATTCGTAGACCTTCTTGGAACGGCGCAAGCCGACGTCCTCGATGATCCGTTGCACGCGCAGCTCCTCGCTGGTGGTGATGTAGACGATCGGGTAGCGGGCTCGGACGAGCGTCTCAAGTTCTTCGGCAAAGGACATGGCGTCTGGGCGTGGACCGTGGTTCGCGACAGGAGAAAGCTGCGCCAGTTCCACGGAATCGGCGAGAAGGGACTGCAAACCAAGGACCCAAAACCGTCTCCTAACCCCGTCCGAACAGACGTTTCCACCAGGGCAACGGCTTCTCCCCAGCGACCGAATCGGCCAGGCGACGCGCCACCGCTTCGGGTGGTTTCTGGCCGGAGGCGTCGAACCGGAGCAGCTCTTCCGGCGTCTCGAAGTCGTGCGCGGCGGACGTCCCGGACTTCTGCTGGGAAACGGATTCGACGCCGGTTTTCTGGGTGAGCTTGGTGTGCTTCGGATTCATGGGGTCAGGCGGTTTTGGCGAAGTGCTGGCTGAAGGCCTTCCGGGCCCGGTGCAGCTTGCCGCGGATGGCGTCGGCCGACTGGTCGGTGAGTTCGCCGACCTCTTCATACGAAAGCTGATCGTCGGCGACGAGCAGAAGGATGAGCCGGTATTCCTCCGGCAGCGCGTCGAGCGACTTCTGGATGCGTTGGCCGAGCTCCTTGGTCTCAAGCACGCGCAACGGACTCTCACTGCGCGGCGCCGCGTTCTCCAGCATCCCGTCGTCGTCGGTGGAATGGATGTTCCGGCGCGACCAGGAGCTCTGGAGATTCTGGCAATGGTTGATGGCGATCCGATAGAGCCACGTCCGCAGGTTGGCCTCCTGGCGGAAGGAGCCGAGCTTGCGGAAGGCCTTCAGGAAGACGTCGTGCGTGGCGTCCTGCGCCTGGGAATCGTCCGAGAGGAAGCGGAGGCACAGGTAATAGATCGCGCGCGAATGCTCCTCGTAGACCGAGGCGAATTCGCCGGCGAGTGCCGCGGGCACTTCCGTTGGTTCCGGGGGCTCCACGAGTGTGTCGGGGGAATCCATCAAGCGTTGGACCGTCCCGGCAAGGAAGAATCACGCGATGGAATGAGGAAGCACGAAGGCCAAAGGCCAAAACTACGGCGAAACATCGAAGAATGGGGTTTGAGCCGGGAAGCCTGAACAACAAGCGGCGAAGGTTAAAACAACTTCGGCCTTGGGCCTTCGCACTTCGTCATCCAAGCAGTCACTCCGACTTGCGGCTGACGCGCTCCGGGATGTGGGCCCGGCTCATGGCGGTGTCGAAGCTGATCAACGTCCTCGTGTAGAGATCGCGCAGGCAGTCGTCGAAGAGGACCATGCCGTCGCGGCGTCCGGTCTGGATGACGTTGTCCAACTGGTGGAGCTGGTTTTCGCGGATGATGTTCCTGACAGCATTGGTCGCAATGAGCAGTTCGTAGGCGAGAACGCGCCGTGTCCGATCGACGGAAGGCAGGAGCTCCTGGGCGAGGATCCCCTGCAGGTTGTTCGAAAGCTGGAGCACGATCTGCCGCTGGGCCGCGCCTTCGAAGACGCCGATCATCCGCTCCAGCGCGAGCGAGACGTTCGGCGAATGCAGCGTGGCCAGCACGAGGTGGCCGGTCTCCGCCGCCGTCAAGGCGGTGGCGATGGATTCGTGGTCGCGCATCTCCCCCACGACGACGACATCGGGATCCTGGCGCAGCACATGGATCAACGCGCGGTTGAACGAATGCACATCCGTCAGCACCTCCTGCTGGACGATGATCGCGCGGTTGTTCTCATGAACGAACTCGATGGGGTCCTCGATGGTGACGATCTTGCAGCGCCGCTCCCGGTTGATGAGGTCGACGAGGTAGTTGAGCGTCGTCGTCTTGCCGGCGCCGGTCGGACCGGTGACCAGCACGAGGCCGGAAGGCCGGCGGGCCACATCGTCGATCCGTGGTGGCAAACCCAGGTCGTCGCGCGCCAGGACGGATTCGCCGCAAAACCTGAAGCTCATCTCGGCGTGTCCGTTCCGACGATAGAACGTGATCCGGATGCGTCCGGCGACGGGATGACGGCGCGAGATGCACAGCTCCCACTCGGTCTCGAATTTCGCGAGCTGCCCGGGGTTGAGCAGCACGCGGGCGATCTCGTCCAACTGCGCCTCGGTAAGCACGTCGGCATCGGCAAGGAGGATCTCGCCGTTGACGCGATAGGTCGGAGGAACGCCGGCGACGAGGTGGAGATCGGAGGCGCTGCATTCCTTCGCGGCCTCCAGATACGGGTCGAGAATGCTCGGCGTCATTTTGGAAATGTCTGCTTGAACCATCCGGCCAGCCGTTGAAAGGCGCCGGGGTTGCCCAGTTCACGCCGGACTTTCTGGGCGTCCTGACTGTGGGGATCGAGTTCGAAGGCCTTGGCCAGGGACGCCTCGGCGGCCTGGACCAATCCGATGCGGACCTCGCAGAGCGCCGCCAGCGTCCAGAGCTGGGGGTTCGTCGGATTCCATTCGAGCGCCTGACGGGCGTGTTTCAACCCGAGCGTGAACTGCCGGTAGAACATCCGCATGCGGGCGGCGAGCCAGGCGTAGAGCCATTGTCCCGAGGTCATTTCCAACGCCCGCGAGATGCAGTCTTCGGCGCCGGGATCCTTTCGCGCCAAAAACACGTCGCCGCGCGCGAGCCAAAGGTAGGGACTGTCGGAGCGCTCTTCGAAGGCCGCGTCGGAGAACGCCGCAGCGGCATCGAGATCGCCGAGGCGGGCGAGCGCGACGCCTTTGGCGGCGAGGAGCTCCGGTTCGCGGGGAAATTTCTCCATCGCCTTGTCCGCCCAAATGCTGGCTTCGCGGAACTCACCCAGCTCGATCAGCGAACGGACCTGGCCGATCCACGCGGCCACGTTGGCGGAATTGAACTCGAGGACCCGTGCGAACCAGCGCAGCGCATGGTCGAAGCGCGCCTGGGCGAAGGCCGCTTCCGCGTCGCCGAGGAACCGGTGCTCGTCCGTCACGGAGGCGGCGCCCGACGATCGTTTCTCCGACTCGTCGCCCAGTTCCAGATTGATGAAGCGGCTCATGGCAAAGACTGGGCCCGGCCGAACCAGTGCCGGAATGCCCGGCCGACAAGCGCCCGATGGGGCACCTGCGCGGCCTGGAGAAGCAGTGATTCGATCTCGGGATTCCTGCGGGTGTTTATCTCGGTGGGCCAGATGAACCAAACCTTTTCGCCCAACACCAGCGTTCCCTGCGCCGGCATGCCGTAACGCGAGGGAAGAACGCCGTCAGGCGTCCGCAGTTGCATCGGACCGAACTCGATCCTGCCGCCGCCCAAGGCGAGCACTTCGCCGACCTCGAAGTCGCTGCCCATGGAAAAACCAGGAACCCGCCGTTCGGTCGGCTGGCATGCGATGAAATCGCCGACGCGGACGTCCGTAGGAACGGTGAGTCGCGAGACGACGATGACCTGTCCGCCGACGTCCAAGGGAAGAAACAGGTGTTCGCCAACGAGAAGGCAGGCCTGGAAGTAGAGCAGAAGCGGTGCAAGCAGCGAGCCGATGCGGAGCAGCAGCGTGCGATCGACCGTCGCGCGGTGGACCAGGCAGACGAGCCCCGCCGCATGGATCCCCACCGCCAAAGCCAGCGCACCCGTGCCCAAGGGAAATCCCGTGGCCGCGATTCCCAGAGTCAAGAGGAGCAGGTGGGTCCCTAAACTCCAGCGGGCGAGCACAGGGCGGCCGATGAGCCAAAACCCTGCGCCGGGCACGACCGCTCCGGCCAGCCAACCCTTCCAGCCAAACTGCGCGCCCGCAAAAACCACGCGCGGCTGGAGCGAGGGGAACAAGCATTCCAAACGCCCGAGCCATCGCGAATACCAACGGGCCCGCGGCGGATAGAAAGGTGAGGAGGGTCCGTTCATGTGCCGGATGAGGATACGGGGAACATGCCCAGGATCCGCCGACATGGCGAACGGAACCTCGCCCAAAAAGGAAGCAGGGCCCGGCCGAAACCTGGCCGGGCCCGCCACCTCGACTTAGAGAACGTCGTCGTCACACGACGGCTCAAGATGACTGCTAGCAACCGAAACCCGCTTTCGCACCACCATGTCGTGGCGCGGGCGCGATTCCGCTCTCTCCCCGGCGTCGGGGCCGACGGAAGTCCGCACTGTCTGGATGATAACCGGCGCATCGGATTGAAACCGGGGCACCGACGCTGCGCATACCTCGATCCAGTCCTGACAAACCGCTTCCCCATCTCAGTCCCCTGGCGGCATTCCGGGGCCACGGAGTTTCCGTGGCGGGCCCGTCTTCAGCGCGGCGGTGATTTTACTGAATGTATTGGCTCCGCCCACGACAGAGTGGCCGGATGAAGTCGCCTCATACACCACCGCCGCGCTGAAGGCGGGCCGGAGGCTGGATTGGAGGAAGTGCGGCATGGGAGTTCGGGGATTCAGACAAAGACAACGCACATGGCTCACATGGAATCTCCCGAGAATTTTTTCCGGCGCCTCACGGCTTGGCGATGAATCCGTGGTAGAGGCCCATGTAATAGGGGAGGAGAAAGACCGTGCCCGAGGCGAGCTCGCTGCCCGAGTCGCCGTAGTCCAGGGTCCACGGATCAGTGTTCCAGTGGTTGAAATGACGGTTCTCGACCGGCAGGACGCGGCCGTTTGCCAGACGTCCGCGCGCCTTGTCCCGGGCATCGAACAGGTCGCGAGATTGATCCGGCCGGAGCGGCTCGACATCGAGGCGGTGGCTGTTGCGATGCGGCCAATTCAGCCGGTCGAGCGGGAATCCGCGCAGCGTCGCCATCGACTCCTCCAGCCAATCGCCGACCGGGCTGACATCGTGGATGCCCCACGGGCTGCTGGTCGAGGCGCCGACCGAGTGCGCGGCGTAGGCGAAGTTGAAGAACGGGTTCATCTCCGGGGCTTCGTTCCTCCAGTAGCCGTAGAACGAAGCGCGGACCCGGCTCTTCAGCGCCTCGTCCTTCGAGTAGCGGAGCAGATTGTAGAAGCACATGAAGGCCATCTCGTCGTCGGACTGGTTTCCCGAGCCGGGGCCGAACTGGACTTTGGGGAACATCAAGTTCTGCGCGTAGCCGTGCCGATCGATCAACTCCCTCGCGGCGGCCGCGTATTTGGGATCGCCGGTGACGTGTTCCGCCACGGCCAGGTAGCTGAGGATACTGAGCGATTTCAGGCCGCGTTCGCCCCACCAGTCGGGGTCTGTGTTGAGCGACTTGGGTCCGTAGAATCCCCAGCGGGTCGGCTTGCCGTCGTGGTCCACGAGGTTGAAGCCATGGCTGATCAAATGGTCGGTGAGATCGCGGACGACCTCGCGCACGCGGTCCTTCTCCACCGCGGTGTCGGCGCAGAAGTCAAAGTAGAGCGGGTAGAAGAAGTAGTGGCCGTCGAGTTCGTCGCTGCTGGTGTCGGACTTCCAGAACCACTTTCCGTCCGCGCTTTTCGGCCAACGCGGCTCGTAGACTTTCCACAGGCGATCCGTCTTCTGTTCCGCGAGGTCGCGTTCGATCCGCCCGATATTCGGATCGGGAAGATCGACAGAGCGGACCGTTCGCGCGACATAGCCCTTCGGCGGCGCAGGTGTGCCGCCCTGGGTCACCTTCTGGAGAAAACGCAACGCCTCGAAGGCGTCGCGGGCCCGTTGTTTCGCCGCCGGATCACCGGTCGCCGCGACGGCGAAGCACTCGCCGGCTCCATACATCGCGGTCCAAAGGCCGTCGTTGTCGGAGTCGTGCGGATTGGCCGAAGAACGGTCCGCCACACGGCCCAGCGCCGCTTCGGCCACGAAACCGTAGGGAGTCCGCTTGATGTGCCGGGCGATCTCGCCTTCGTAGAAGGCCGCCTTCTCGGCCAGGCCCATCCGGCGGCGTTCTATCCGGCCGATGCCTCCCACCGTGGCGAAATACGCGTCGCCTGCCGGCGTCACGGCTATCTGGCGCACATCGTCGTTCGGCAACCAGCGCGGACCTTGGCGGTAATGGAACTTGCCGGCCTCCCAGCGGATCGCACCGAGGCGGGTGGCGAACCAGACAACCCCATCCGGTCCGGCGGCCATACCTGTAAACTCATTCCAGGGCAGACCATCGCGCCCTTCGTAAAACTTCCACCCGGCGGCGGTGCGGCAACCAACGCCCGCCTTCGACGCAAACCACAGCTGCCCGAACGAATCGAGGGCCACGCCGAGGACGTTGGTCGCGGCCCAGAGCCGTCCGCCGGAGTCGAATGGCCGGATCGTTTCCCATCCAGCCCCCGCCCGTTGAAACAGTCCGAGGCTGGAGGCCAAGACGAGCTGTCCGGAAGGCGACGCGGCGAGTTGCTGGACGATCGCTCCCGGCGGCAGCGGCACGGCGTCTATCCCGGAGCCTGAGTGACGAAACAGAGCGGACCGGGTGGCAATGATCGAATTCGAGCCCGCAGGGATCACTTGAACGACGTCGCGCCACGGAATGGCCATCGCCAAAACGCGTTCACCGGCCGCGCCGGAAAACACGAACTCGCCGTCGCGATCCGAGCGCCAGGCTTTACCAACCTCGCTCCACCGCTCGCCTTCCGGCTCAAGCCAGACGCCTCCGGCGAAAACCCTGGGTTTGCCAACGACGACGGTCATCAGTTGAGCAGCCGCAACGTTGGTCGCCTGATGGGAGACTTCCTGGATGAAACGCTGCGGAACCGGAACGACGGCCCCGACCACCTTGAAAGCGGTCAGGCAGACTAGAACGACGGCGAGCAAGCGACCGGCAGAACCATGGGGGAACATCAGGAAAGGCTCGCCAAACGTGCGTGTATTGCAAGCAAGGCCACGCCTTCAGGCGCGTCTGATTTCGAGCGCCAAAAGCAAGCCCGAGTTACGGACAAAAACTGGGGCAATGACGCCTTGACCTGAAGCCTTTACCCATCCATTACGAGGACAGTTCTTTGATGGGCCTACTATTAGTTGTAGGAAATGCGCGAAAGTGCCTCCGGTCACGATCGGAGGAGAATAGGGAAGCGGGTGCGGCTGGAAACGGCTTAATCCCGCGCGGTTGCGCCGCTGTAACGGGATACGAAATGCCTTTGAAGCCACTGTCCCAATCGGGATCGGTAAGGCGGGCCGAGTAGAACGACCCCGGAGCCAGAAGACCTGCTTTCGCACACTCATCCGTCCGGGCCGTTGCCCGGACCAACGGTCCCGCCAAGGACCGGATGGGGCGATCGGGCTGGCCGTTTCCAGTCGCGGGCGTCTCGTCATCGCCCGCGTTGGGAACGGCGTTTTTTCGCCGGGCCACGCACCGTGTCGCGTTGGTGCGCGGCGGAAAGATTTTACATGAACGCCATCGCCGAACTCGTAGCGCCCGTAGCCCCGCCCGTCCCAGATCCCCTCGACTTCGCCGAACGCCAGGACGGCCGCTTCGTCGTCTACGAATTCCGAGGCAAAACGTTCCGCCTCGACCGCGAGAAAGCCCGCGCCAAGAAGGATGCCAAACGCGTCATCAACGGTCCCCGCACGCCGGAGTTGAACGTCCTTCCCCTCAAATATCCCGAGGCCTACCGCATCTACAAACAGATGAAGGCGAACCACTGGGAACCGGACGTCATCGACATGACGAAGGACTGCACCCAGTGGAACTCCGGCGTGCTGAAACCCAAGGAGCGTTGGATCATCGAGATGGGAGTGGGCTATTTCTCGTCGGCCGAAGGCATCGTGGGCGACAGCGTCCTGCATGCGATCGAGGACAACCTCACGGCCGCCGAGCTGAAGCACGCCGTGCTCCGCTGGATCGCCGAGGAATCCATCCACATGGATTCCCTCCTGCACATCATCGGCAGTCTCGACATCGACCAGGACGAGGTCACCGCGAAGTTCAACGACATCCCCAGCATCCGCGCGAAGAACGAGTTCATCACGCGCCACATGCCCGAGCTGAAGCGCGGGCTCGACCTCACCGTCGTGGAGAACCAGCGCAAGTTCGCCAAGGCGCTCTTCGGCATCACGCAGGTCATGGAAGGCACGCAGTTCTACGGGCTGTTCGCCATGATCCTCTCGCTCTACCGGCAGAACAAGATGACCGGCGTCGGCCAGATGTTCCAATACACCCTGCGCGACGAGTCGAACCACATCGCGCTCGGCCGCTACCTCCTCACGGAACTGATCCGCGAAAACCCGCTCATCTGGACGGCTGATTTCCGCGAGGAATTGCGCGCGTTCATGCGGGAAGGTGTGGCTTTGGAGAAGGACTTCGTGCGCGACTGCCTGCCGGAGGACGGCGTGGGTATGACGCAGAAAGAGTTCCTCGACTACGTCGACTACAACGCCGACCGCCGCCTCACCAGCCTCGGACTTGATCCGCTAGGCACGGTGACGGTGAACCCGTTCCCGTGGCTCGACGAAGTCATCTTCCTGAAGAAGGAGAAGAACTTCTTCGAGACCCGCGTCACCGAATACCAGACCAGCGGCAGCGTGAAGAACACCGCCGAAGACGACCTTGTCTGAACGAAGCGAAGCCAAGGAGGCCCGCCATAACCTTTCCCAGAGACGCCAGACCTAGCCGCATTCCTGCCATGCCCACGACCGAACTCTTTCCCGCCGTCGCCGATGTCCTGCCGGACTTGCCGCGCATCATCGAACCTGCTCTGCCCGGCACCCCCGAACAGATCGTTCCGTGGCGTGGCGACAAGATCGAGGACGCCGTCCAGCGCGCCTGCATCATTGCCAACGCCCCCGCCAGCAACCTGCCTGAACAGCTCCGTGCGGAGGTCGAGTTCCGTCTGCGCCAGGAAAAGCCGTCGCTCCTCCATCACGAGGATCTCTGCGCGCTCGTCGAGGATCTGTTGATCGAGCTGGGCCATCCCAAGGTCGCCCTGGCCCACGCCCGCGAACGCGCCCGCCGCGTCGCCCTGCGCGAAGTGGAAGCCGTCCGCCAGCATCCCGCGCCCGAGCAGCCGGAGCTGGTCCCGGCGGAACTTCTCGCCGACGTGCGTGCCCGCGTGGCCTTCGCCCGGCTCGGTCTGAAGCTTGCGCTCGATCATGACCAACTCGCTGAACGCCTCCTCCGCAGCGTGTCGTTGGATCTCTCGGCCTCCGAACGCCGCGAGACCGTCGTGCTCAACGCCAAGTCGCTCCTCGACCTCGACGCCGACAGCCGTTTCTTCGCCGGCCGGATTCTCCTCACTTTCATCTACGAGGAAACGCTTCCCTGGTGTGTCGCCGACGGCATGGCCCGGCTCAAGGACGCGCACCGCCGCGCCTTCCTCGCCGCCATTCCGCGCGGAATCGAAGCGGGTCGGATCGATGCGCGCCTCGCGGCCTTCGACCTGAACAAACTGGCCGATGCGCTCGATCCCTACGCCGACCTCGCGTTCGACTTCCTCGGCCTGCAGACGCTCTACGACCGGTATCTCATCCACGTCCGCGCCGACGTGGTGACCAACCGCAAGCAGCGCCTCGAAGCCCCGCAGGTCTTCTGGATGCGCGTGGCCATGGGCCTCGCCTTGCTGGAACCGGAGAAGGAACGCCGCGCCGTCGATTTCTACCAGGTCTACAAGTCGCGCCGCGCCTGCAGCTCCACCCCCACGCTGTTCAATTCCGGCACGCCCACCAGCCAGCTCTCCAGCTGCTACCTGCTCTATTGCGGGGACAGCATCGAGGACATCACCGAAACGTGGCGGCGCTTCTCCATGCTCTCGAAATGGGCCGGTGGACTGGGCTGTTCATGGACCGCCGTGCGCGGCACCGGCTCCCACATCCACGGCACGAACGGCGAGTCGAGCGGCGTCATTCCGTTCCTCAAAGTCAGCAACGACATCGCGCTCGCCGTGAACCAGGGCGGCAAACGCCCGGGCGCGCTGTGCAGCTACCTCGAGCTCTGGCACACGGACGTCGAGGACTTCCTCGATCTTCGCAAGGAGACCGGCGACGACCGCCGGCGCACCCACAACATGAACACGGCGCATTGGATTCCAGACCTGTTCATGAAGCGCCTCAAGGGCATCGCCGACGGCATCCTGCCCAAGGACGCGACGTGGACGCTCTTCCGCAGCAACGAGACTCCCGACCTGCCCGAACTCCACGGACGCGCCTTCGAGGAACGCTACCGCCACTACGAGGCGCAGGCCGACTCCGGCAAACTTTTCTCCCGCAAGGTCCGTGTCCTCGCGCTCTGGAAGAAGATGCTCGAAGCGCTCTTCGAGACCGGCCATCCGTGGATCACCTTCAAGGATCCGTGCAACGTGCGTTCGCCCCAGGACCACGTCGGCGTCATCCACAACTCGAACCTCTGCACCGAAATCACGCTCAACACGTCGATGGAGGAGGTCGCGGTCTGCAACCTCGCGTCCATCCACCTGGGCGAGCACCTCACGCCCGCCGGCGCGATCGACCACACCAAGCTCCGCTCCACCGTCAGCACCGTCATGCGGATGCTCGACAACGTCATCGACCTGAACTTCTACCCCGTCGAAGCCGCCGCCACCTCGAACCTCCGGCACCGCCCCGTCGGCCTCGGCGTAATGGGATTGCAGGACGCGCTGTATGCGAAGCACGTGCCGTTCGATTCCGCCGAAGCCGTTGCTTTCAACGACGAGATCATCGAAGCCGTCGCCTACTACGCCTACGAAGCCAGCTCCGACCTTGCCAACGAACGCGGCGCCTACAGCACCTTCAAGGGCTCGAAATGGGACCGCGGTCTCATGCCGCTCGACACGCTCACGCTGCTCGAACACGAACGCGGCGTTTCGCTCCTCGTGGACCGCAATTCCCGTCTCGACTGGAACGCGCTCCGCGAACGCATCGCCAAGCGGGGCATGCGCAACTCGAACTGCCTCGCCATCGCGCCCACCGCGACCATCTCGAACATCCTCGGCACCACGCCCTGCATCGAGCCGGTCTACAAACACATCCACACCAAGTCCAACCTCAGCGGCGATTTCATCCGCACGACCGACCTGCTCATCCGCGACCTCATGGCGCTGGGACTGTGGGACGACGAGATGCGTTCCGAACTGAAGAGCCACGACGGAAGCATCCAGCAGATCGACCGCGTGCCGGCGGACCTGAAGCGCCTCTACAAAACCGCCTTCGAGATCGCGCCGACGTGGATCCTCCAATGCGCCGCCGTCCGGCAGAAGTGGATCGACCAGGCGCAGAGCACGAACCTCTGGCTGGCGGACAACGACGCGCGCACCGCGAGCTTCGTCTATCGCGAAGCCTGGGAGCGCGGCCTCAAGACCACCTACTACCTCCGCACGCTCAACCGCAGCGCCATCGACTCCGCCCATCGCGACAACGCCCGCGCCGGAGCCGCCGCGCAGCAGGTGGCCGACGTGCCGAAGCGCGAGTTCACCGCCGAGGAGAAGAACGCCTGCTCCATCGAAGCCATGCGCAGCGGCGGCACCTGCGAGTCCTGCCAGTAGCAGGGCCGGCTTGAACCCGGCCGGTGTGACGATGGTGAATCCGGAGTCCGGCCCGCTCCGCGGAAACGTCGCTTGACCGGCCGCAAGCGTCCGTGTTTAACCGTCTGCCATGAGGTTATTCCCATTCCGTCTGCCGGCCCCCGGCTTCGTTCTCTGCATTGCCGGCGTGCTCCTGGCGGCCACTCCGATGCGGGCGGCGGAAGGCGCCGACGCCACCGCTGAAAAAGCCAGACGCGAGAACCCCGCCGAGAAGCTTCCGTGGAAGGTCGGGCCCACCAAAGGCGACCTGAAGGGCCGGGCGCTGATCGAGGTTCCCGAAGGCTTCCGCTTCCTTGATTCGGCCGACGCCGCCCGGCTGCTGGTCCTGTCGGGGAATCGTTCCACCGGCAAGGAGCTTGGCGTCATCGAGAACAAGGCGGAAGGCTGGTGGGTCATCTTCGAGTTCGACGACGTCGGCTACGTGAAGGACGACGAGAAGAACAAGCTCGATGCCGACAAGCTCCTGAAGTCGATCAAGGCCGGGAACGAACAGGGGAACGAATACCGCAAGGAGAACGGCCAGGCGCCCATCTCCATCGTCGGCTGGCATGTGAAGCCCAACTTCAACGACGAGACCAAGAACCTGGAGTGGTCCATCCTCGCCGAGAGCCGGGGGAGCAGGTTCGTGAACTACAACGTCCGCGTCCTCGGCCGCAACGGTGTCACCGAGGTGACGCTCATCGATGACCTGGAGTCCGTGGACAAGTCGCTCCCGGGTTTCCGCGAGGTTCTGAAGAACTTCGCCTACAAATCCGGCGAGTCCTACTCCGAGTTCAAGTCCGGCGACAAGATCGCGGAATACGGCCTCGGCGCCCTCGTCCTCGGCGGCGCGGCGGCGGTCGGCTACAAGCTCGGGTTGTTCGCCACGCTCGGCGTGTTCTTCAAAAAATTCTTCAAGCTGATCATCGCCGGGGTTGTGGCCATTGCCGTCGGCATCAAGAAGCTTTTCTCCTTCGGCACCGGCTCCAAGCGTTCCGACAGCTGACCATGAGCGACAAGGAATCGCTCCTGCTC
>JBBRDN010000070.1:0-18897 GCA_038203875.1 Verrucomicrobiota bacterium
GATTGGGCGAAAGGGATCATCCACGCAGAGGTAGAATGCCGGTAGGGGGAAGGGTCCGGCCGCGCCGCCGCGGGGGGGGCGAACAACCGGAAGAGGTGTTCGCGGGGAGTCCGCGGGCCGATCAGGCCGGGTGGAACAGCCGCGGTAACCGGGAGGATTTCAGTAAGCGCAGCGGCGGCTCGGCGGGAGCCATCGCCCTACCACGACAGCCTTTCTATTGTGCCGGACAGAATAGTCGGTTTGTCGGCTGGCATCGGCTGCGAAACCGCGTCAGCTTCCGGTCAGGAACTCCCAACGGAGGCATTGCTTGAAAAGCCATCCCAATCACCGAGGAGCCCGCGCCTTCAGCAGGATCGAACTGATGGTCGTCGTGGTTGTCTTCGCGATCATTGCGGCGGTCATTCTATTGGGGATGGCTCATGGTCGCGATCGGGCCAGGCGGATTAACTGCGTCAGCCAGCTCAAATCGTTCACCATGGGACTGAGACTCTTCGCCAACGATGCGGGAGACTATCCGTTTAAGCTCCTCGCGAATGCCACGAATGTTCCTCCAGGACTTGCTCCGTTTTCCACGAACAACGCCGCAGATCTTTGGAAGCTCTTCGAAGTCGCAGCCAACGACATATCCACGCCACGTATCCTCATCTGCCCCGGTGATCTCGCCAGAAGAACAGCCAACTCGTTTGGAACCAACGGTGCGCCGGATGAATTCAGCCATACGAACAACCGGCTGAATGCCCTGAGCTATTTCCTTTCCCTCAACGCGGATGAAGCCCAGTCCGGGAACATCCTTGCCGGAGACCGTTACCTGACCACCGACCCGGAATCGTCTTCGGAGAAGGAAACCAGGTTCATCTTCGGCCAGCAGGACTTTTCCCAAGGAGGAGGACTGGACCAGAAGGTTTGTTGGATCTCCACGGTTCATCAAGGCGGCGGCAACGCCGGATTCATGGATGGCAGCGCCCAGCAGCTAACCACCGCCAAGCTCCGCGAATCCATTACCAACCAGCCCGTCGGCCGCATCAACCGCATCTGGCTCCCCAACACCGACGCCACCGGCCGGGGCAATCCGTAGGCCGCGCTCCGAACACGGCTCCGGCGGAGCTTGGGGCAAAGATAGGAATCACGCTCCACAAACAGGTCGGCCCGACGCGAACGGCCAGATTTCCTGCTGACCGGCTTCCCTCATGTCTCCTGGTTCCCCTCTTCGCGTTCCTTCGCGCTCTTCACGGATGAACTCCCTCCGCCAGTTGTCTTGGCCGAAGTTTCGCGCAACAGTCCGCGCGCTCCGGCCGAAGCGGGGCGTGAACCATGATCGACTTTGCAGAATCTCCACCGACCGGGCGCGACTCGCCGTTTGTCGCGCAGGTAGCGGAGATCTTTTCACCGACGGGCCTCCTGTCGCGCGCGAGCAACTTCGAGTTCCGCCCCCAGCAGCATGAGATGGCCGTCGAGGTGGCCAAGGCTCTTGAAGCCGGACGGCATCTCGTCGTCGAGGCCGGCACGGGCGTGGGGAAGAGTTTGGCCTACTTGATCCCGTCGATCCTCTTCGCCGTGGCCAAGGGCAAGAAGGCCATCATCTCCACGCACACGATCAACCTGCAGGAGCAGCTCACGCAGAAGGATCTTCCGATGCTCGCGGCCGTGCTGCCGGTGAAGTTCAGCTACACGATGCTGAAAGGCCGGCAGAACTACCTCTGCACGCGTCGACTCCACAAGGCCTCGCTCCAGGCCGACAGCCTCTTCACCTCGCCGGAGACGGCCGAGCTGAAGCGCATCTGGGAATGGTCCAAGAAGACGGAGGACGGAAGCCTGTCGGACTTCGCCGTCGAACCCGACCCGAAGGTCTGGCAGCACGTCTGCAGCGAGCGCGGCCTGTGTTCGCCAAAGATCTGCGGTCCGCAGTCGGACTTCGCCAAGGACCACGGCGTCTGTTTCTTCCAACGCATCCGGCAACGCATCATCGGTGCGGACGTGCTGGTGGTGAACCACACGCTCTTCTTCACCCTGCTCGGCGCGAACGACGAGGCGGGCGAGGGCGGCATCCTCTTCAAGAACGACTTCGTGGTCTTCGACGAGGCGCACACGGTCGAGAACGTGGCTTCGCGCCACATCGGCCTGAGCATTTCCAGCGGGCAGATGCGGTTCGCATTGAACCGCCTTTGGAATCCGAAGACGGAGAAAGGACTGCTCGCCACTCTGCGTCGCGGTGATTCCGTCAGGCTCGTGGCGGACCTGCTGGAACAGTCGGAGACATTCTTCAACAACGTCGAGCTGGCCTGCGAAGAACTGGCGACCCGCCAGCCCGGTTCCTCGCGGACGGGTGCGGGCGATTCCGCCGGGCGGAGCCGCCAATGGAGCGAGCTGCGCGTGCGCCAGCCGGACTTGGTCACCGACAACGTTACGCTCCCGCTTCAGCGACTCCGCGAGGCCGTAAGCGAGATGATCAAGACCTCCGAGGACAGCGAGACGGGTCAGGAGCTTATGGAGTGCAACCGCCGGCTCATCGACCTGAAGGAAGCCGTGGGCACGTTCCTCAGCCAGGCGGCGGACCATCATGTCTATTGGGTGGAACGCTCCGGTCGCGGGCAACGCAGCCTCGCCTTGAACGCCGCGCCCGTGTCCGTCGCGTGGTTCCTCAAGCGGCGCCTGTTCGGCTCGGAGACGTCGGTCATCATGACCAGTGCGACGCTTGGCACCAAGGTAGGACAGGCTTCCAGCCTGCCCCAGACGGCCCCGGCATCGTCTGCCGGCGCGGATGTCGCAGGGGCAGGCTGGAAGCCCGCCCTACCTTCAGCCGCCGAGTCGCTCGCCTACATCATCCAGCGCGTCGGCGCCGAAGACGCGCGCGCCATCCAGCTCGGTTCGCCGTTCGATTATCCGACGCAGATGAAGGTCTACGTCGCCGGAAAAATGCCCGATCCGAAGGAGTCGTCCTACCAGCGTGAACTCGTCCGCTGGATCGAGCACTTCGTCCGAATGACGCACGGCAAGGCGTTCGTCCTCTTCACCAGCACGCGCCTGATGCACGACGTGGCCGCCGCGTTGGAACCGGTCTTCGCCGAGATGGGCCTGGAGTGCTTCGTGCAGGGCAAGGGCGTGCCGCGCCACACCATGCTGGAGCGGTTCAAGGAGGACGTGGACAGCGTGCTCTTCGGCACCGACAGCTTTTGGCAGGGCGTGGACGTGCCCGGCGAAGCCCTGAGCAACGTGATCATCACCCGCCTGCCCTTCGCCGTGCCGGACCATCCGCTGATCGAGGCGCGCATCGAGGACATCGAAGCGCGCGGCGGCAATTCGTTCATGGAATTCTCGGTGCCCGAAGCGATCCTCAAGCTCCGCCAAGGCGTCGGCCGCCTGATCCGCACGAAGAACGATTCCGGCATCGTCGTCCTGCTCGACAACCGCGTCCTGACCAAACGCTACGGGCAGCTGTTCCTCGACGCGTTGCCGAAGTGTCCGGTGGAGGTGGTTTAAATCCGTCGATGAAGGGACGAGGCTACTTTTTGAAGCAGCTGGCTCGATGATGTTCCAGATATGTAGCCGTCTTGACCGATGGCAATTGCTTCAAGGCCTTACCCACCAGTCCAAGAATCTGTCTTTCATTGAGATCGAGACTCTGTGAGATGAGCATTTGCCCAGCACTATCGAAAGAGATCAACCCGACATCAAAGAGGGCATCTTGGCTGGCCACCAATGGTAGACCATTTGAAGGATCAAGCCGCTCTTCATTGGTTGAACTGCGCCATGGTTTGATATGCGAAGCCCGAATTGCCAAAAGCGTCCCAGCCCCAGTGACAGCGCATTGCCTGTTCCAGAGCTGAAGAACGTCAGATCGGAACTTCCCTTGCCCCAACCGGGCTTCTGTAAGTGCGATCTTGGTCGTTGGGCCGGCCTTCTTGTCTTTCTGGATGGATGCAAGATCCTGGGCAACTCGGCTATCCCTTAGATCTTCGACAGGAAAACGCCCTATGATGTAAGCATAGACGGCGTCGTTATCGTCGTCGGTTAGTCCACCAAGATGGAGCAACGTGTCGGCATCGAAATCACCAATTGATCGTTTTCCAGAATCACCTGGATTTTTTGTGCGGCAGACCACAGCGATGCCTTTAGCGCCCTTCCTGATTGCTTCGAGGTGTTCTCTCCTTTCGGGGTGCCCGTTTGAGTTTATTCCTGGTTTCCAGAAGACTTGAACCATTTCTCCCCGTTCATCGATTTTGATCTCATCCTCCCAAACTCTTAGGAAAACCCTTTTGAACGCAGGATCTTCTGCCCCCCAAGACCAAGCGGGATTTTTCAGTTTGGCCCCAAGTGTTTGCTCGAAGAAGTCAGTGATATTCATGTTCGAGATTTCCTAAGGAGAACCCGCTTTGTCATCAGTCTTTGTGTGAAATCCCATTTCCCGCCGTTTCGGTTCCGGAGCGGGGAGGAGCAGCGGACGGAGCTTGTTGTAGAGGTCACGCAGGGCGGTGTCGTGGCCGAGGAGCGTCTTCCCGATCTCGGCCAGCCGTTTTACCATGTCCTGCTGTCCGGCCAACGCGGACCGGATTTTCACGAAGGCGCGGATGACGTAGATGCTCATCTCGACGGCGCGCGGGCTGTTGAGGACATTGGCCGCCATGATCGCGCCGTGTTCGGTGAAGGCGTAGGGCAGAGTTCGGCGGCCACCACGGCCAGGCTTTGACATCGCAATCTGCGATGTCAAAGGGCCGGCTTCTTCCAAAGTCAGCTGTAACCGAAAGTCGGCAGGGAACCTACTCAGATTCCTTTTGACTGCCTCGTTGAAGCGGAAGGTGGCCACGCCGTAGATGCGGGCCAGATCGGAGTCGAGGATAACTCGCTCTCCCCGGATTTCCCTTAGGAGCGGATCGACGGGTTCGAGAACGATGGGTTCTTTGCTGGCCTTTGGCATGTGTGGACGGCCAGAAACTGCCGGATCTTCCCCGATCTCGGCAAGCAGGTAGCCAATCACATCAAACCGCCGTTACACCCTCGTATCGAGCGCCACTTAGATGCACCTGTCCGGTGTCACTTCTTCACCTGGAACTTCATGGCGACGCCGTTCATGCAGTAGCGCAGGCCGGTGGGCGCGGGACCGTCGTCGAAGACGTGGCCGAGGTGGCCGCCGCAGCGCGGGCAGAGCACTTCGGTCCGGGTGGAGAAGAGCGACTTGTCCTCCTCGGTCCGGACGCTCGTGCTAGTGAGCGGCTTGAAGAAGCTCGGCCATCCGGTGCCGGAATCGAACTTGGAATCGGCTGCGAAGAGTTCGAGATCGCAGCCGGCGCAGACGTAGGTGCCGTCGTCCTTGATCTTGAGCAGGTCGCTGGTGAACGGGCGTTCGGTGCCTTTCTTGCGGAGCACGTTGAACTGCGCCGGAGTCAGGCGAGCTTTCCATTCCGCTTCGGTTAAGGAAAACAAGTTGGACGATATGGCTGTGGGCATGGTTGTGGAGGTTGCCTGCGGTGGAGTGGAAGGCTGGGAGCAGCCGATCGCCAGGACGGCGACGAGCGCGACAACTCCGAGCAGTGGAAGGAAAGCGTTCATGTCGTGTGAAGGTGAGTCGTAGGCCAACGGAGAGACCTTACATCAACCAACCGGATAGTTCGCGAAAAGCAAACGGCCGCGTTGGTCGAGCCACAACCCTTCGCTGGCGACAGGCCCGTCCCCGCGCTAGCGTCGGCGCGTGACGGTCGAAATCATCAACACCGGCTCGGAGCTCATGCTCGGGCGCGTCCTCAACACCCACGCCCAATGGCTTGGCCGCCGTCTCGGCGATCTCGGCTACAACCTCGTCCGCCAGGTGGCCGTGCCCGACACCGGCAAGTCCATCCAGGACGCCGTCCGTGAAGCGCTGGGGCGCGTCCGTATCATCGTCGTGACCGGCGGCCTTGGACCCACGAGCGACGACATCACCCGCCAGCTCATCGCCGAACTCCTCGGCAAGAAGCTCGTCACGGATGACCGGGTGTTGCGCGAGATCGAGGAGTTTTTCGCGGTGCGCAAGCGCCCCATGCCGCCGAGCAACGCCGTCCAGGCGTTGGCCCCGGAAGGCTCGATCGTGCTCTACAATCCGAACGGGACAGCCCCCGGTCTGGCGATTGATGTGAATCCGAACCCGTTTGGATCCGCCCCGGCGTGGATCTTCATGCTGCCCGGGCCGCCGCGCGAACTGCACCCCATGTTCAAGGACCAGGTCATCCCGCTGCTCAAGGCCAAGTGCCCGATCGGCGAGGACGTCGTCTGCGAAACCTGGCGGACCACCGGCCTCGGCGAATCGGCCTTGGCTGAACGCCTCGAACCGCGCCTCGAAGCCTACAAGGCCCTCGGTATCGACCTCGGCTATTGCGCGCACTATGGAGCGGTCGACGTCCGCATCATTGCCCGCGGCGAAACGGCTGCAGAAATTGTCCGCAGTGCGGGAGCGATCATAGAAGCGGAACTCGGGTCGAATATCTTTGGGCGCAACGACGACACGCTGGAATCAGTCGTCGTCCGCGAAATGACCGAACGCCACCAGACCCTCGCCCTTGCCGAAAGCTGCACGGGCGGCGCGATCTCCCACCGCATCACCAACGTCTCCGGCGCGTCCGTTTCGTTCCTCGGCGGATTCGTCACCTACTCGAACGAAGCCAAGCAGAAGTTCCTCGGGGTTCAGGCCGAAACGCTGGCGCAATACGGTGCCGTGAGCGAACCGACCGCGCGCGAAATGGCCGAAGGCGCGCGCCGGGCCATGGGCGCCGACTACGCCATCGCCGTCACCGGCGTCGCCGGTCCGACGGGCGGCACCGACGCGAAGCCGGTGGGAACCGTCTTCATCGCGTTGGCCACGGTCGATGGCACGAAGGTGATCCGCATGCTGAATCGCTGGGACCGCGAAGCCTTCAAGGCGGTGACCGGCAACCAGGCGCTGGAGCTGTTGCGACGGGCGGTGCTGGGAATGGCGGGATGACTGACGTTATCCCGCCGGCAGTGCGGCGGAACACACAGGTGCTCCAGAAGCAATCCACTTGCAGGAAGCTTGGACCAACTGTAGGAATTCGCACCCGTTTGAAAGCGTCGCACCGGCATCAGGTGGCGGCCGGAAGGACGGATCGATACGCATGAGTGCTTCCAACTTCAAATCTCGCGCAATCTCCGCCTGGGTTGTCGCCTTGGTCTGCGTGCTTGGCCTCGCGGCTTGCTCTCAAAAGCGTGAACCCCGCGAGAAGCCTCTGGTCGTAACCAGCTTCTTCCCGCTCTACGATTTCGCCCGCCAGCTTGGCGGAACCAACTTCGACGTCCGCTGCCTTGTTCCGCCAGGAGTCGACCCCCATTCGGTCGAAGCCAGTGCCGGCTCGGCCAAGCTCGTGGCCGATTCCGACCTCGTCCTCCTGCTCGGCCTCGGCATCGACGGCTGGGTGGAGCGGCTCGCCAAAGCGGAGGGCCGTCGCCAGATGGCCACGATCTCCGGCGGCATTCCCACGCGGAAGCCGACTCCGGTGGCCTTGGAGGAATTCGGCAAGGCCGCCGACAAGTATGACCACGATCATGATCACGGCCACGACCACGCACACCCGGTCGACGTGGACCCGCATCTCTGGATGGACCCCCTGATCGCGCAGCGACTGGTCAAACGCATCGCGGGCGAGCTCGTCTCGCTGGCTCCGCAGCACAAGGCCATTGTTGAAGAGCGGCAGGCAAAGATCGTCGCCGAGATCCAGAAGCTGCACGAGGACTTCGAGGCGGCGGCCAAAAAGTTCCAGAAGCGCGAAGTCGTCACCTTCCATGGTGCGTTCAGCTACCTGCTCGCGCGCTACGACGTGAGGGAGGCCGCCATCATCCAGATGTTCCCCGGCGACGAACCTTCCGCAGCCTACCTGCGAAAGCTCGTCGATCTCGTCCGCAGCAAGGGCATCACCGTCGTCTTCGCCGAAGCCGAAGTGTCCGACCGCGCCGCCCAGGTGATCGCCAAGGAGATCGGCGGCAGCGTCGAGAAGCTCGACCCTCTGGAACGCCAATTGGCCGATGCGCCCGACAAGGGCTACGTGGAACGCCAACGAGCCAACCTCGACGCCTTCAAACGCGTGCTCGGCCAGAAGGAGTGATGACCACCACCGCCGCCAACGTGCTGAAAGTGGAACAGGTCGCGCTCGACCTGAGCGGACGCTCCATCCTCCGCGACGTCTCGCTTTCGCTGAATTCCGGCGAGTTTCTCGGCATCATCGGCCCCAACGGCGGCGGCAAGACCACGTTCCTCCGGCTCCTTGTCGGCCTTCTCCGGCCCACTTCTGGAAACATCCTCTGGCAGAGCCGTGACGGTTGCGAACCGCGCATCGGCTATGTGCCGCAGAAGATGGCTTTGGAACCGCATTATCCTCTGAGCGGCATCGAGGTCGTTCGTCAGGGCGGCGAGGGCGGTTGGCCGTTCTTCGGTGCCAAGCGGCGCGAGTCGTTCGCGGGGGCGGACGAATTGATCCGGCGTGTCGGCATGTCCGACCATGTTGAGACCCGCGTCGTCGACATGTCCGGAGGCCAGCAGCGACGTCTGCTCCTCGCGAGGGCATTGATGAGCCAGCCGGAAATGCTGCTGCTCGATGAACCCACCGCCGGCGTCGACGCGTGGGGACAGGAACAGTTCTGCGCCATCCTCCACGAGCTTTCGCGCCAGGGCATCACGGTGGTTTTGGTCAGCCATGACATCCCGTTGATCACCAAATACGCCGACCGGATCGCCTGCATCAGCGGCAACCTCCACTGGCACGGCGCGGCGCGGGACTTGAACGACAGCATCGTCCACTCCGCCTACAGCTGCGAACTGGAGCGCTACCAGACCAGCCACGACGGCGAGCCGATCACCTTCCGAAAACCGGGCGGCATTCCGCACAAGATCCACCACGACCACACCCACAAGCCGGGCGAAACCGGCCACAAGCACTAGGCCTTCGCGTGGACCTCCTCGAAAGCATCCGATCCTTTGCCGGCTATGGTTTCATGACCCGGGCGCTCATCGCCGGGCTCCTGCTGGCGCTCACCTGCGGGCTTCTCTCTCCGTTCGTCATCCTGCGGAGGCTGTCGTTTTCCGCCGACGGCTTGGCGCACGCGAGCCTTGGCGGCCTAGCCGTAGGCATCTTCCTGCTCGGCACGGGGCCGAACCCGACACTGCCCGCCTACCTGATCAGCTTCGTTTTCACCTGCGCCGTGGCGGCGGCCATGGCCTACATCAGTTCGCAACGCCGCATCGCTTCGGACACGGCGGTGGGCGTCTGCTACCTCGCGGCCTTCTCGCTGGGCGTGGTGCTGCTCTCGATCAAACAACGCGCGTCCGGCCATCTGGAACACTTCTTCTTCGGCAGCATCACGGCCGTGAACCCGCTCGAATGCTGGCTGCTCGCCGGTGCGGTGCTTGTAACGGGACTGTTCGTGCTGCGCTGCTGGCGCTGGCTCGGATCATGGACCTTCGACGAAGACCTGGCCCGCGTCTCCGGCGTGCCCACGCCGGTCCTGCGCTACGGGTTGATCCTGCTGATCGCGGCGACGGTGATCATCTCCACCCGCGTGGTCGGCGTGCTCATCGTGACGGCGCTGCTGATTCTACCGGGCGTGATCGGGACGCTCTGGAGCCGTTCGCTCGCGGCCATTCTCGGCGTGTCGATGATCGTGGCGCTCGCCTCGGTCAGCTCGGGCCTGGTTGTATCGGCGTCGATCGATGTCCAGCCGGGTCCGGTGATCGTGCTGATCGGTTTTGTTTTCTTCGTCGTTTCGCTTGTCATCAACCGGGTTCGCGAACGCCGGCGGATCACCCGGCCGGTCGTTTCCACCGCCGCGTCCAACCGATGAAGACCAGCGCACAACGTCTCGAATGGGCCCTCCGGCAGTGCGTTGAAAAAAAGATGCGCATGACCGGCCCGCGGAAGCGCATCCTTGGATTCCTCTCCGAAGCGCGCCAGCCGGTGAACCTCGACCAGATGGGCCGCGCGCCCGGCATCAAAGGCACCTGCGACAACGCCACGCTCTGGCGCACGATGATGTCCCTGGAAGAACTCGGGCTGGTCCGGCGCGTCAGTCTGAAGAGTAAGATGGCGCACTACGCCCTCGCGACGCCGGACGAACACCACGACTACCTCGTCTGCCAGGATTGCGGCACGATCGCGGACCTGCCGCATACGCAAAAGCTGGATGCATTGCAGGAGGAGATCACGAAGACCAAGGGCTTCAGCTTCGAGAAGCACGAGGTCGAGATCTACGGCACCTGCCCCGATTGCCAGCCCGGCAAACGCTGACGCCGAGGCCTTCTCCTGCGTGAAACCCATTCCCATCTTCCTCGTCACGGGTTTCCTCGGATCGGGGAAGACTACGTTGCTCTGGAAGTGGCTCCATGAAGCTCCCGTCAGCGGGCTCCGGCCCGCCATCGTGATGAACGACTTCGGCTCGATGAGCGTCGACAGGCTCATCCTCGGACGGCCCGACGTGTCGATGGAGACGGTTGAAGGCGGTTGCATGTGTTGCTCGGACGACACTCAACTCGGGAATGCCGTCCGGCGTTTGGCCCAGGCCGGTGGCCGCGATCTGATCCTGGTCGAGACTTCCGGCCTGGCGGAACCGGACGCCGTCATCGACCTGCTGACCGATCACGACGTGGCTACCACTGCGGAATTGCGAGGTGTGTTGACCGTCGTTTCGGCTGCGGGTTTCCGGGCGTTACAGGAGGAATTGGCGGAATGGCGATTGGCCGAGCGGCAGCTCCAGTTCGCGAACATCGTCTTCCTTTCCAAGTGCGACCTCGTGCCCGAAGCAGAGATCCAGTTCGCCAAGGCCGAGATCGCCAAGGTCAACCCGGCCGCGCGGATCGTCCGCCTGCCTTTCGCGTTGCCGGAACTGCCCGACTTGTTGAGGGAGCTTTCGGCGGCGGCAACGGTCGACGTGGCCAGGACGGATCCGGAAGCGAAGCACCTTCACGAGTCCTACAAGTCGGTGACCTTTCCAATGCCGATGCCGGTCCCCCGCGAAATGCTGGAGGCGATGCTGCGCGGCTTGGACCGCAAGGAAGTCATCCGCGCCAAGGGCTTCGTGCGGCTGACCGAATCACCGCGCGAGACGCATCTCTTCCAGCAGATTTTCGGCTGGTATTCGATGGACCGGTTTCCGATCGCGGATCCAGCTCCTCCGGCGGCCATGGTGCTGATCGGTCCTGCCGTGGATGCCGCCAAGTTCGGCCGCCAACTGCGGGAGATGATGGGCGCCGGAAAACGGATCAAGATGGGTGCGAGTTGAATCGCCCGGATTATTCGGATACGAGTCCCGGTCGCATCGGCGATTCGGGGACCGATGGCGCGATGGCGATGGCATTGTATCGAGCGGTTGAATGGCAAATGACCTGACAGCACAGGCGGAGCGGGCGGCCGGCGCGGCGGAATTGACGCGTCGGTGCGTGTCGACCTCTGCGCCCGATCCGAACCAGCCGATGGCCTTCACCGCCGGCATCGCGGCGTTGTGCCTTTCCATCGGCATGGTCGGTCTATTCACGAGGCCCATTCGCCCAGCGGCCCTTCCGTCGCCTCCTGATGAACCGGTGCCGGTGCTCTTCGAACCACCGCCGCCGGCTCCGGTTCCGACGGAGACGCTCGACAGCGAGAAGCCTGAAATCGATCAGGCGTCCGATGCCGTTCCGCAGGTCGTGGCCGTCGCACCGGCCAACGCCGCCGTTTCGTTCTCCGTCCCCACCATCGGCGTGGTGGTGCCCGTGAAGCTCGCGTCGGCTCCGCCGCCAAGACCGATGGCCGGAGGCACGGTCAAGGCCGCGACACCCAGGGTGACCGTCTTCAACGTGGCCGGCACGAGCGGCGATTTCCCCTATCCGGAGTATCCGACGGCCGCCCGCCGCAGCCGCTTGCAGGGTCGGGTGGTCCTGTATGCCGTCGTGGGTGCCGACGGCCAGGTGGCCCGTCTCGACGTCGACGAGACTTCAGGCTCTCAGCTGTTGGACAATTCCGCGCTCCAGTGCGTAAAGACGCGCTGGATCTGGCCGGCCGGCGACGTCCGCTACTACCGCATCCCCTTTGATTTCATCCTGACCAAGTGAACCCAACCGTCATGCCCGAGCCCATCCTTTCCAACATCGTCGTCGACCTTTTCATCAAGGGCGGCCCCATCATGTGGCCGATCCTGCTCGCCACGCTCGCCGCCGTCGCCGCGGTCGGGGAGCGCGTCCTCTGGTGGGCTCGCTTCAACAAACGCCGCGACCGCGCCCGGCTGGGCGAAGTCTTCGCGGCCGTGCAGCAGGGGGACATCGCGCTCGCCCTGAAGAAGTGCCACGGCACCGACGATCCCGCCGTGAAGGTCGTCGAGGCCGGTTTGGCCGCGTATCCCGGCGGAGTCGAGGAGGCCATGCAGATCGTCGCGACCGACGAGGTCGAAAACGCGGCGAAGTTCCTTCCGGTGATGGATACGCTGATCACCCTCGCGCCGTTGCTGGGATTGCTTGGAACCGTGACGGGCATCATGGGTTCGTTCAGTTCGATAGGCGGATCCGAGCTCGCCGTCGAGAAGGTCACCGGCGGTATCGGCGAGGCCTTGATCGCCACGGCGGCCGGCCTCGGCATCGCCATCGCGATGCTGCTTCCCTGCAACTACTACTCCCGCAAGGCCGCGCGGTTGGAAGTCGAGCTGCGGCAGGCGGGCACCCACCTGCAGGGACTGTTCAAACGGCCCGGCGCGTTCGACAACAACCCCCGTTCCTGACGCGCCATGAAGCCGGTCAAGTCATCGCTCCAGTCGAAGCACAACCGCATCGAGATCGTCCCGCTGATCGACATCATGTTCTTCCTGCTCGCGTCCTTCATGCTCGTGAGCCTCTCGATGAGCAAGCAGCAGTCGGTCAAGGTCAACCTGCCCACCGCCACCCAGGCCGTGCGTGACTTCAAGCCCGACATCATCAGCCTCGCCGTCGACCGCAAAGGCGACGTCTTCCTGGAGAAGACGCTCATCACCCTGCCCGCGCTCTACGCCGTCCTGACCAACCGCGCCGCCGCGAACACGAACCTGCCCGTCTACGTCAACGGCGACGTCGACACCACGCACGGCTCGATGATGAAGGTCCTCGATCTAGCACGCCGCGCCGGCTTCCAGAAGGTGGCCTTCAACGTCACGGCCGAAAGCCCCAAGTGAAGGCCCCATGAACAAGAACCTTCCCAAGATCCTCATCGGGCTGTGCCTCGGGCTCTGCCTGCTGGCCGCCGTCCAATGGGTGCGCGAGGCCGGGCTGCGCGAGCAGGTCGGCAAGCTGACCGCCGATGTCCACGAGCGCGACCGCAAGATCCAGGACATGGAAAGCCGGCTGAAGCAGTGGGACTCCGAGATCACCCGCCTCGACCTGCGCGTGAAGGAGCTCAAGGCGGCCGAGTCCACGAACAACGCCGCCGTCGCGACCGCCTACGCGGCCAAGCGCAAGACCGAGCAGGAGCTCGACCAGGCCCGCCGCCAGATCAATGCCTACAAGGACGCCGTCGAGGTGCAGAACGGGAACATCCGCTCCCAGAACGAAGCCATCGCCAAGCTGAACGACGCCGTCAAACAGCAGAACGACCTCGTCAAGAAGCTCGGCGACGAACGCATCCAGCTCGCCGAACAACTCAACGCCCGCACCACCGAATACAACGGCGTGGTGGAGAAGTTCAACGCCCTCGCCAAACAGATCGAACAGGCGGCGGCGAAGAAGGAGTGAGGCCGCTCTCCGATTCCCGCAGCCTCATGTTGCGGGTCGGCCGATGTGGGTCGGCCTTCTCCACGGTCCTTCGCGGATCAACGATCCGGCTTACTTCGAGGCGACTTCGGCGGTGTCGATGCGGAGGTTGCTCCAGTAGGCGAATTCAAAGGACCAGTTGTTCGCGGCGTTCTCCAGCCGCAGCACGACACGGCGGCCTGCGAGCGCGGAAAGATCAAGCGCCACATCCTGCCAGCGGGGGCCGTCGTTTTTGACGGTCTGTTTGTGGAGGAGCTCGCCGTCGGACTTCACGCGGAGCTCCCAGTCGCCCTTTTCATGCGCGGCAACGGAGAAGCGCAGCGTCGCCCTGACGTCGCGCGGCAGCATGAGGACACGCACAAGCGCGGCGGGCGTCTCGCCGTCGAACGGATGGGTCATGAGGACGTTCTGCCGGCCGGCGAACTCGGGGAGCTTGGCGGGCGAGCCCTCGAAGTCGGGCGCGTTGACCTGCCATTCTGGAGCCCAGAGCGCGATGCTTTCGCCGTCGCGCGCGGGTAACGGCACGGAGGCCGTTCCGCCGCTGCCGCCCATGAGTTCCTTGCGCCGCTGGTCGTCCAGCGGTTTGCCGTCCTTCGGATGGGAAAGGATGAACCAGATCATGTTCCTGAAATCCTCGTCGGGCATCGCCTCAAGGCCTTCGGGCATGACGGAGTTCTCGGAGACCTTGAGCGTCTTGATGTCGGACTTGGCGACGATGGACTCGGCTGGACCCGCCTGGATGAGCTTCACGATGCTGGCATTGTTCTCGACCATGCGGCCGCTGAAGAAGCGGTCGTCCTTCGTCTCGATCTCCACGTTCTCGTAGCCGGCGCCGATGATTTCGTTCGGGTTGATGACGTTGTGCAGGAGCGCGTCGAGCGAGCTGCGGCCGACGCCCGTGAGGTCGGGTCCGATCTCGGCTCCTTCGTCATACATCTTGTGGCAGACGAAGCAGGTGCGCCTGGCGACTTCGTGGCCCTTGGCGAGGTCGATGGGGCCGGTGCCGACGACCTTCCGCTTCGCGTCGATGAGCTTGAGCTTCTCGGCGCTGGTGGCGCGGACCTTGCCGAAGACCTGTTCGGCCTTGGCCCGCTCCTTCTCGCTGCCCGAGGTGGCCAGCGTGCGGACGACCGTGGGCGGAATGTCGCCGCGCTTCACGTCGCCGCGTTCCACGGCGGTGAAGAAGGGCCACTTCCAGTTGCTGCGCGAGGTGCAGAATTCGGCCACGGCCGCGCGGACGGCCGGGGTGGAGGAATTCCATTTCTCCAGAAGCTGCCGGGCAGTGTCGTCTTCGCCCACCTGCTGCAAGGCGCGGACGGCTTCGACCTTGAGGGTGTCGCTGCCGGGGGCGGCGAGGAGTCCCAGCAGGGCGCGGCGGGTGTCCTCGGTCTTCACGCGGGCGGAGGTCCTTACCGCGGCGATGCGGTCGGCTTCGGGCGCGGAAGCGTCGGTAATGCGGGCAAGGCCGGCCTTGAGGGCATTGGCATCGCCCCAGAGCGAGCCGAGCTGTTGGGCGCGGGAGACGACGTCCTTGTTCGCGCTGGCGAGGAGCTTCTTCAACGTGGGCTCGGTCGGCTTGGTGGGCGTGATGGCCTTGCCGCGCTGGCCGTCGATCAAGCCGTCCAGCGCACGCACGGCGAGCGGCGCGTCGGCGTCGGTCAAGGTGCCGAGGAAGTCGAGGGCGAGGTCGAGCTTGGACCCGTCGCGCAGATCGCACAGGCGCCGCAGCGTCTTCGCGAGAAGTGTTCCCGCGAACGGCATGTTGGCCTGGCCGTTTTCTGAAAACCATTGGAGCGTCCGCGCCGGTTCGGCCACGACGATGGGTTCGGCGGCCATCCAGGTGAGGAAGGAAACCGTGGCGTCGTCGCCGGCTTTCGAGGATTGAACCAACGCGGCGAGGATCGCGCCGGTGTCGTGTGGTAACCCGCCGCCAGGCAAAGGCGCATTGACCGTGAGCTGTCCGCTGACGAACTGGCGGCTGGCCGAGGCGACGGCGCTGCGGACGGTGGGATCAGGGTCTCTCGCGAGCGCTTCGAGCCAGCTCATGCGGTCTTCGGAGACGACCCGCTGTTCGCCAAGGAAACGTGCCGCCCACATGCGGACGGCGGGGTCCTGGTCGGTTGTGGCTTTCTCCAAAATGGTATCCGCGAGTTGGCCTGAGCTTTGCATCGTCCAGAAGGCGGCCAGCCGGGAGTCGAGGGATTTGCCGGTGGCGAAGAGGTTCTGGAGCTGGCCCTGCACCGTGTTGTCGCGGCGTTCGTTCAACAGGCGTTGGGCGGAGCGGCGCTGCCAGCTGTTCGGATGTTCGAGCATCTTCACCAGCTCGGCGCTGGAGAGCTTCCCGAGGTCCATGTCCTTCGACGGACGCGACGCGACGGGCGAGCCCGGCTTGTCCCCGGTCCAGACGACGCGCCAGATGCGGCCGTGTTCACGATCGACTCCGTCGGGGTCGGCGTTGGCGTTCTGGTAGCAGGGATACTTGTCATACCAGTCCATCAGCCAGACGGCCCCGTCGGGTCCGGTCTGCGTGCTGACGGGCATGAACCAGCCGTCCTTGGTCGTGAGGAAATCGCCGGAATCGTTCCACTTGCTGGCAAGGAAGGACGAGCCCTTCGGAGTCAGCCGGTCGATGTTGATCGCGTTTTGATGGATGTTGCCGTGCAACGCCGCGCCCTTCCATTCCTCCGGCCATTGGTTTCCCTGGTAGATATCGATGCCGGCGTAGGCGGCCATGTGGTGGCGGTGATCGACGATGCTCTTCAAGTCGCCGTAGCCGTAGAGGTAGGGCGCCTGGCCGCCTTGGCGCGTGTAGATGCCGCCGGGTGCGAGATGGAAGAGATGGTCGATGACGCAGGCGCTGACGAAGGCGTTGCCCTTGGCATCGAAGTCCACGCCCCAGGGATTGCTGGTGCCTTCGGCGAAGACCTCGAAGCGTTTGGTGCGGGTATCGAACCGCGCGACACCGGCGGTGAGGACAACAGGCACTGCGTTGCGATCGTTCGGGTCCTTGGCGTTGCTCCGCGTGAAGACGCCGTGGGTCATGTAGAGCTGGCCATCCGGTCCCCAGGTCAGGCCGTTGAGCAGCTCGTGCCGGTCCTCCAGGCCGAAGCCCGTCAGCACCGCCGTCTTCTTGTCGGCCTTGCCGTCGCCGTCGGTGTCCTGGAGGAACCACAGGTTCGGCGCTTCGGCCACGTAGACTCCACCGTTGCCGAGCTGTAAACCCGTGGCGAGCGACATGCCGTCGGCGAAGACCGTCACCTTGTCGGCCACGCCGTCGCCGTCCGTGTCTTCGAGGATCTTGATGCGGTCACGGCCCTTCTCACCCGGCTTGGTGCCGAGGGGATACTCGTAAAGTTCCAGGACCCAGAGGCGACCGCGATCGTCCCAGGTCATGGCCACGGGATTGACGACCATCGGTTCTGAGGCGAAGAGCCGCACCTCGAAACCCTTCGGCACGGCGAAGGCCCTCTGCGCGTCGGCCGGTTTCATGGCCGGGTTCGACGCGGCCACATGTTGGCCGGCGAGCTGTTTTCCGGCGGGTTTGTTCGTGTAGACGGGGAAGTCGAACGTCGGCGTCGCGGCGCTGGCGGAGTGGATGCCGACCAGCGCGGCCAAGGCGGCGGCTGAGGTGAGGAGCAGGCGCTTCATAGAGTAGTGCGTCGGAAATAGCCTACGGACGAAGGCGTGGGAAGATTTGTTCGGGAGGACTTAGGCGAATCCCTTCCCTCGACACCCGCCGTCCGTTCCGCCTACCAATTCGCCCCGTGAAAGCTGTCATCCTCGCCGCCGGCAAGGGCACGCGCATGCGCGAGCTTACCGCCGACCTGCCCAAGCCCATGCTCTGCGTGCAGGGCCGCCCGATCCTCGAGCACATCATCACGGGCGTGCGCGACGCGGCGGGCGTGCGCGAGTTTTTCATCGTGACGGGCTATCGGGCGGAAGTGGTCGAGGAACATTTCGGCGACGGCAGCCAGCTCGGTGTCCGCATCGAATACGGACGGCAGGTCGTGCAGGACGGCACGGGCAAGGCTCCCGAACTGGCAAAGGCGTTCGTCGGCAGTGACGCGTTCCTGCTGACCTACGGTGACATCCTCGTGAAGCCCGAGACCTACCGGCAGATGGTCGATCGCTTCGGTGGCGGCGCGTTCGACGGCGTGGTCACGGTCACCGGCAGCGAAGACGTAACCAAGGGCGGCCTGTTCTTCTTCGACGACGCGGCCTTCTGCCTGAACCATCTCGTGGAGAAACCCAGCGCCCCGCAGCTCGAACAGCTCCGGGCGGAAGGCCGCCTCAAGACAGGAGCGACGGCGTGGTATAACGCGGGCATCTACCTCTTCAAGGCATCGGTCTTCGACTACACGGCGCGTCTCCAGAAATCCCCGCGCGACGAATACGAGCTGACGGATGCGTTGATCGAAATGATCCACCACGGGCAACGCCTCGCCGGATTGGAGATCGCCGGGCGTTGGGTCGACGTGCGTGATCCGGAAGTCCTAGCCAAGGTCGAATCCGGGGAAATCTGAGCCGGTCGTATGCGGTTGTATGACGAGCCGCGAAGCGGCCTCGCCAAGGTAGGGCAGTGCATCGTGCCTGCCCACGGCGTAGCCGACCTGAAATCAAACAGTGCGGGCGAATTAGGATGCCGTGACGATCGGGGAATCCTAGTCCGCACGGGGCAGGCTGGAAGCCCGCCCTGCTCTCTACTGCCTGAGTCTCGCTTGGCCTTCACGTCGATCACCGGTCCGCCGCCGTCGTCCTTGTCATTGTGATTGAGACGGGACCTGTCTTTTGAGTTACGGGCGGTGGCCACCTTGATCTTGGCCTTGGAGGTGCCGGTGACCACGCCGACGACCCACGAGACCACGCTGATGACGATGCCGCCCTTGAACGCGGACCAGAATCCCTCCACCTGGAATCCCGGCTGGAGGAAGAACCCGACCATCACGAGCAGGAGCGCGTTGATCACGAACATGAACAGCCCGAGCGTCAGCACCACCAGCGGCAACGACAGGACGGTCAGCGTTTGGCCTGGTCGAGGGCGTTCAGCTTCACGCAATAGCAGGCGAGATTGTAGCGCAGCGGCCACTGGTCCGGGAACTTCTCCAGCACGGCGGTCGCGCTGGCGTGCGCTTCATCATACCGGGCCTGCCAAAAGAGCGCGTTGGCCAGGTTGATCCAGC
>JBBRDN010000071.1:0-18777 GCA_038203875.1 Verrucomicrobiota bacterium
CCGTGGCCTGGTCGGCCGCCATGTCGGACCTCGTGCCGCTGAATATCCGCGGAACCTACTTCGGCCAACGCAACCTCGTCTTCGCCTTCTGGACATTGGTTGTCGTGCTCGTCGCCGGCCAGATCGCCAAACGGTTCGAGAATTCCCTGACCGTCTTCGGCTTCATCTTCGCCGCGGCTGCGTTGGCGCGTCTCTGCGGAATGTTCTTCCTCACCCGGATGAAGTTCCCCGCGAAGGTCATGGAGCGGAGGCCTCAGACCCAATCGCTGGCGGACTACCTGTCCGTGCTGAAGGACAGAAATTACCTGTGGTTGATGCTGTTCATTGGGAGCTGGAACATGTGCATCAACCTCGGCCAGCCCTTCTACAGCAAATACCTGCTGGACCCGGCCGGCCTCGGGATGGACATGGGTCAACTCACGATCCTCACGACCATCTCCGCTTTTGGCGGACTTCTTTCACTGCGGGCATGGGGCGTTCTTTCCGACCGCTTCGGCAACAAGCCGGTGATGTTTACCTGCGCGCTCGCCTGGGGCGTCACGGCGCTGGCCGCGTGGATCTTCGCAGGACCGGAACGGCAGGCGCACCTCTATGTGAACTACTTCGTCACCGGGTTCATGTTTGCCGGATTCCAGCTCTGCCAGTTCACACTCATGATCAAGATGGTGCCGACCCAGGGAAACGCGCACTACATCTCCGTCTTCGTCGCGTTCACCAGCCTGCTCACAGCCATGGGGCCGGTGATGGGAGGACTGCTCATGGGATTCCTCTCCAGCCGCGCGTCATACGGAAGCCTGCTCGGCCAGCCGATTCTTGGGTATCACCTCCTTTTCGGCCTGTCCCTCTTCGCCGCATTGATCGCGCTGCACCTGCTGCAGCAGCTGAAAGAGCCGGCCGAACGCCCCGTCCGCGAACTCGTCCGCCAGATGAAAAGCATGCGCGAGTTCAATCCCATCGTCGGCCTCAGCTCCATCGCCCAATACATGTTCACGCCGCGCGCGCTGACCCGTTTCGCCCGCGACACCGCCCGGACACTAAGGCGCCAGACCAGCGCGTTGTCCGACGTCGGAGAAGAACTCGTCGGGGGAGGCCTCCGCGCGGTAAAAGAGACATTCGACCGGGAACGCCCCGAGTCGCCGGACAAACCGCGCGGCGACCGTGGTTCTTGATGTCTGATCACCTTGTCCGAAGGAAATAATCCCTTGCCAAAGCGGAGTGTGGTCCATTTCATTCCCGGCCCTAGATGGCTGAGTAGCTCAGTTGGTAGAGCATGCGACTGAAAATCGCAGTGTCGCCGGTTCGATTCCGGCCTCAGCCACCATTTTCTTCAGCGGCTTTTCAATGGTTCTGACAGCGGATTTGGGGATTCCGAAAAATCAACGAGAGCGAGGTGCTCATGACCGTGCCAGCGGACCTCCTCCAGTGGGTTTAAATATCTTGGCAGATGTCATCCTCTCTCAGTCCGCCCCTTCTGGATCTCGCCCAGGTTCACCTCACGCGCCGCTTACGGTTACTGAGCAGATGGTCATTGGCAGCAGGAACCGTCGGCCCTGTGTTCGTGGCAATCTCCTCTGTGGGATGTTTTGCCGGTCTTGAAAGCGTGAACCAATGCCAAGAGTGCACCGACCGGCATGAAAAACGGCGTGAGTATGATGATGACGAACGCGTAGGCATATTTGGCAGCCGCTCCCACCTCGGTCGTGACGTTGCGAAACCTTTCCTGGCGCGTGGTGAAGGGCGCGAACCAAAGTTTGCCAAAGATTCTCCACGAACGCTGAAATCGCATGCCGAAGGGAACTTTTGCCGCCACAGACGCTGCGACTTCGGCTGCGTTGACGGGAAAGAAGATGCGCGTGCTGATTCGTGCGAAATTCTCGTAGGTTTCGGTGCCGCCAACAAAGAAGGTGTCAGCCGGAAATTCGAGGTCGCTCCAAGCCGCCTCGGTGAGTAGCAGGTATTGATCGGCCTTAACGGAATTTTTCAACAGGCGATGCGCGAGGATGACATCCACGCCGGCCAGTTCGGTGAAGTTCAAAACGCGATGGAACAGCACTTCGCCGCTGTGGACGACGATTTTGAGCCGTAACCTTTCGAGGTGCGAGCAGGCGTTGCAACTGCACATGTTGGAACCGCCCAACTCGCTGAGCTTGGCGGTGAACTCGCGGAAAAATGTGAACAGTTTTTGGCTGATGATGCTGCGGGCTTCGGGCCAGGGTTTCGCTCCGTTTTCTTTCCGGCAAAACAGGAAGACGGCATCGCCCTCCAGCTTGGCGACTTCGAGCGGCAGTTCGATTTGGAGGATGATCGTGTGGATCAGCTCGGTGATGATGCCCTGGCTATGCGCGAGAGTCTTGGCATTCGCGGTCATGTAGCGGGTGTAGCCGCTGATGTCGGCGATGATGAGCAGCGCCGCTTCAGGAGCGGCAAGGTCGGGGCGATGGCGGTTCACGCTCATTGGTCGCTCGGGAAAGGTCAGCCTTTCATGAAAAATTTGTTACGACGTCACAGCGGGCAACATCTCGTAGCACTGGAGAGATCGCTTCACAGCAGGTCGTCGTGCTAAACCACTTACGTCGCAACCTGCGCAATCAACCCGGTGCCAAGCGTGGCAATGCCGCCATGGTAGCGAACGGGAAACCGCGGCCTCTCGACCAGAGCTGCTTGCGCCCCAGGTTTCAGAGCCGGATCGAGCGCGGCTATGATGCCCGGGCGGTTCGCCGCAGAACTCCCGCTTTGTCACGTCCAGCTTTCCGGGGTCAGGCCACTCCGCCATTGGCAGGTCAGCTCTTTTGGAGCCCAGGTCGAAGCTGTTCTTCAAGATTTTCCGGGCTAGGCTAATCGCGTCTCCACTCCATGAAACGATTCCTTACCCCGGCTTTGGCCGCGTTGGCCTGGTGCTGCGTGACGGGCTCCGCCGCTGAAAAGATGCCGCCTACCGTCGTCCGTGACGTCCCATTCGCGAGCGTGGGTGACCTCGTGCTGAAGCTCGACCTGCATCTGCCGGCGACGAGTCCGCGTTCGCCGATCATCGTGTGGGTCCACGGCGGGGCTTGGCGCGCAGGTTCGAAGATCTCCATGCCGCTTGGAAAGCTGGTCGAGGCGGGTTACGCGGTGGCGAGTGTGGACTACCGGCTTTCCACGCAGGCGAAGTTCCCGGCGCAGATCCACGACATCAAGTCCGCGATCCGTTTCCTGCGCGGACACGGCGCCGACTGGAAACTTCCGACCAACCAGATCGTGATCGCCGGCGATTCCGCAGGCGGCCATCTGGCGGCGTTGGTTGGCGTGTCGAACGGCCACGACGAGCTAGAGGGGAATCTCGGCGACGATCGCAAACAAATCTCTGCGGTGCAGGGAATCCTCAGCTTCTACGGCGGCGCGAACCTCACGACCATCCTCAAGCAATCCACGCCGCACGGGTTGAGTGTGCGGGTTCCCGCGTTGGACCTGTTGCTCGGCGGACAGCCGGAAGCAGTGCCGGAGTTGGCGCAGTTGGCCAGTCCGGTCTTTCATGTCGACCGGTCCGATCCGCCGCTGCTGCTGCTCCATGGGGACCAGGATCCGCAGATGCCGATCAACCAGGCCCACGAATTGATGGGCGCCTACAAGAAGCTGAATCTCCCGGCGCACTTGGAGGTGGTCCACGGTGCGGCCCACGGTGGCGCAGCCTTCTACGATGCGGAACGGATGGAAGTTGTGAAGGCGTTCCTCCAACGCCATTTCGGCAAGTAAAGCGGCGCTGACCGACGTCACAGGGTCACTTCGTTTTCGCGTTCCGATACCACACCGCATTGCGGGTTTCCCGGCCAGCCAGGATCAAGTCGAGCCGGCCGTCGCCATCGAGGTCGACGGCCTTCATGTCGTAGGCTTCCTGGTTGTTCCCGGTGTCGATGTCATGGGCGATGAACGAACCCTTGCCGTCGTTCTGATACCAGCGGACCAGCTTCGCGCCGAAGGACGCGACCGCGACATCGAGATCACCGTCGCCATCGAAGTCGCCGACGGCCAGCGCGTGCGGATCACGCAGCGTGGCGTCGATGATGTGCCTCTTCCACGCGGGGCCCTCGAACCAGAAAACGCCGGTCCCGTGGCCACAGCTCGCCACCACGTCGGGCACGCCGTCGCCGTTCACATCGGCGGCCTTGAGATTGGTCGCGCCGTTTTCTTTCGCGATGAGATGTTTGATCCATGGCTGATCGACGACGGAACCCTGTTCCCACCAGGTAAACGTGCCTCCGCCGGAATCGCCCACAAGTAGATCAGGCCGTCCGTCCGAATTCAGGTCCGCCACATCGAGGTAGTGCGGACGCCCGTCCGCGCCGCCGTTGGTGATGATATGGCGCTTGAAGGCGTCCCCGCCGCGCTTCGGAGCCTGGAACCACGCGAGGCTCTTCGGAAAGAGCGGGCCCATGATGCTGTCGGCCACCAGGTCCTTTCGGCCGTCGCCGTCGATGTCCCCGGTCCAGAGGCCGTGGATGCCGTTGAACTCGCGGTCCACGACGTGCAGCGGCCAGAGTTCGCCCACGCGCCGGGTGTTCTCGATCCACGCGATGCTGAAGTCGGGTCCCTTGGGTTCGGCCGCTGTTTTGCCGGCGTCCTTCGCCTGGCGATGTTCGATCCACGGCACGCGGTAGCGTCCGACGAAGAGGTCGAGATCGCCGTCGCCGTCCGCATCCAGCACGACGCAGTAGAGCATCTTGGGCTCCTTGGAATCGAAGAGCACCCGGGGCTTCCAGTCCGGCGCGACGAGCGCGAACAATTTCGTTTCACCCATCGCGATCAGGTCCAACTTGCCGTCCGCGTTGGCATCCAACGCTTCCACGCTCCATATGGATTCGGGCAAAGGAACCGAGGTCCGGATCCAGTTGATCGCGCTCGGTTCGGCGCCGAACGCGACGCCGAGACTGGTGGCCAAAACGGCGAACCCGACGCCAAACGAGGTGCCGGGAGACAATCGTGATTTCAAGGGGAAGCAGGTCATGGGAGCGCGAGGGTTGCGGGGACTTGTTTGCGATCAGTTTGTGGAAGGCTTCGCTGCCGTGAAGGCCGTGTCGGCAAAGTCGATCTGATATACCATACCCTCGTAGCCGACCACGTAGAGGTTGCCCTGTTCGTCCTCGGTGAACGACGCGATGCCCTGCGGCGAGGTGCCGATCTGCATCACCGATTGGAGCACCCGGCCTTCCTGCTTCACGCCCCAGATGCGGTGCGAGGTGTAGTCGCCGCAGATGTAGACGCCGTAGAACGACGACCGTTTGTCGCCGCGATAGACATGGCCGCCGGTGACCGAGTTGCCGAATTTACGGCGGTAGGCGAACACTGGCGGCGAGTAGGTGGCGCCCGTTTTGCGGAAGGCGTTGGAGAAGGGCTCGAAACCTTCATACACGTTCCAGCCGTGGTTTTCCCCGCGCCGGACGATGGAAACCTCCTCGACGCGGTCCTGCCCGACGTCGCCAACCCAGAGATCGCCCGTCAGCCGATCAAAGCTGAACCGCCACGGTTCGCGGAATCCGAACGCCCAGATCTCGGGCCGCACGCCGGCGAGGCCACGGAAGGGGTTGCCGGACGGGATGGCATAGGCCAACCCGGGATCGGCGTGGTCCACATCGATACGCAGGATCTTGGCGAGATGCAGCGTCATGTCCTGCCCGTGGCCCTGAGGGTCCTGCTGCGGGCCGGTGTCGCCCATCGCGATGTAGAGAAATCCGTCCGGCCCGAAGCCGAGGCAGCCGCCGCTGTGATCTTGCGTCGTGCTCGTCACGCTCCAGAGACGGCGTTCCGGTTGTCCCGAGTCGGACCGCAGATCGGCCGCCGCGACGCGTTCGGCGACGGTGGTCACGATCTTGCCGCCCTCGAAGACCTGGTGCTTCACGAAGTAGCGGCGGTTCTCGCGGAACTTGGGATGGAACGCCACGCCGAGCAGTCCGTTGGGTCCGCGTTCGTTGAAGATGTCCTTCGAGATGTCGGCAAAGAGCGTCTTGGTTTCGTTCGTTCCCAACTTCTCCAGCAGCCAGATTTTTCCGGTCTGGTGCCCGGCGAGGAAAGTGTTCGGTGAGCCCGGAACCTGGCCGAACCACACCAACCCGGAGCGGATGTCGCCGGGCTTCTGCACGAAGGCATGGGGGAATCGCATCGCATCGCTGAAGAACGGTCGCAACGTGACGGGCTTGGCCAGTTCGGGAATCGTCGATGGCATCCCGCGGTTTCCAGTGAGCGCGGACTCGGGCTGCTTCAGGGTGACTAGGTATTCGACCAGATCGGCAAACTCCTGCTGGGACATCCCGGCGTGCAGTCCTTCGGGCATGAGCGACACCGCCGTCCCGCGTTGTTCCTTGATGTCCGCCTTTGCGATGAAACTGTGTTTTCCATCGACGCCCATGAGGTCGAGTCCACCGTCGGGCGAAGACTTGATGATGCCCTGGAACTGTTCGCCCGACTTCGTCTCGACCGTCGTCGTGCCGTAGCCGACGGCGATCGTGGCCGAGGGTTCGAGTATGGATTGGATCAGGTCGCGCCGAGGAAACTTGTCGCCAACCGCCATCAGATCTGGCCCGGCCTTGCTGCTCGTTCCATCGATGGAATGGCATTTCACGCAGGCGGCGCGCGCCTCGTCGTGGAACAATTGCCGGCCGCGTTCGGCGTTTCCTTCGCGGCCCATCGCGAAGTCGCGGTAGGTCCGCATCTGCCGCGCGGGATCGGCCGGGGTCGACGGCGGCGTTTGTTCGGCCGCGCCCGTGGCGAAGGCGAGGCTCAGGAGGCCAGTGACGACGAGGACGGCTTTGGTCTGCATTTCCGGCATGGGGATTGATGGGACGCAGAGGAACCTGACCGGGCCGACATCGCTTGGCGAGTCCCGGTAGAGAACCCGGCTTAGCGCTTGTTCCATCGCCCGAGGAGGGCCATCTTTCACCACACTGTGATGCGGCCCAATCCCAATGGTCGAAGCTGGTTCTCCGTAGCCCTCGCCCGGCTGGCCGGACCGTGCGCTTGGGCGATGGTCACACTCGCGGCTTCGGCCGCAGCCGCACCCCTTCCGACCACCGTGAAATCCGCGGTCGGCCAGTATTGCCTCGATTGCCACGACGGCGAGGTCAAGAAAGGCGACTTCGACCTCGGGAAGATCCTCAAGGACGACCTGCAGGTGCACTCCGCCGAGTGGGAGCGTGTCGTCCGTAAACTCGCGGCGCGTCAGATGCCGCCGATCGGCAAGGACCGTCCGGCCGAGAAGGATTTCGAACGCCTCGTGGCGACGCTCGGTTCATCGCTCGACAAGGCGGCTGCGAAGAACCCGAACCCCGGCCGCACGGACACGTTTCGCCGGCTCAACCGCACGGAGTATCAGAACGCCATTCGCGATCTGGTCGGCCTTGAGATCGACGCGGCGGCGTTGCTGCCCAAGGACGACGCGAGCCACGGCTTCGACAACGTGACCGTGGGCGATCTCTCGCCGACGCTGTTGAACCGCTACATTTCCGCCGCCGAAAAGATCAGCCGCCTCGCCGTAGGTGCGCCGATGAACAAACCGAACGGCGACACCTTTCGCCTGAAGCCGGACCGGACGCAGGAAGAACACGTCGAAGGCCTTCCGCTCGGCACGCGCGGGGGCACGCTGATCCGCCACACGTTTCCCAGGGACGGCGAGTATGAAATCCAGGTCCGCCTCACGCGCGACCGCAATGAGGTGGTCGAAGGCCTGCACGAAATCCATGAACTCGAAGTCCTGCTGGACCGCGCGACGGCGGCCCAGTTCAAGGTGGGACCGCCCAAGGGCGACCGGGACTTCGAAAAGGTGGACGCCCATCTCAAGGCCCGCGTTTCGGTGAAGGCCGGCGCCCATGAGGTCGGTGTGACGTTCCTCAAAAATCCATCCTCGCTGGTGGAGACGAAACGCGAGCCCTACCAGGCCCGCTACAACATGCACCGTCATCCGCGACTGACGCCGGCGATCTACCAGGTCTCCATCACCGGTCCCTACGACTCGAAGGAAGCCGGCGACACATTGAGCCGCCGAAAGATCTTCGTGGCTTACCCGGCGAAGCCCGCCGAAGAGGATGCCTGCGCCGAACGCATCCTGTCGGCTTTCGTGCGCAAGGCCTACCGGCGGCCGGTCACCGGGGCCGATCTGGCCAAACCGCTGGAATTCTACCGCGAGGCCAAAGCCGCCAGCGGCTTTGAGGCGGGCATCGGTTCGGCCCTGAGCGCGGTCCTCGTCAGTCCCGAGTTCCTCTTCCGGATCGAGCGCGATCCCGTCGATATGGCGCCGGCGACGGCCTATCGGATCAGCGACATCGCGCTCGCGTCGCGGCTCTCGTTCTTCCTGTGGAGCAGCATTCCGGACGAAGACCTTCTCGCCGCCGCGGAACGCGGTGAACTGCATCGGCCCAAGGTTCTGGAGAAACAGGTGCGCCGCATGTTGGCCGACCCGCGCGCCGGCAGCCTGGTGGAGAACTTCGCCGCGCAATGGCTCTACCTGCGGAACCTGGATTCCTTCACGCCGGATCTCCGGCTCTTTCCCGACTTCGACGACAATCTGCGCGAAGCCTTCCGCCGCGAAACGGAACTCCATTTCGAAGCGCTGCTGCGGGAAGACCGCAACGTCCTCGATCTGCTCAAGGCCGACCACACGTTCCTCAACGAGCGGCTCGCGAAGCACTACGGCATCCCCAACGTTTACGGGAGCCAGTTCCGCCGCGTGGCCCTCGCGCCGGACAGCCAGCGCGGCGGACTGCTCCGGCAGGGCAGCGTTCTCACGGTCACGTCCTACGCCACACGCACATCGCCGGTGATCCGGGGACACTGGATCCTCGGCAACCTGCTAGGAACCCCGCCGCCGCCGCCGCCCGCCAACGTTCCCAACCTGAAGGAGAACACCGTCTCGGACTCGCTTCCGATGCGCGCGCGATTGGCCGAGCACCGCGCCAACGCCGCGTGCGCGAGCTGCCACAACCTGATGGATCCGGTCGGCTTCGCGCTCGAAAACTTCGACGCCATCGGCCGCTGGCGCGTGGCGGAGGACGGGCTGCCCGTGGATGCCAGCGGCGGATTTCCCGACGGCAGCAAGTTCACCGGCGTGGCAGGCCTCGAAGCCGGACTGCTGAAGCATCCTGAACTTTTCGTCGGAACCATGACCGAGAAGCTCCTCACATTCGCGCTGGGCCGCGGAATCGAGGAGCACGATGCGCCGTCCGTCCGCAAGATCGTCCACGACGCCAAGGGCGACGGAAACCGCTTCTCGTCAGTCATCATCGGAATCGTCAACAGCACCCCGTTCACCATGAGGAAAACACTATGAGTTTCATCACGAAGAAGTTCATGCCGCGCCGGACGTTCCTGCGCGGAATGGGAGCCACCATGGCGTTGCCGCTCCTGGAATCGATGGTGCCCGCCGCGACGCCGCTGGCGAAGACGGCCGGCAATCCCGTGCGCCGCCTCGGCTTCGTCTTCATGCCGATGGGCTGCGACAATTCGCGCTGGACGCCGCCCGGCGACACGCTCGACGAGCTGTCGCCGATCCTCAGCTCGCTCGCGCCCGTGCGCGACAGGGTCTCCATCATTTCCAATCTGGAACTGCAGAACGCCTACCCCGGCAGCCACGCCACTTCCAACTCCGCCTTCCTCAGCGCCGCGAAGGCGAAGCTGACGGAGAGCACGGACTACTACTTGGGAACGACCGTCGACCAGATCGCCGCCCAGCGCATCGGCCAAGTAACCCAGTTGCCGTCGCTTGAGCTGGCGATGGACCACCTCCAGGTCGTCGGCCAGTGCGACAACGGCTATGCCTGCGCCTATCAGAACAACCTCTCGTGGTCCTCGCCCACGACGCCGATACCGGCCGAGGCGCATCCGCGGATCGTCTTCGAGAGCCTTTTCGGCGAGGGTGGAAATCTGGCCGAACGGCGCGCCGCGCTGAAGAAACGCGCCAGCCTGCTCGACTCGTTCACTGAAGATCTCTCCAAGCTGAAACGCGATCTGGGTCCCGGCGACCGCGCGAAACTTTCCCAGTATCTCGAGACCGTCCGCGAAGTCGAACGCCGCATCCAGAAGGCCGAGGCCGACACCAAGGACAATCCGCTGCCGGATCTCGACCGACCCGTCGGTGTGCCCGCCGCGTATGCCGACCACGCGCGGCTGATGTTCGATCTCCAGGTGCTGGCGTTGCAGGGCGATGTGACGCGCGTCATCACCTTCCAGCTCGCCCGCGAGACCAGCAACCGCACCTATCCCGAGATTGGTGTGTCCGACCCGCACCACCCGCTTTCGCATCACGGCAACGATCCCGCGAAGATCGAACGCATGTCGAAGATCAACGCCTTCCACGTCTCGCTCTTTGCGGAGTTCTTGGAGAAACTGAAGTCCACCAAGGAGGGCAACGGAACCCTGCTCGACCATTCGCTCTATCTCTACGGCAGCGGCATCGGCAACCCGAACATCCATGACCACACCAACCTCCCGATCATCGTCGCCGGCGGCGCGGCCGGTGGAATGAAGGGAGGACGCCACATCAAGTTCGCGAAGCCCACCCCGCTGGCCAACCTGCACCTCACGCTGCTCGACATGGTCGGCGTCCGCTTGGACTCCTTCGCCGACAGCAACGGAAAGGTGGACGGGTTGTTTGAGCCACTAGGGATCTAATGATGGAAACTTCCACCTCGGAGAAGAACCGGAGGCTGGCCGCTAGAGGCTGGATACCGTGGGCATCCATCTGCGGGTTGACGGTGCTGCTTGGTGCCAGTGCGCTGCGGTTGTTTGCCGCCGAGTTCCGTATCGCGGACGCCGCCGAAAAATCCGACCGCACCGCCATCCGCACGTTGCTCAAGCAGCACGCCGACGTGAACGCGGCGCAGGCGGACGGAATGACCGCGCTGCATTGGGCCGCTTATCGCGAGGATATCGAGACCGCAAAGGTGCTGGTCGCTGGGGACGCGAATGCGACCAACCGCTTTGGTATCACGCCACTTTCCCTCGCCTGCCAGAGCGGCAACACGGCGATGGTCGAACTTCTCCTTGAACGCGGCGGCGATCCGAACACCACTCTACGGGGCGGGGAAACGGTCCTGATGACCGCCGCCCGCACCGGAAAACCCGGCCCGGTGAAAGCGCTCTTGGCCAAGGGTGCCAAAGTTGATCCGAAGGAGCGTCGCGGTCAGACCGCGCTGATGTGGGCGGCGGCGGACGGCCATGCCGCCGTGGTTGAATTGCTTCTCAAAGCCGGCGCCGACTTTCGCACGCCGCTAGTCGACTCCGGCTTCACGCCTTTGTTCTTCGCCGCGCGCGGCGGCCGCACGGACGTGGTGCGCGCCCTGTTGAAGGCCGGGGCCGACGTGAACGAGGCGATGCAGCCGCGCAAGCCCGGAGGCAAGGGGCCGGTCGGCGGAAGCAGTGCGCTCGTCCTCGCCATTGAGAACGGGCATTATGAACTCGCGCTGGCGTTGCTGGACGCCGGTGCCGATCCCAACGACCAACGGTCCGGTTTCACGCCGTTGCACATGATGTCGTGGGTCCGCAAGCCGCCCAAGGGCGAGGACTACGGCGCTCCGCCTCCGGCCGAACTGGGAAGGCTCAACAGCCTGCTCTTCGTCAAGGAACTGGTGAAGCGCGGTGCCGAAGTGAACGGGCGGCTGATGAACGGCAAGAGCGGTCCCGGCCAGTTCAGCCGGAAGGGCGCGACGCCGTTCCTCCTCGCATCCGCGACCTCCGATGTCGCCTACATGAAGCTGCTGCTCGAACTGGGCGCGAATCCCTCCCTCGCAAACGCCGACACCACCACGCCGCTTATGGTTGCCTGCGGAATCCATGTCGGATCGGACGCGGCCAACGAGGTCGCGGGTGACGAATCCGAAGTGCTCGAAGCCGCCCAGTTGCTCCTGAAGCTCGGAGCCGACGTCAACGCGGTCGATGCCAACGGCGACACCGCCATGCACGCCGCCGCGCTCAAGAACCTGCCGAAGGTGGTGCAGTTCCTCGCTGACAAGGGAGCGAAAGCCGAGATCTGGAACCGGAAGAACAAGCATGGCTGGACGCCGCTCTCCATTGCCGAAGGCCACCGTCCCGGCAACTTCAAGCCATCCGCCGAGACGATCGTCGCCGTGCAGAAGGTGATGCTCGCCGCCGGCGTCACTCCGCCGCCGGAAGGCACCTCGCCAGCTCCTAAGCCCAAGCGCGGCTACTGAACGGCCACGCATCGCAAAGAAGAAGAGCGCCGGATTTTTCCGGCGCTCTTTTCGTTTGCTGGGATGGTTTCCTGCGGATCAGCGACCTGGGGTCGGCGCGGGAGCCGGCGCACCCGGCGGACGGACAGGGAGCTGCTGGAGGATATCGAGCTGCTTGAGATACCATTCGCGGAGCGGGCGGGAGAGCATCGAGTCCTTGAACTCCTTGAAGTTTGGAATGTTCAAGGAGCCGTCCACGTCGTCCTTGAGCTGCTTGTTCAGCTCGGTCCGCGCGTCGACGGCCCAGCCGCGGTAGGAGCCGATGCGGTCGTTGAGCGTCCGGGCGGCGGCGAGACGCGTCTCCTGGTCGAACTTGAAGTCGACGACCTCGACGAAGCTCTTGTCGACTTTGCCCTTGAGGCGCTTGGTCTCGTCCTTGGCCGTGACGACGGTCTTGGCCATCTCGATGATGCGCTGCTCGAGCTTGGCGGTGATGTCGGCGTCCTCGATCGAATCATTGGCCGCCATGCCGAGATCACGCTGGGCGGTCTCGAGCCGCTGGCTGACCTGCTTGACGAAATCGGCCTCCAGTTCCGTGAAGAACTTCTCGCCGCGCTTGAGGATGATCTCCTTTTCGGCCGGGGTGAACGCGTAGCGCTTTTCATCCGCTCCGACGAAGTTGGTGTAGGCCGGCGCGTCGAGCAGCTTCTTCAACCGGGCGAGCAGGTTGGTGGCGCTGACTTTGTCGGCCACGGGCACGCCCTTGGGGGCTTCCTTGAGGTCGAGCTTCAGTTCGACGGGGATGAAGCTGAAGAGCGCGCGGTCGACGCCGCCGAGACGTTCGATCTGGCTGTTGAGCTCCTTCCAATGGGCCTTGGCGCGGTCCTGCTGGTTGAGTTCGCCGATGAATTCGAACTGGTTCTCTACCCGAAGCGAACGGGTCTTCGACGTGAACCAGGTGAGGACGCTGGAAAAGCCGCTGGAGATCTGGGACGCGCTGCCCGACGGGGACAGGACCACTTCCGCGAGGGGCACGCCGTCACGTGAATCGCGGGGCGCTTTGGCCGCGATGAACGATTCGATCAGGTTGTTCGGCAGTAGCCGGATGCCGTCCGCGACCTGGGCGTAGGCGCTGATGACGGGCTCCACGCCTTCGTCGAAGCGCTGGAGATCCGAATAGGTGCCGACGAGTTCATCGGAACCGAACAGGAGCTTCTTTTCACGCGGTTCCTTGCCGCCGTAGTAGCCCCATTGGATCGCGGCCTTGTCGTGCGGCAGGGCGTTGGTGTGGGTCCGGATGTAGGAGCCTACCTGCACGGCCGACTTGAAGACGGTGTATTCCATGATGGACGACGACGCGTAGCGGTTGGTCCACGGGGCCATGCTGTTGGTGCCGGAAATGTAGGACTTGAACCATTGGTCCATTTCCTCGCGGTTGAGCGTGGCGGAAAGGCTGCCGGCGAAGTTGTGCCGGAGTCCAAGCACGTGGCCGACTTCGTGGGCGACGACTTCGCGGACGTAGTCCTGCGAGGCGCGAAGCACGGCATCGTCGGTCAGGCCGTCGTTTCCGAGAAGGTCTTCGAGGCCCTGGGCGTATTGGTGGGCGAACTCGACGGCGCTGATGTGGCAGAGGCCGTTGGCCGTCATCCACGGGAAACCCTGTGCGGCGTCCCCGCCGAAGCCGGTGGCGGTAGAGCCCTTCTTGTCGGCGACGATCTCGCGCATTGACCGAAGCATGGCGCGCGCGCGGGACTTGCCGCTGATGGCGAAGACGCTGGTCATGTAGGCCTGGCCGTGCTGCGACTGGCCGGTGCGGGGATCGATGAGGATGTCGGCATAGGCGAAGCCGGCGCTGTCCCACGGAACCCACTGCACGATGTTGTAGCGGGGATCGGGCGCGGTGACGCCTTCCGGAGCCTTCTCGACGCGGACGATGTTGGTTCCGAAGGCGCGGTTCCAGTAGAGGATCGCATCTTTCACGGCCTGCACGTAAGGCTCGGGCGTATTGGCGCTGTAATGGAAGACAACGGGCTTGGTGACATCGAACCGCGCCATCTGGGGCGACGCGCGGCCGGTGGTTTCCTCAAGGCGGGCCTGCGTCTCGAAGAAGCGCGAGTAACGGAGGTCGGACGCGGTCGCCTCCTTGCCCTGGAAACCGCCGGTCGAATACGGCGTGAAGAAGTAGCGGACCTCGAACTGTTGTTCGACGTTGGATTTGGCCTCGCGGTCGCGCACCTGGACGCTCTGCCGGATGACGAGCTGGTCGTCGTTCTTCACGGCTTGGAACACACGCGACTGCGGGATCTCAAGCGATTCGTCACGCGACACGGAATCGAAGCCGCGCCGGCCGCCATACCAGATCTCCGTGTAGAGCCGGCGCATGCCGCGGTTGAAGTCGATGACCACCTTCGTCGCGTCCTGATCGACGATCGGAAACGTCGTCAGCAGGCGGCGGGCGGGAAGATCCTTCGTGACGATCAGGCCGTCCGTCGCTTCGTAGAGGTCCACGCCGTCATGGAAGAGCTCGAACCGGACGATCTTGCCGGACAATCCGGTCGACGTGGCCGCGAGCGCCTGCGGGATGCGCGAGGCGGACATGAGATGCTCCTTGCCAAGGGCGGAGCGCGGAATGACGAGCGTGTTGTTGGTGCCAATCGACAGCTCGAGAGCGGGTTTGGGCGTCGGTTTCGCGGGGGCAGCCGCCTTCGTCTGGGCCTGGACGGAAATCGCCAGGGTGGCCAGCAAGCAGGCGAACGCGACGAGTTCCTTCAACGGGCGGGCAACGGCGATTAACGACATGTCATTGGATGCAGTCATGTGATTGGGAAGAGCGTCACCGAATTAAGTCGGCCGATGCGACTCTGGCAACGCCGGACTCCATCGTCGGGTGGGACGCGAGTGGAATGATCCGCTCGCCGTTTCAGCGGCGGCCCGGCTGGGTGGGTAATGGCAGTGTGTCGCGGGCCGGGGTCTTGGCCGGCTGGTGCATGCCGGGCCCGAGGCGCTTGAGCGGGTCCTCCGATTCGCGAGAACGGACGGCGCGGTAGATCCAGACGGCGAGTGCTCCGCTGACCAGGAGCAGGAGGATGGGGAACCAGAATTTCCAGTCCACGCGGCTGAGGTGGTAGCTGACCCAATCGAGGAATCCCCGGCGGCGGTCGGTCAGGGGTGGGTGTTCGCTGTGCTTGGCGCTGCCCTTCAACTCCTCAGTCAACCGCGCCATGACGGCGGGCACGTCGAGGCGGAGCATGGTGGCGTAGGTGCGGACAAAGCCCTTCACGTAGACCGGGGCCACGAAGACATCGTAGTCGCCCTCGTCGAGGGCGCGGACGTGGTCGGTCTTGATCTTGGTGATCTCGGCGACCTGGTGGACCGTGAGGCCCCGGGCTTCCCGCGCGGTGCGGAGCTCTTCTGCCACAGTGGACATTTCGGTCTTCAATAAGGGCGCGACAAGGCCCAACGCAAACGCCAAGTGACGCCGTCGTCATTCCGCGCCGCCGCAACCTTGCCCGGGTCGGGGACGCGCCTTAGATTCGAAGCCATGTTTCGTTGTCTTCTCGCCTGCATGATTGCCGGCCTGGTGATCCTGACCGGCTGCGTGCCGGAATCCTCGTCGCAGGACGAGGAGCGCGATGCGCACGTCCTTGCTGGCAAACAGCGCCTCGTAAACCGCGACATCGACGGCGCCATCGCGGAATTCGAACAAGCCCTGCACGTGAATCCGAAGAACTCCGCCGCACACTTCGAACTCGCCGTCGTCTACAAGTCCCTCAGGAACGACGACGCCTCGGCCATCTACCACTACCAGAAATTCATCGCCGTCCAACCGGCCCACCGACGTCGTCCCCTGGCCGAGCAGGGCATCAAAGGCAGCCGCCAGGACATCGCCAAGGCGGAGCAGGAATCGTTAAACGGATCCATCTCCCGTTCCTACCAGCAGGCGATGAACACGAACCAGGTTCTCGTGCAACGAGTGCAGATGCTGGACGGCGAGGTGGCCCGTCTGTCGGCCCTTCTTCGGAACCTCGGCGCCAATACTGTTCCGCAAACAAACCATGTCCAACCGGCACAGCCCGACTTGGTCCAGAGACAGGTTTCGCGGACGAACCTGCCTCCTCAGCGCGGGACCCCTCCGATCGCACCCCGCATTGAAGCGCCTCCCGCCCCAACCCAGCAGCGCACCCACACGATCAAGCAGGGAGACACGCTGCGCAGCCTGGCCGCGCAGTATCGCGTGCCGCTCGACAAGCTTCTCTCCGCCAACCGCAACGTCGACGCCCGCAAGTTGAAGATCGGGCAGACGCTCGTCATCCCGGCGCCCTGACGCGCCTTCCGCATGCGCCCGAAGCTGATCCTTTCAGGCATCGCCGCCTTCTGGGCCGTGATGATGTTCCTCCTGGTCCGATCGGAGTTCGGCCTCGGGAGCGGAGGCATCTCGGGTTCGCTTTCACCGGAAGTCGTCTGGGAGAAGATGCTGACCGCGCAGGACACGTCGTCGTTGGAAATTCTCTTCCGCGGAAAAAGGGTCGGCATGGGCCGCTGGGCATCCGGCGTGAAGCAGGACACGGCGGTTCCCGGCGCAAACGAGGACGGGCTTGCGGGCGAAGGCCGGGTGGAGCGGGTGACCGGCTACTCGGTCGAGCTCGACGGGAACGCATCGATCACGGCGCTTACCAACACGCTGCGCTTCTCGCTTGGCGGATCGTTCGAAACCAACTTCCACTGGAGCCAATGGGAAGTCCGGCTCGCGCTGAAGCCGCTCCAATTGGAGCTCTCCGGCTCGGTCGATTCCGGTGGAGTGGCGATGAACTACCACGACGGCTACCAGGCGATCCAACGCCAGTTCACCCGCGAGCAGCTCCGGAGGCCGGAGGCGCTGCTGGCGGACTTGGCGGGCCCAGCCGCGCTTCTCATCGCCGGACAGGTGAAGTCGGCCATGGACGTGAACGGCATCTCCACCAATTCCGCCCCGGCCATCCGATGGGAGGCCGGCTTCGACTGGATGGACCTCGGCCACGGTTCGCTCCGCGTCTACTTGGTGCGGGGCAAACTGGGCGACAATCTCCAGATCAAGCTTTGGGTCAGCCGGGCGGGCGAAATCCTCCGGGCGGAACTGCCCTACCAGATCGTCATCGTGAACACCGAGTTGCCCCGCCTGAAGCCGAGGAGCGCATGATCGAGATCGACCATCTGGTGAAACGCTTTGGCGACCTGACCGCCGTGAACGACATCTCGCTCACGGTGAAACCGGGCGAATTCTTCTGCGTCCTCGGACCGAACGCCGCCGGTAAGACCACGACGATCCGCATGCTCGCCGGCCTCATCAAGCCGACCTCCGGGAGCGCCCGAATCGCGGGCTTCGATGTGCAGACTGATCCGCTCGCCGCGCGGCAACGCCTGGCCTACGTGCCCGACTTCCCGTTCCTCTACGAAAAGCTCACGCCCTGGGAGTTCTTCCGCTTCATGGGCGAACTGTTCCGCATGTCCGAGGCGGGAATTCAACGCGCCGGCCGGGAACTGTTTCCCCGGCTCGGGCTCGAACCCTTCGCCAGCAAGTTGATCGAGGGCTTGTCCCACGGCACCCGCCAACGCGTCGCCATCGCCGCCGCGCTGATGCACGACCCCGAGGTCTTCATCATCGACGAGCCGATGGTCGGGCTCGACCCGCAACACGCCCGTGTCGTGAAAGATATCCTGAAGGAACGCGCGCTGCGTGGCATGACCGTGTTCCTTTCCACGCATCAGATCGCCATGGCCGAAGAGATGGCCGATCGCATCGGCATCATCGACAAGGGCCGTCTGGTGGCTGTCGGGACCAAGGAGGAACTCCGCGGCAAAGCCGGCACCGACGGCGCACTTGAAAAAGCCTTCCTCGCCATCACTACCGAAGGCGCCGTCGATTTAGGGACGACCTGAAGACAGGAAGAAACCTCTTGCACCGAGGACCACCGCAGGGTTCATTTGCGGCCCCGTTGCGCACGTGGCGAAATGGCAGACGCGCTACTTTGAGGTGGTAGTGCCGTAAGGCGTGCAGGTTCAAGTCCTGCCGTGCGCACCATTTTTTGTTGGGAAAAATGGTTCTGCAACGGATTCAGACACAGTTTCCGCACAGAATTCCGGTTCTGTTTCCACAAGACGAAGGGGTGAATTGAGATTCCCGGTCGCCATCTCCCATCGGCAGGCCAGGGCCAAAATCTACGGCCGCACCCAGGCCTATCCCTATTACCGGCTGACCTACTCGGCAGAGGGCAAGCGCCTCGTCCGCAGCTTCAAGACGTTCGGCGAGGCCAAGGAAGCCGCCGAGAAGGCGGTGAAATCCATCTCCGAAGGCAACGGAGCCGCTGCCACCATGCGCCCGAAGGACGTCCGCGAGCTGCGGTTCGCCCGTGAGAAGCTCGCCGACCTTGCTCTCGCCCTGAACCTCTCCAAACCCGACCCTTCCGCGCCCGACGCCTCCTTCAACCTCTTGGAACGTCACACCTAGTCCCGGGGTTTCCAGCGTTTGAGGCCGAGGATTCGTCCGAGCAGAATCTGGTATCCGCCCTTGTGGGCGGTGCCCGTTCGGCGAAGTCCCCGGAATTCCACGATCATCTCCGGGGCCTTGGTCGCGTAGCCGTTGCGGAAGTGG
>JBBRDN010000072.1:0-18645 GCA_038203875.1 Verrucomicrobiota bacterium
AGCGCCTCCCGCCAGAGTATCCCGCAAATCTTTCCGCTCTTCGTCACCGCCAGATAGGAGGACGGAAGCTGCTTGAGCATCCTGGCGATCTCTCCCAGCGGCGTCTCCCACGGAACGCTTTGGCTGTGGACCACAAGCTGGGTGAGATCGACTCAGAAATGCCGCCACGGACGCGTCCGGGCGCGCCGGACGGTTTACCTGCCGGTTCCATGTTGCACCCATCGGCGGCCGGGGATTCCGTGCGCTGTGATGATTGGGGAAACGAACGACCCGGAAGCCGTGCCCGGCTCAGTGCTTCGACTCCGCCGGACCGCCGGGTGCGACGGCCTGATCGCCTTCGGCGAGACGCCGGTGCAGCAGTTCCAGCATCATGAGCTGGCACTGGAGTGCGAGCGCCGGGTCGTAGCGGGGGCCTTCGTCACGGAGGAAGGCGTGCTGCCCGTTGAACTCGTGCCAGGTGAAATTCACGTTCGCCTCGCAGAGCGCGTTGTAGACCTTCTTCCGTCCTTCCAACGGCACATGCGGATCCTGCCGGCCCCAGAACATCAGCAGCTCGCCCTTGATCTCCTTGGCGCAGGCGAGCGTGTCGTCGCCCGTTTTGCTGAGGGAACCCTTGTGGATGTCCGTGGCGTAGAAGCAGACCGCGGCGAGCACATCCGGGTTCTTCGCCGCCGTGCGGAAGCTCAGGTGGCCGCCGATGCAGATGCCGACGACGCCCAGCTTGCCGGTGCAATGGGGATGGGCCTTCAAGAAGTCGAGGCTCGCGCGGGAATCGCCGTCGAGGCCGCGAAGCTCCTTCTCCAGCTTCAACGCATTGCCGCGATCGGCCCCGGCCTGGTCGTAGCCAAGGACGCAGCCCGCGGGTTCGAACTCGTGCCAGATCTCCGGCACCACGACAACGTGGCCGTGCCCCGCGAGGAACGCCGCCGTGCGCCGGATCGGCTGGGTCACCTGGAAGATCTCGGAGTAGAGGACGACGCCGGGATACTTCCCGGGGGCCTGCGGCCGGAAGATGTGCACCCGCATCGGGCCCGTGGGCGTTGAGAGCTCGGCAACTTCGTTGTCTTTGATCGTCATCGTGCGGCGAGCGTAGCGGGCTCGCCAAGGTTGAGAAGCGTGATGAGAAGAACCGATCCCAGATACGGAATTCCGGATAACCGAATCGGAACATCCGGCATCTGGGATCAGGCATCCGCCCTCGCTTCCACCCTTCACGTTCCACGAATCACACCCCACGTTCTTCCCAGTGCAGCGTGTCATCCTCCATCTCGACATGGACGCCTTCTACGCGTCGGTGGAGCAGCGGGACAACCCGGCCCTGCACGGCAAGCCCGTCATTGTCGGGTCATCGCCGCAGCAACGCGGTGTCGTCTGCGCGGCGAGCTACGAGGCGAGGAAGTTCGGCGTCCGCTCCGCCATGCCCAGCGCCACGGCGGGCCGGCTTTGTCCGCATGGTGTCTTCATCCGGCCGCGCATGGACGTCTACCGCGCCGAATCCCATGAGATCATGGCGCTCGTCCAGAAGTTCGCCGGGGATTTGATCCAACAAGTCTCCGTCGATGAAGCCTACGTCGACGTCACGGACCGATTTGCCGACGCAGGCGACGCGGATTCGATGTTGCGCCAAGCGCTGCCGCTGGCCCGGGAGATGAAGGCCACGATCCAGTCGCAGCGCCGGCTCACGGCCAGCATCGGTGTCGCGCCGAACAAGCTCCTTGCGAAGCTGGCCAGCGATTTCCAGAAGCCCGACGGCCTGACGCTGGTCCTCGAATCGGAGAAGGTCGCCTTCCTCCGTCCGTTGCCCGTTCGGGCGATCCACGGCATCGGCAAAGTGACCGAGGGAGAACTCATCCGCGTCGGGTTGAGGACCGTTGCCGACCTCCAGGACTACCCGGGCGATTTGCGGAGCGTGGTCGGTTCGTGGGGTCCGCAGCTCAAGCGTTACGCGGTCGGCGACGACGACCGGGCGCTCGATCTGGGCGACGAGGTGAAGAGCATCAGCGCGGAGAACACGTTCAACCGCGACACCGACGACCGCCCGACATTGCGCGCCTGCCTCCGCGAGCAGGCGGACGACATCGCCGGCAAACTGCAGCGCCGTCGTCTCGCCGCCCACACCATCCAGGTCAAGGTTCGCTACGGGGACTTCAGCACACTCACGCGCCAGATCTCGGTCGAGGACCCGATGACCGAAGCCCGCGAGATCTACCGCCTCGGCTGTTGGCTCCTCGGCCGCGAAAGGTTGGTGAACCGGCCGCTTCGACTGCTCGGACTCGGTGTCAGCGGACTGACCGAGGGAGAACTGAGGCAGTTGGTGCTGAAGCTGTGAGACTCCGGAGTGTTTTCGACCCAGCTGCGGAGCAGCGAAAGACAGTAGCCCCGGGCGTGAGCCCGGGGTTGGAAGGTTGACGAAACGGAGCTCCGGAGGAGCGGCAGAAAAGCGTCTATCGCTCCCCCGGAGCTTGGAAACATCGGCAAACAAACCCACAGCTCACGCTGTGGGCTAATTTCTTACGCACCTCCGGTGCTGGGGATCGGAGCGGGACCGGCGGGAGGACAGACCTAGGCTCTAACGCTCTCACCCAATCGCTGGTAACAGTTCCGTAAGGCTTCATATCTCGGCCGAAGATCGCCGTAAATCTTGGGAGTCACGTCGAACCTTTCGTAGTTCAGGACAATGAAACCACAGACGGAGGCAAGCATCTCGGCAACAGGAACCAACTCGTCCGCTTCATACTCCAGGCGAAATCTAAGAACACCGGCGAAGCAGTTGATCATATCCGAGTCGCCCGTTGCTGAGTCGCTCCGCAGGTAGCTGATGGCCGCCTGGACGTAGAAGCGAAACGCCGCCGGCCCCATGAACATGAGGTCTTCCTGATAGACAAGGCCCGCCTGCCGAAACATCTGCTCCGCCTGTTCCAGATCCTTTCCAAGGAAGTGTTTGACGGCGCTCTGACCGTCGAGGAATTCCGGCACCGGGTTGATCTCGTCTTCTGTCGGTAATCGCATGTCGTTCAAACCTGGATTACCTCCGGCTCAGTTCCTCCGCACTTGCTCAATCCTTCCCGCTACTGCGCGGGCGGGGCCGGCTTCCGCAGCCGGTAGAAGCGGTTCTCCGTCCCGGCAGGCAACGTGAGACTGGTGTGGCCAAAGATTGTGAGCGCAGGCGACCAAGCTCCCGAAGTTAGATTCGTCGACGATTCGATGATGTCGCCGTCCTCGGCCCCGGGGAACGTCAGCCTCAGGCTGTTTGTCTGCCATTGCGTCTGCAGCCGGACGCCGGTCGAGAACCTCATCAACGGACGGATCAAATCCTGGAAGAACCGGAGATCCTTTCCGCCGTCCGCCACGCGGGCGACCAGCCGGCCTTCGCGGTCGAAAACGAACGTGGTGGGAAACGCGTGGATGGTGGAAGACGGCAGCGTCTGGAACGGCGCCAGTTTCGCCTCCACCTCCGGAGTCAGCTCGGCCATGGGGAAGTTGATGTGCTGCGCTTGGACGATTCCCTGGACCTCGTAGAGCTGGGTGGTCTTGTAGAGTCCGACGACCTGGAATCCGAGCGCGCGCAGATCGTTCTGGAGGCTCACGAACCCCGGCATCTCCTCGATGCAGCCCGCGCAGGTGACGGACCAGAAGTCGACGAGCAGAACCTTGTTCCGGTAGGCGCTGGACTGGATCGTGTTCCCGGTGATGTCGTTCAGGGTCCAGCTAGGCACAAAGGGGATGCCGGCCTGTGCAACCGTCAGCACGATGGCGCCGGACTCACCCTGGAAACCGTCCACGGCGATGTGGTAGGTCTCGCCGCCGACCGCCCGGAAGAGCACCCGGCTCGTCTTCTTGCCGACCTCGTCGTCGTTGCTCACGACGGACACGAGCCCCCCGACCGAGGATCCCGTGTAGACGCCCAACAGCGTGTCGAAGCTGCTACCGGCCGTGGAGATTGAAACGCTTCCGTTGACCGTGGCCGTCCACGACCACCAGACGGAACGTCCTGAAGGACTGTCGGCGTGGAAAGGCTCACCCGTCTGCAGTGTGGCTCCGACGTTCGAGGCGTTCAGGACGACATTGGTCTCCAACGCCCCGCCAATGACGACGGCGTCGGCGAAGTTGTCGTTTGCCGGGCTTGGGTCCGCCATGGCGGCCGCGGGCAGAAACAGCAGCGCAAACAGCCGCAGGACGAACGCGGCTCGGCGGACTCCGGACGTGCCCAAACGATGCATTCCACAGCTATACTCCGACTTTTACCCCGCGCCACTGCCAATTAAGAGGGCGCGGACCGCAAAGGCGGCCTCAGGGGCTCGGCTTCAAGCCCCACGGCACCGGTGCCTTCTTGAGGGGACTTGGGCAAACGAGGCCTGGCGTCTGGTCGTAGCGCAGGCGCTTGAGCTTCGCACCGACATCGTCGATGAGTTGCTGCCAGCTGACGGGCGGACCGGACCTGCGGCGCTCGCGGATGTATTGGGCGAAGGAGTAGGTGAAGGCGCCGTAGGAGGTCACGCCGTGGCGATACTCGTAGGAGAACTGGCTCTCCTGGCAGGCCTGGAGGATGACGGGCATGAACGGCCCGTAGTGGCCGTAGGCCTTGCGGGCCTTGTCGAAATCCTCGTCGTCCGGCCGCAGCGCCGAGGCGCGGAAGAGGCGGTTCTCATCGCCCTCCTCGCCGAAGATCGCGGTGTGTTTGCGGCGGTCGCGCAGAAGTTTGCCGCGGCCTTTGCTCGACTCGGCTAGATCGCGCGAGACCCACATCTGCTCGGCTTCGCTCCACTTCAATGAGCGGTGGCGGATGTCGTCGGGCGGGGTCAGGCCACGCACCTTGCTGCCACCTTCGCGGGTCATGCCGCCGCTGTGGCAGCAGTCGAGAATGGTGCAGAAGCGCGTGTCGTAGGGGAGCTGGCTGTAGAGTTCGTAGAACTGGTCATCGGTCACGGCGTGTTCGCGCGACCAGTCGAAGTCGTAGGACACGAGGCATTCGTCCTTGCGGTCGACCTTTTCACCGACGCCGTAGCCGGGGATCTGCGCGCCGTGGCCGCTGTAGTAGAAGACGCGTTCCATCCCGTCGTCCGCACCTTCGAGCAGCCATTCGAGGCGCTCGACGATGCCCTTGGCCGTGGCGCGGTCGTTCAACACGACGCGGATGTCGTCCGCCTTGAAACCGTTTTCCTGAAGCAGCGAGCTCATGAGGAACACGTCGTTCACGCAGCCTTCGAGGCGGTCGGAAGGATTGGGATAATCGTTGATGCCGACGAGCAGGGCGCGGCGGCTAGGCGCAGCGGCGATGACCGGCTTCAAGATCGAGAAGCGCTGCGCGTCCTCGGCCTTCTTTGTTTCTGCGCCGGGTTTGGTCTTGCCCCGGCTGGCCGGCGGTGGCGGTTGTGCGAGGGCGATGCTGCGCCAGCACCCTTCGAACGCGGCCTTGTGGTTCAGATACTCTGTCGCTTCGTGGTCAAGCATGCCGTCGATGTCGAAGGTCGTGATGATCTGGTCGAAGTTCGGTGTGCCGATCTTCAGCTCCGCGGCGAAGGCATTGTCGTGCTTGTTGAAGAGGTGAAACCAGTGCCGCGCATTCAACGGCTGCACACGACCGCCGAGCGTCTTGCGGGTGAACCGGCTCCCGATCTGCGAGCCGAGCGTGACGTAGAAGCGGTCGTTGACCAGGCCGGGGCCGTCCCAGGCTTTGCCCGAGTCGTCCTTCACGCGGGAAAAGGTGTCGTAGCTGATGAGCGAGCCGAGGCTGTGGGCCACGACGACATCGGGTTTGAAGTCCGCGATGGCCTGGGCGATGCGCCGGCGCGTCTCGGCCCGGAGATCGTCGTTCTCGCTCCACTGGGCGACCATGCCCGCCGTCCAGCGCAGCGCATCGGAGACGCCGCCAAGTCCGCGATGGCCGCCGAAGAGGTCGCTGAAGAAGCTGCTGACCCCGCTCCAACCCATCCGCAGGAACGCCTCCGCGTAGGTCAGGACGTTGTGCGGCGATTGGTCGAAGAGGTCGTCGTATTCGAGGAACTTCAACTGCGGTCGGAGCGTCGGATTGGCTGCCTGCAACTGCACGGTCAACGCTTTCGACCAGCCGGGACGGAGGTTTTGGTCGACGTCGCCATGGCCCACGCCGTGGATGCAGAGGATGCGGATCTCGGTTCCAGCCGACGCCACACCGAAGGCGCGCTTCTTAGTCTGGGCGCGACGGGTGTTCCAGACCGAGCGTTCCACCGCTTGCCTCATCGCCGGCGGGAGAGCGGCCAGATCGGTGGTGGGGACGATTCCTGCGTCGACGGATGAGGTGGTCTGCATGGCGGTGGTGGGTTGGAGGTGGATCAGATGCGGTTGGAAGAAGGTTTGCGCACGGTTTTGACGGAAGCCCGTTTGGTGGTCGGGGTGCGTTTGATGGGAGCCGAAGCTTTGGCCGTGTCTTCCGTCGTCCGTTCGACGGTGAATTGCGCGACGGGCACGCCCGAGTCCAGGGCGCGGTCCACGCCGGCGAGACGCCAGCGTGGTTTGAGCGCCTCCCATTCTTCGATGAATAGGTCGAACTCCGTCGCCGACTTGGCCGAGAGCGGGAAGACGAGCTGCTTCGTGGAAGTCGCCCTCTTCACGAGGATGATGCCGATCTTCGCCCCGCTGGTTTCCGTATCGGAAGCGACGTCCACGGCAACCCAGCCCGCCGGAAGCTGCTTCAGGTCTTCAAGCATCAGGCGGAACTCGGCGTCGGTCTGGGCCGATAACGGCACGACAAGGGTTTTGGTCATGGCGGGAATGGATGGGCAGGCCGACTTACTTGATCTTCATCTGTTTCAGGAACAGCTCCAGCTTGGCCCGGGTGATCTCGTCGTTGCCGACCATGGCGTCTTCGAGATCGGAGCGTAGCTGCGTCGCGGCAGCGGGCCGAACCGGGGCTTGTCCGATCAAGCCGGTTTTCACCGCCATGTCCCAGGCGGCCTTCAACTGGGCTTCATTCGCGGCGGCGACGAACTTGCGCGCGTCGGCCTGTCCGGTGCGGTGTTGGGCGAGACGACCGCTCAACAGGTCGAAGTCGTTCTTCACGGACTCCGCCGACTTGGGACCGGTCGCGGCCTTTCCCGTGGCGAAGACCTGGTTCAAGCGCAGCGGAGCAGTCGCGCCGGTGCCTGTGACGGAGAACGCGGGCAAGAAGAGCGAGCCGCTGGAGAAATCCATCTTGGAGAGGACCGGATACGCCTTCTTGCGCGGCGTTCCATCGGGATTCCGCCCGGGCATGATGACGCCCTCGAAGCGCGTGTAGCCCACATGCGCGGTGGACTGGGAGCCTTCGGCCGCGTTCGCCTCGACGTTGATCCCCGTCGTGGTGACGAAGACGACGGCGTCCGGCCCCTTGCATCCGGTAGCGAGCAGCGCGGCCAAGAGCACGGCCGAGACGGTTGGGAGAATCTTCATGGCAATGCTCCGTGATTATTTGAGCAGGCCATTCGTCGATGCGCTCACGGCGGCGTCTCCCGTGGCGAAGACCTGCTGGAGATGCAGGCCGGAGAACCAGCCGTTGGTCAGGCTGATGGCGGCATAGACGGAGGCCACATCGGCGTCGGGTTTGGTGGCGTCGACGGGAATGATCGCGCCCTCGAAGCGTTTGTAGCCGAACATGACGTTGTTCGGCGTGTTGCCCGTGGCGCTCGCGTGCAGGCCGACTTTTGTATAGGTCGTGAAGACGAGCGCGTCATTGTGGCAGCCGGAGCCGGCCAACAGGACGCAGGCGAGCGTCAGGAGGAGGAAGGTTCGTTTCTTCATGGGGCGGGGATGTCGTTTTGGTTTGTGCGAATGCGGGTGACGCCGCCGTCGAGCGGACGACGGCTGGAGAAATCGACCAGGAAAGTCCCGTGCGTGTCCGGCCGAGCGATGACGAGCGTCTGCCGACCGAACCCAAGGTCGAACGAACTGGCGGCCGGATGCCAGCCGACGCCAAACCCGAGTTTGCTTTCGGCGATGAACTGCACGGCGCCCGTCGGCGACTGGCTGGCGCGATAGAACCAGCCCGCATGATGCACCACGCCGGACCGGCTCCAAGTCCATCCCAGCGGTGGTTCATAGCGGGATCGAGTGTTGGTGTTCTCGGGGGAGATTTCTCCGGTCGGTGCGGGTGTGGAGACTGTCGTGGAGCCAAATCCGGCATTGAACCCCGGCCAACCGCCGCCGATCCGCAGATCCAGTCCTCCGACAACCCGTCGTTCGGCTCCCGTTCGTTCAGCGGCGTATCCCATGGCCAGATCGCGTCCCGGCAAGCGCAGGCTGCAGCCGGTGGTCGCCAATGCCGGGAGCAAAAGCAGCAGCCCCATCGCTTGGATGGACGAAGGACGGGCCGTGGTCTGCTTGATGTGCATGCTCGCTTTCCAGAGCCGGGAACGAATTACCCCAGCGAGTCTTGTTCGGTGCCTTGGCGTAAGTCCGGCGACGGCGTGTTGCAAGGAGTTTGTCGTCCGCTGTGAGCTCAAGGCGGGTTAGCGGAAGACGAGGACGAAGAGGAGGCGATGCCCCAGACCTCAGCGTCCGTTGGCGACGATCTCCCAGCCGAACCGCGCGATCATCAAGCCCACGACGGCGAGGAAGAACCAGCGGATGAAACGGTTGCCCTTCAGGATCGCCAGCCGCGTCCCGACGAGCGAGCCGAGCACGTTACACACGCCCATCGGCAGGGCGTAGGCGTAGAGAATGTGGTCCGTCGCCGCGAAGTAGATCACGGCGGAAAGGTTGGTCGCGAAGTTGATCACCTTGGCGCTGGCCGACGCGCTGAGGAAATCGAAGCCGAACCACCCGATGAAGATGAAGATCAGGAAACTGCCCGTGCCCGGCCCGAAAAAGCCGTCGTAGAAGCCGATCACCACGCCGGTGAGCACGCCCCACAGCAGCTCGCGGTTCGCGGCGAACTTGGGCCGGTGTTCGCCACCGAGGTTTTTGTTCCAATAGGTGTAGACGGCCACCGCCACGAGAAGCACCAGGATCACCGGCTTGAAGGCGTCGGTTTTGAAGGCGGTCACCGCCCGTGCGCCGAGGAACGAAAAGACGAAGGCGGCGATTGTGGCCGGCAGGATGGACGCCCACCGGATGGGCACGCGCCGTGCATATTGCACCACGGCGATGGTCGTGCCGCAGATGGAGGAGAGTTTGTTCGTGCCGAAGACGGTGGCGACTTGGACGGCAACCTCCTTTGGCAGGAAGACGAAGAGCGCAGGGAGCTGGATCAATCCGCCGCCACCGACGAGCGAATCCACCAACCCGGCGAGAAAGGCGAATCCACAAAGCCAGACGAGTTCCACACACGGAGACTGCGGAGGAGCCGGGACGAAGTGAAGAGCGCGATGGCCGCTCCCGGTCAGAGCGTGAACCCGGCCGCGAGCGCGTCACCGGCGAACATCTTCACCGTGTCGAGCGACAGCTCGTCGAGATCCATGCCGGACATCTTGATGGACTTGTTCAGGATGTCGTGGGGGACGGTGACGATGTCGCAGCCGCAGGCGTCGGCCTGGTAGATGTTCAGCACTTCACGGACGCTGGCCCAGAGCAGTTCACCCTTGGGCAGGCGCGCGCGGATCATCCGCAGGCTCTCCTGCATGGCCGGGACGGGGTCCGTGCCAGTATCGGCGATGCGCCCGGCGAAGACGGAGAGCACGCTCGGGATTTGGGGATTGAGCGCGTCGACGAAGCCACGGATCTGTCCGAGAGTGAGGATCGCGGTGATATTGAGCTGCACGCCTTCGGCGGCGAGTTCCCTCGCCAGAGCCACGCACGATTCGCTGCGCGTGTTGGTCGACGGGATCTTCACGAAGACGTTCTTCTGCCAGCCGGCGATCTTCATGGCCTGGCGGCGCATCTCGGGGAACTCGTCGGAGAAGACCTCGAAGGAGATCGGCTTGGTCGTGACGGTCTCAAGCACATCCCGCGCGAACGCCTCGTAGTCGGCGATACCCGCCTTGCGCATCAGGGTGGGATTCGTGGTCATGCCCTTGATCAGCGGATTGGCGTTGAGGCTGAGAATGCCCGCCTTGTCCGCACCATCGGCGAAAATCTTGATCCGGAGTCCGGCCAACAGAGAGTTCATCAGTGCGAAAAAGCTAACGGCCGCCTCTGCGGTCGGCAACGCGCGTTTCCAGAGAGCGTTTCCCGACCCGTCGGGGACCGGACCGAACGTGCCATGTCAATTCGCCGCGGCCACCGCTTCAGGTTCCGAGAATCACCACGGCCGCTTCCAACAGGTTCTTCACGGTGAAATCGGGCGTCGCCCGCAGCCGCTCGTCGTAGCCGTAGTCCATGAAGACGGTCTTCACTCCAGCCGCCGCACCGCAGTCGATGTCGCGCCAGCGGTCGCCGACCATCCAGCTCCGCGCGAGATCGATGCCCAGTTCGCGAGCGGCGGTGAGGAGCATTCCGGGCTTGGGCTTTCGGCAATCGCAGTCGGACTTGCCTTGGCCGGCATGGATGCAGACTTCCACTTGGTCGATGGGCAGGAGCCGCCCCATCTCGGCGTGGATGGCGTCGAGCGCCGCCTGCGGCAAGGTGCCGCGGCCGACATCGGGCTGGTTCGTGGCTACGACGAGGAGGAATCCAGCCGCCTTCAGCCTCGCGCAGGCTTCTTCCACGCCGGGCAGGATCTCGAACTCGGCGACGCAGGTCGGCGGATACGGTTTCCCGTCGCGGACGAGCGCACGGTTGATCACGCCGTCGCGGTCGAGGAAGACGGCTTTGGCCAATGACGAATGACCAAGGCCATCGGCCGAAGCTTCGGGCTCCGTCAGATTTGGCCTTTGGCCTTCGAGCTTCGTCATTCCCTACTTGGTCGATTCCCACTTCGTCCGGTTCACCTTGAGCGCCGGATGCGAAACGAGCAGATGCCAGACGACGGCCTGGAAAGCTTCGGCGTGCGGCGTGGTGTGCTCGCCGTTCACCGTGGGGACGATGACGACGGCCGTCGCTTCTTTGGCGGTGTAGCCGCCGTCGCGGCCGACGATGCCACAGACGGCCGCGCCGCGTTCCTTGGCTAGCTGGATCGCGGAGACGAGGTTGGGGCTGACGTTCTTCTCCAGATTGCCGCCGCCGACGGAGAAGATCATGAGACCGTCCTTCGCGTTGAGCCGGCTGCCCTTGAGCCATTCGGAGAAGACGGTGGCCCAGCCCTCGTCGTTGGTGCGGGCGGTGAGTTCGGAGACGTTGTCCGTCGGGGCGTAGGCCTCGAAGCCGCAGATCTTGCGGAAGTCGTTCACCGCATGGCTGGCGTTGGCCGCGCTGCCGCCGACGCCGAGGAGGAAGAGGCGTCCCCCGCCGTCGCGAACCGCGGCAAGTGTGCCGGCGAGTTTCTCGATGGCCGCGGCGTCGAGCTGTTGGACGACCTGGATCGTTTCGGCGAGGTATTGCTGGGTGAAGCTCATGAAGTGGTGCTGCGAGTAAACCGCACCGTCCGCGAAAAGGCAGAGGAATTATCCGGTCCGAACCGGACAACCGCAGCCGGCGGCGGCCTGCACGACAACGCCGCGTCACCAGGCGGATTTCAAACAGCGGAGCGTCCAGCTTGTAAGACGCATCGGGGACTCGACGGCGGTGAGACGCCATTCGGTGTCGCCGGCCCGGGGGACGAAGCAGAAGGACATCGCAACGTCGCCGTTGTTCGCGAAGACCTCGATCGAGCTGCGATCCAAAACCACGTTCAGGCTGATCTTCCCGTCGATCGGGGCGAGGGGAGCCTTTCGTCCGAAGGCGTGGAGAGAACGATCCTTGGCCGACCAACGGATCTCCGCGCCTCGGACATCCAGGACCACATCGCCGGTGTCGCCAGGAGCAAACCGCACCTCGCCCTGCACGAGATCGGCCTGCGGATTGAGCGGCAGGCTTTCCCCCGCCCGTAGCGGCGAACCTCCGAGTTCGATGCGTTGACCGGTCCGGAGTTGGGCGAACTCCTTCAACGGCTGCCGTGAAAGGCGAATCCCGGCGGGAGTCGTGTTGAGGCTGAGTTCCAACGGCAGGCTCATCTGCTGGTTGAACGGCATGGCGGGATACTTTCCGTCGCGCATCCAGCCGATCAAAACGCGGCGGCCATCGGGAGCGTCGCTGTAGGTCTGGGCGGCATAGAAGTTCGCGCCGTGGTCGCCCGTCTGCTTCGGGCCATCGGCCACGAAATTGGTGCCGTTGAATTTGCCGAGCAGGTAGTTGCCGTCCGCGCCGAAGAGGACCCAGCGCGTATTGGCCCGGTTGCCGTCGACGGGAAGCTCGAAAAGATCGGGACACTCATAGATGTCGGGAACGCTGGAGAGATAGGTCCACGACTTGAGGTCCGGGGAATTGAAGAGCTGCGCGGTGTGGCGGATGATCGGACGCCCCTTGGGATCTTTCTCCTGCTCATCGGGCACGCCGACATAGAGGATCATGATCCATTTTTTCGTCGGCTCGTGCCAGAAGACCTTCGGGTCGCGGTCGCCGTCGCCCCGTTGAGAGACAACCGGGCTCCCCGGAGATTTCGTCCAGGAGCGGCCTTGATCGGTGCTGAAGGCGAGGCGTTGGTTGAAAGTCTTTGTGTCGCGCATCGGCGTGAAGCCGCCGGCCGAAGTGTAGAACGCGACCAGAGCCTTCTCGGGTCCCGAGGCGAAACCCGCCGTGTTGTTCCAGTCGACGACCGCCGAACCGGACCAGATGTCTCCCTGTTCATCCTGCTGGATCGCGTCGGGGAGCTGTTTCCAGTGGAAGAGATTGGTGCTGACCGCATGGCCCCAGGTCATGTTGCCCCACTGGTTGCCCTTGGGATTGTGCTGGAAAAACAGGTGCCATTCGCCGCCGTAGTGGACGAGGCCGTTCGGATCGTTCAGCCAATTGCTCCGCGCGGTGAAATGAAACTGGGGACGAAGCATCTCGCCGTAGGGTTCCACGGCGGAAGCAAACTGCGCCGCGCCCAAAAACGCGGCCAGGAAGACGACGACTCGCACCTTGGCAAACTGCCGAATCGAGATCCCATCCGCCAGCGACGTTTGTCCCAACAAGGGGAAGCCCGTGCGGAAATCATCCCTCCCCAAGGTGTTCAGCCACGCGGGCTTTCAGCAAGGACACAAGCTCTTCGTCCATGAAACCGTAGGCGTCATCGATGTGGAGGCACCTCACCTCGCGGCCGCCTACGGCGTCGGGAAACCGTTCGCGCAGGATCTCCGCGTGGCGTTTCTCCATCACGAACACCCAGTCGGCCCAAAGCACGTGGGCCTCGTTCACCCTGATCCGAGCCCGGGGAGAAGTGCCCGCGCTGCGGACGTGGAGGCCCGGCCGGTTCTGGAAGACCTCTTCGGCCGTCCGGCTGCGCCACTGGTTGCGGCTGCAGATGAAGAGGAGACGGAGCGGCTCGGTCACTGGCCTGAATTGGAGCGCTCGGCTTCCAGCTTGCGCCGGGTCGACACGATCACGGCGCGGATGAGTTCCTGGTTCTCCTCGGCCTTGGATTCAAGCTGGCGTTCCAGTTCGGTGATGCGCTGCTCGTAGGCGCGGAGCCGGTCGTGCAACGGCGCGTGCAGGCGCATGAGCCTCTCCTCGAACCGCGCCATCTCCAGCTCCGCCTGCCGCTGGTGATCGATCATCGATGAACGCTGAGCGAGCAGGCGTTGGAAAATCCCGAGGCTCAGCCAACGCGCGAGGTGCGGCATCAGGCCGGGCGGCAAAGCGCGATTGCTGGTGGCAGCCATCGGCGGCCCCGGCCTGAAAACCGTTCGCTGAAGTCCCATCGAACGGGCCGGCCGGCGACGCGCCCGCCGGATCAATACGGCCGCGACAATGATGAATGCGCCCGCGCCTCCCGCGATCAGCCAGCGGGTTGTGCGGCGTTCCTCGTCGGCGAGGGTGGCCGTCCGCGCGAGTTCTTCCTGAAGACGAAGCGCGTCCGCCTCGCTGCGGCGACGGGCTTCGACGGAATCCGCCAAACGCCGTTCGGTTTCCGTGCGCGCCGAGATCTCGTCCAACGCCAGCTTCAGCCGGTCATCGATCCGTTGACCGGTGCGCACGATGATCTGGCCGGGCTCGAACTGTTCCGCGGTCCAAAGCTCCGCGGTGATCTTTTCGCGGGCCTGTCGGGTGAGTTCGGCGTCGAACTGGCAATTACCCCGCACGAACCCCGAAAGGAACCGCCCGATCGACTCGTCGCCTGCGCCGGAGCTTTTCTCGAGATCCAGTCGGGCACGTGAAAGCGTGACGATGTTTGTCCAAACGAACGGCCTGGCGTCCTCCAAAGCAGCGGCGATGTCGCGCGCCACATAGCGGGCGCTGGCCGGGACGAGCCGGACCTCGGTGCCGTTGGGCCGTGCCAGCTCCGGCAGGCTGTCCGAGCGGATCACACGCGTCATGGCCTCGCGAAGCTGGTCGGCAAGGGCGTCCTCATAGCGTTTTCCATTATCACCCGAAGCCCAGACTCGGGCGAGACTGGTGGAGACCGGCAGACCTCCGACACGGCCAGCAGCCCGCGAGACGATCCGGCCGAAGCGGGGGTTGTCGAAATCGGAGGACACCAGGAACCGTTGTCCGTAGTCGCGTTCGACCGCGTCCAAGAAGGCGGCGCGCGACGCCGCGAACGCCTCACGAAACGCCTTGTCCGCTTCGCCCGCCGTGCCGGCGTAGAACCGGTAGAATGGTTGGACCCGCTGCAGTTCCTGTTGCAACCGGGCGGCGTCCCCTCGCGGGTTCGCAATGGTGACGCGGAAAGGCGCGACGATGTTGGTGGTCGCGATGTCGCCGGACCGGAACGAAGCCGCCGACACGCTGGATGCGTGAAGACGGAAGAGGAACGTGGCCAACGCATAAACGACTGCGCCCCGACGTCCCAGCAGAGGCAGGCTGGAAAAGAATGCTTTTACGGGGTCGGAGCGTCTGTTGCCCGATCCCAGGAGACAAGGCGAGAATTCGAAAAGACCCGGGAATAGGCGGGGCCGCCCGCAGTTCACACGAGAGATCGCGGCACGCCCGCTGCCTTCCAGAAACAAAACATGAGACCACTTCCACCCATTCTGTTCGCCGCCTGCCTGGCGGCTTTCACATCCACCGCGCAAGCCTCCGGCAGCTACTCTGCGCGTCCTCCCCGCGTTCCGGAGAAGACCGAAGCCGGCGCGGTATCCGAAAAGGCGAAGATGAGCCTCGGGCTCCAGGTCTTCAACGAGCGCGCCAAGCTCGTCTCCGATGGGGACATGGCCGACCAGAAACCACGTCTCGCCAAGCTCCAGGCCATGCTGCCCGCCGATGTAGCCGCCAAGAAGGACCTGACCAAGTTTGCCGGCAAACTCACCGCCGATCAGATCGCCGCCCTCGAGCACTACGTGATGACCCGCTTCGGCCACAAGAAGTGAGCCGCGTTTCCATTTCAAAAACGAACAAGACCCACCCATGAAACGCTTTTCCCTGACTCTCCTCGCCATCGGCGCGACCGCCGGAACCACGTTTGCGCAGTCCGCCTGGCTTCCCGCCGAGGGCGAGCTGCTTCTCACCCCCGGATACACCTTCTTCACCTTCGACAAGTTCCTCGTCGGGAAACAGCAGGTGACCGTGCTGAAGGACAACAACGCCCGCTGGAACCAGCATGCCGGCTACATAAGCACCGAATACGGCGTGACGCCCAGGCTCGCCGCCGACCTCACCCTTGGCTACGTGCGCGCCGACACCGGCGACTTCGCCGGGTTTGGACGCACTTCGACCGACGGCCTCGCCGACACTTCGATCGGGTTTCGCTACCAGCTGTTGAAGGAAGGCGAGTCCGGCAACGCCTGGACGCCGACAGTGGCGATCCGCGTCGGAGCGATCATCGAGGGAACCTACAAGGTGGACTACGCCGCGCCCTTGAACCTCGGAGACGGCGCGTCGGGCTTCGAGACGTCGCTCCTGTTCGGAAAGCAGATCGGTGGTTCCGGCTTCGGACTCTTCGGCGACATCGGCTACCGGTGGCGCTCGCAGGATGTGCCGGAGGACATCTTTGGTTCCGCCGGGGTCTTCCAACGTCTTGGCGGCTTCACGCTGAGCTTCGCCTATCGCCACACGCAGGCTTTGAGCGGCGGCGACATCGGTGGGCCCGGCTTCGGTGCGACCTATGGTTTCCCGCAGGTGAAGGAGGTCTCGCAACTGATCGAAGGCGGACTCGGATACACCGACAAGGGCGGTCGCACCTACCAGTTCACGGTCGCGCAAAAAATCGACGGACGGAACACGGGCGAGAAGTTCGTCCTCGGTTTCGCGGTCACTCTCCCCTTCCAGTTGGGGAGATAGCCGGATGGTTTGAGCGCCGGGGTCCCGGGCTGGGTTGGCGGATGCGGTTGTTCCTCCCCGTCCGTGTTGGTTCAGCCGGACCCCGGCGTTTCCTGATCCAAGGGACGGTTCTTCAGCGGTCGCATCCAGTCCCAGAAAGCGGCCACGCCGATCACCCCGAACTCCACCGGCCTGACCCAGCCCGGATGCGCGAACGGTTCCAGGTTTTCGAGCCCGAGATTTCTGCCGGTGCAATAACTGAGCGTCACCATGACGAGGAAGGCCACGCCCGCGCGAGTGGGGCTCAACACCACGAACGGCCATAGCCATAGGGCATACCAGGGATTGATCGTGGCCGAGAGCAGGAGGAAGCCGCCGAAGACCAGTCCGCCCGGGGGAACCAACGATTCCCGCCTCGAGACGCTTGGCAGCTTCACCAGCCAACGCCACATAACCACGATCCAAAGAAGGGCAAATCCGATGAAGCAGACCAGACGGGCCGTGGGTTGCCCGACCATGAGATCAACGAGTGCGAAGAGGGCGGAATTGAATTCCCAGAGTGTCGCCATGGTCCGCAACGAGGCGAACTCCGCCTGGCCTCCATTCCGGAGAAACGGCGTGTAGAGGATGATCAACGTCACCGAGAAAGCGATCCAGGCGCGCCATCCGGACTTCACCAGGACGAACGGTGCCACCATCCATCCGAAAACCTTTGTGCCACCGCTGGCGGCGGCGAGCACCCCGGCGAGCCAAGGCGAACGAACCGTCCACGCCAGGGTCATGAGCGCCACACCCAGCATGTCCGGATGCGCGTTGAACGAGGACTCGGCCACGGCGAGTGGACACCAAGCCAAAAGGAGGAATCCCTCTTCCGACAGCCTTCTCCGCAAAGCCACCAGAAGTCCCAACTCCGCGGCGACGAGCAGCAACTTCCACGGCCACAACCGGGCCGGGGCCACCTTGTAGCCCAGGGCAAATCCAACTTGGCAGACGGGACCGTAAACCGTCGGAAGCTCGGGATTGTTGATCTGATCGAGCACGCGTTGGAACCGTGGCTCGACGGCGGGGTCCTGGAAGAATTCCGCGGGAGCCTTGCGATAGGGATCGCCCGTCAGCGCGAAGACCCGTCCATCCCAGAGGAACCGGTGATGGTCGTCCTCCAGCACGGGTTCCGCGAGGAGTCCGCACAGTCGGAAAGCCAGCGCCCATGGGAGAATGAGATCCGGCTTGAACCCGCACCGAACCATGCGCCAGGCGAAGGCTAGGAGGATCCATCCGGCGACATGGGCGCCGAGCCACCAGGCAAGTTTGCCTTCTTCTGGGGATTGATGGCTCCGCCACGCCAGCGCTCCCCAGCAGGCCACGCTGAGAAGTCCCGCGATGTGGAACCACGGGATCCGTTTTGAACCGTATGGAAACTCTCGACCGATCGTCATTCCGCTTCAGCTGCCCATCCGGCCCCCGCCTTCATCACGGCATCATCGCGGATCCGTCGTGTGGCGTTCAGCCTCCACCAGAGCATCCGCGCAAGCATGCTGAGGATGCCTTTCCCGGCGCGCAAGGTTCCCACAAAGTTGCCCGAGATCTTCGACTTGCCGGCCGCGCGAGGGTGATAGCCGACCGGAAGTTCGACGATCGCGCAGCCCAGTTCCATCGCGCGCACCTGCATCTCCACGTTCCAGCCGAACCCGCGATCCGTCAGCCGCATCGCGGCCAACGATCTGCGCCCGACCAGCCGCAGCGAACCCATGTCGTGGAAACGGCGTCCCCAACCGACGGTCAACGCAAACGAGGTCACGCTGTTGCCCAATCGCTGCATTGGCCGGAGGTGGCGCCGTGAATCGGCGGTCGCCGTGCGGTCGCCGATGACGAGGTCGGCCCCGTCGTCGAGGGCCGCCTGCCACAGGCGCGCTTCGGCGGGAGTCATGCGATCGCTTCCGTCAGCCGAGCTGAAGATCACCCAGCGGAAATCTTCAGGCCAATTCTCCAAGCCGCGCCAGGCCGCCGCCCCGTAGCCTCGCAATCCCTCCCGCAACACCTCGGCTCCGCAGGCCGTCGCCTGGGCCGCGGTGTCGTCGGTGCTCCCGTTGTCGACGACCCGGACCCGGCCGGCGCCAAGTTCCAGCCAGCGGCGAATCGTCGGGCCGATCGACTCGGATTCATCAAGGGCGGGGATCACGATCACGGTTTCGGACAGGAAAGGAACCACCGGCGGCAAAAGGCATGGGACCTTGCGGGAAGTCATTCCTAGTCCGAGCCGTGCGGGGACCGGAGCATTCCCGAGATTCCCCGGGAATAAACGCCCGATGAACCGGCTCACACTCCGTGAGCGCAGCTGCTGGAAATGACGCGGATTCGTTGGTGGTGGAGTTCTACGCTCCGCTCTACCGGTTTGCGTTCAGTCTCTGCGGCAGCCAGGCCCCCGCGTCGGATCTGACC
>JBBRDN010000073.1:0-18498 GCA_038203875.1 Verrucomicrobiota bacterium
CCGAAGTTGTTGATCGTCCGCCGCCCTTCGTGCCCGTTGCCGCTGCTCACCGTCATGGTCGCGTTGCTCGCGATGTTCAACGGTCCCCCGCTCAACACCCCGGCCACCCATGCCAAGCTGTTCGTCACCGTCACCTCCGCAGAACCGCCGAAGGTGCCGCCGGAGATCTCCAAGCGGTTGATGTTCGCAGGACTGTCCATCGAGTAGGTTCCACCGGTCAGTCGCAGCAGTCCGCCGCCATCGAAAGAACCCGCCCCGGATTGGACCTGCGATCCGTTGGCGAACTGGATCACGGAGTTGCTCGCCATCATCGTAGGCCCAGTCCAAGTGCCGGAGTTGTCGAGCCGGACGGTCCCACTGCGAATCTCGAGGAATCCCTTCTGGTTGAAGCGCATGTTGGAGCTGATGGAGTTGGCGAAGGGCTTGGTGCCGGTGCCGCCGGTCTTGGTGATCGTGCCCTCGTTGTTGATCACGCCGTCATACCACTCGGCGTCGTTCTGCCAGAGCCACGTCGCGCCGGCCTTGTTGTTCCACACGTTGTCCGTGTGCCGGATGTAGGCCGAGTCGCTCACCCACGTCACCAGGCCGAAGTTGTTGATCGTCCGCCGGCCCTCGTGCGCGTTGCCGCTGCTCACCGTCATCGTCGCGTTGCTCGCGATGTTCAATACGCCACCGGACAGCGTCCCCGCCACCCATGACAGGCTGTTCGTCACCGTCACCTCCGCTGATCCACCAAGGCTGCCGCCCGTCACATTGACCGTGCCAAGCGTCTGCTGACCGTTCTCAAATCCAAGTCCGCCCGCGCTGACCGAAGAGGGCAGCGTGGGCAGATAGGTTCCGAAGATCGAAACCGATCCCGCCGTTACCTGGACCTCTCCCAGGCCTGCCACAGAACTCGAAGCCAGGAGCGTGTGGGTGCCACCGTTGAAGCGGAGGACTGTGTTCGTCGCGGTTTCAAAAGCCCCCGCGTGGATACCGCTGTTATCGATGCGGAATTGGCCGGACTCGATGCGGACGACCCCCGAGTTGTTGAAGCGGGTGTTGCTGGCGAAAACATTCTGCACCGTCGCCGCACCGGCTCCGGCGGTCTTGCGGATGGTTCCAAGGTTGTTGAGAACGCCGTCGTAGTAGGGCAGGTCACCGGCGATCTCGAAGACGCCGTTCGTCCCGATGTCGAGCACGGTGCCGAGAGCGCGGACATCGCCTCCAGAGTAGAACATCCGCCCACTCATGGCGACGGACCTGGCCAATGTCCGAACTCCCGAGGAGATCAGGTTGAACCGGCCCGCTTCTCCGACCGTCAGCAAGCCGCCACCCGAAAGCGTTCCCGCGGTCCAATTGAAAACACCGTCGACACGGATGTCCGCATTGCCCCCGATGGCAGGGCCGGAGAGTTCCAGCACGCCATTGGTTCCCACGGTGCTGGGAGCCGACAAATTCAAGGATTGGCTCGCGACGCGCACCGTCTGCGTGCCCGCATCCGCGCCCATCAGCAGGCGGGCGGCCGACGCGGCGACATCGACGGTGATCGTGTAGGTGCCGGGAACATCGACGAGCGCGATGCGGCCCGCATTGGGAACACCGGCGGACCAGTTGCCCGACACGCTCCAGTTGCCGCTCACCGCATTCGTCCACCGCGTGACGACCAGCGAGGAGTCCGAGACGACGGTTCCGGGCAAAGCACCGGCATTGTTCACGACGTTTGCGGCCGTGAGCCGTCCAGGAACCGTCAGCACGCTGCCGGGTTGGATTGTCAGCGTTCCTTCGATCCGGTTTTCCACGGCGGCGGAAGTCTGGGCAAAGGTTCCTTCGACCGTGAGCGACGCGTCGAAATTGGCGCTGTGGTCGATGCTGAGAGTCGCATTGGTCCTGATCGTCAGCAGGCCACCACCGCCGATCTGGGTCGCGCCCTGCAACTGGAACAATCCCCGCTCGATCGAAGCCGAGCCCGTCACGTCCAGCATACCGCGGCCGGTGAAGACCGCTTCGCCGTCGCCAATGATGCGGGCTCCGTCGGACAGTTGCATCGTGACAGCAGGGAACTCGTCGAGCAGCAGGAGCCGTCCGCCCGTCTGGACTTCGACCAGTCCAGCCGCCTTCAGGCTGCTGCCGGCGTGGAAAATCATCCAAGCGTTCGTCCGGACCAGGAGCCTTCCGGGTGGCAGGATTTCGACCGGCAGAGAGACATGGGCGAAGCCAACGCTACCGCCTTGGACCACGGAGTCGAACGAGCCCGACACGACGATCCGGCCTGATCCATCAACATAGGAATGAACGTCACGGCTGACCATCGTGAGCAGGCCGGCGTTAGTCAGGATACCATTGATGGTGAGCGTGCGATTCCCGAGCACATGCATCTGTGCGCCGGGAACGATCTCCGTCGGGCCGTTCAGGACGGCGCCGTCTATGCGGACGAAGCTGTTGCTAAGGATTTGAAGCGGCGAGCTGATGGTGTTGTTTAACACCTGGTTTGATCCGGCAAGGCGCAGCGTGCGGCCACCGACAACCTGTGAACTGTCACGCAGCGTGAGGGACGGCAGGAAGGTGACGTCGCCGTCGACTACGAGCAGGGACGATCCGTAGAACTCCGTTCCGCCATCGCCTATGATCTCGCCACCAAACTGGTTCGTGAGCTTCGGCGCCGGGCCTTCGTTGAAGAAGACCAGCCTGGTGTTCCCGCCCTGCACATCCACCCGGCCCCGGTTCTCCAGCCAGCCGGTGGAACCGAAACCGGCCCACGCGTTGGAGTCCACCGTGAACACGGCCCCGGGCTGGTTGAGCACGCCGAGCCGGAACTGGCCGTAGCCTACGCTGCCGCCCTGCACGAAGACCTGGATCCGCGCCTCGTTCACGAAGCGTCCGGCACCGCCGACGTAGGTATGGATATCCCGGCTCCGCATCTGGAACAGCCCCCGGTTCGTCAAAGCGCCGGAAATCGTGAGCGTGCGGTTTGCGTTCATCGTGGCCGTCGCGCCCGGCTGGATGACGACGTTTGTCGTCACGGTCAGATCATCGAAGGCGACGGTGGCACCGGAGGCGATCTCCAGCGGTGACCGGATGGTGTTCCGCAGAGTGTGCGCTCCGGTCAGCAGCAGGGTGCCGCCGCCCTGGACCGAGGCCGAGTCGTTCAGGCTCAACGTCGGGGAGATCGAGTTGTTCGAGCCCATCGTCAGCACGGATGAGCCGTAGAATTCCATGCTTCCCGTCCCGACCGTGGTCGCACCGGATCCAAGAATGAACTCCGGTGGAGAAGATTCGTTGAAGAACACCAACCGTCCTCCACCCTGGACTTCAACACGCCCGTTGGAAACCAGACGACCAGTCGAGCCAAAGCCGTTCCACGCGTTCGAACGGACCAGCCACGTGCCCAACGCAGTGTTGGTCACGCCGAGCCTGAACTGCGAGTAGCCGACGGAGCCGCCAGTGACGTAGGTCTGGACTAGGCCTTCGTTGACGAGCGAGCCCGAGCCTCCGACATAGGAGTGAACGTCGCGACTGGGGAGGGACAAGGTTCCCCGGTTCAAAAGCTGCCCGTTGACCGTGAGCGTCTGGTTGTTCCCGAGGTTCACCGTGGCACTTGGCTGAATCGTCAGGTTGCGCGCGAAGGTCGAACTCTGCAGCGAGACGGTGGCCTCGCTCATCAACACCACATCGAGGTTCCAAGTGTTCAGAAGAGTCTGGGGACCGCCCAAGAGGAAGGTTCCGGGTCCGCCCGCGCTCGAAGACTCCTGCAAATAGAAGGGCAGTTTGGACACCACGTCACCCGACACGAAGGCGCGGTTCGACCCGAAGACTTCCAACCCACCATCGCCGGACAGTCGGGTGCCGGACTGGAGCTGAAGTTCCACGGGCGGGTTGACATTGAACACGGCGAAGCGCCCACCGGTTGGCAGCTCAAGCTTTCCGGCCAACGTCACCGTTGTCGCTTCCTGGGCCAGCCACGCGTTCGCGGCCGTGAAGATCCTGCCACCGCCCAAAACCGTGGTCGGCACCTGCAGCCGCGCCCAACCGCCGCTGCTGCCACTCCAGACGTAACAGCCGATGCTTCCGGACGACCCGGCCACCTGCACGCGGCCCGTGCCGTTGAGGTATTGGTTGATGTCGCGGCTGTAGACCTGGAGGCGGTCGCGCACGGACAAGGTGCGGTTGATGGTGAGCACACGTTCGGCGTTGTTAAGCCAGATGACGCCGGATCGAAGCTCGGCCGAGCCGTTGAAAACGACGTTTTCATCGAGACGCAGCGCGACGTTCGTGTGGTTGACGACGAGGCCGCCGAAGCGCGCCACGTTCGGCATGCCCACCGTGTAGCTGCCCGCCGCATCGATCACCGCGATGGTGTTGGAACCGGGAACGCCGTCGGTCCACTTCGTGGCGTCGGTCCAGCCGCCGTCCACGGGATCTTTCCACCGGGTAACCGTGAGGGACGGCGTGTCACTGACATTGACCGTGATCTGGGCCACGCCGGATCGACCTGCGCGATCCACCGCACGGAGAAGAACGACATGGCTGCCCGCCGCGTCGTGCAGGGGATTCAACCGGAGGATCGCGGTGATCACCGTGTTGCTCGCGTTGTTGGTGAAGACGAGGTCGCCCAGGGTGGCGAACGCGGGCGGCAGATTGGTCGGCACGTAGTCGAGCAGCGCCATGGCGGCGCTGGGGGAGCTGACCTGGATGACCACGTTGCTCGACTCGCCTTCAAACAGGTTGACCGAAGCCGGAATGGTGAACGACAGGCCCGTTACGCCATTGGTCGGCTGCGGATCGAGTAGGTCACCCAGACCATCGCCGTCGGTGTCAGCCAGAAGCGGCGAGGTGCCATGGAGGAGTTCAAAACCGTCTTCCAATCCGTCGAGATCGGTGTCGCGTGAACGGGGATTGGTGCCGGCGAGAAACTCCTGGAGGTTGGTCAACCCGTCGCCGTCGGGATCTTCCGAGGCATCGTTGCGGTCGGGATCAAGGCCGTAGGCGATCTCGAAGCCGTCGGGCATTCCGTCGCCGTCGGAGTCGAAGTTGGGGTCGGCGGAGACCACTAGGTTGAGGAGCCCGTCATAGGAGGTGAGGAAACCGTCGGAGACACGGTAGCCGATGAAATCATTCGTTCCGACACCGCGCTTCGGCACAAAAAATACGAGGCGTGAAGTGTTGGACACGACTGCGGGCGTGTTCGTAATCGCTGCTCCGAGTGTGGTGGCGTTGATCGCCTGGAACAGACGGCCGCCCAGCGGCAGGCTGGTGACGATGGCGTTCGTCGCCGGACCATCGGGATCAGTGCCCGACAACGTCAGCAGCAAGCGCGGCAGGCTCGAGGTGATGCTCGAGGCGGGGGAAATGACCCGGGGCTGCCAGGCCAGACTGCCTTGGAAAGTGAGGTTGTTGCCGTTCGTCGAACGGTCGATGGCGGTCGTGCCGGAGCCTTCGTTCAACGGCCAGTAGCCGATCAGCCCCGGCTCATCCCCGCGCGACATCCCTGCTCCGTCCGCATCCAGTTCCGGGCCTGTGCGGGCCGTCTTCCAAACACGGACGTCATGGATGCCACCCCGGAAATAGTTCTGCGTCGACGCAAAGCTGACGATGAATATGCGGCCAATGGTGAAGGGCGAAACCGGATCACGCACCTCGCCAATACCGGCCGCGGAATTCGTTGCCTGCACCACGCCGTCCACCACCACGCGCAGGAGATTCAACTGCCGGTCCAGCACCCCCGCCACGAAATGCCATTGCCCATCGCGCAGGTCGTTGGTGCCCGTGGCATCGTGAAAATTGTCGTCGCCGGTGTCTCCACGCATTCCAAAATTGAGCCGACCCTGGTCGGTCAGGCCGATCGTCCAGGAGCTGGAGGCGTTTCCGTCCGGTGAACTGCAGTTGCCCTGCCCGCATTCATAGCGCGCGGCGATCGTCATTCCGGTGTTTGTGCCTGAAGAACGTATCCAGGCGGAGACGGTCCAGTTGGAGAGGCCGGGATTTAGAGATGCGCCCACACCGTCCCGCTGGGCGGCGGCATTGGTGCCGTTGAACGAGAGCACCACGCGTGCATCGGCCATCAGCGGCACAGGCCCCAAGTTCCGCAGCAAAGGAAATGGATCTCCGCCGTCGGGAATGCCGTCACCGTCGGAGTCCGCATTGCGCGGGTCGGTGCCCATTGCGATCTCGACGGTGTTGGGTATGCCGTCGCCGTCGATGTCCGGATCATTGCGGTCGGGAATGCCGTCGCGGTCCAAGTCGGGCAGAACGACGACGGTGACCCGCTGGGTGGTCGAAAGTCCGTCGAAGTCGACCGCCACGAGCGAGACCTGCCCGGTCGCGACAATGAACGACTGGAGCCGCAGCGTTCCGGCGAGCTGCCCGAGCTGATTCGTCTGGAGCAGACTGGTGGTGCCGCTCTCGGTGAAGATGGCGGCCGGAGAATTGAACGCCTCGGCGGGCATCACCTGCCGGGCGAAGCCGGGACCGGACCAGGAAACCACCAGGTTGCCAGGGCCGCCGCCGTTGAAGTGGACGACGCGGAAGTCGTGCGGTCCTGTAGACAGCGTCACGATTCCAGAAGCCTCACCGGAACCATTGCCCCGGCTGACGACCACGGCCCCGTCGACGAGGATCTGCGCTCCATCATCGCTCGTCAGGATGAAGGTGTAGGCGCCATTGGTCTGGACGAGAATTTTGCCGTCGAAACGGGACGCAACTTGATCGCCACGAACAGGACTGCCCGGCCAGGGCGCGGAGAAGGTGCTCGGGAAATTGATGTTCGGCACATTGGTCACCAGCGCCGCCGCGGTGTCGAAGTTCACCTGGGAAACATCGCCCGGCGTGAAGCCGATATTCATGAAGCGCGCCGTGAGCCCGCGCTGGACGAAGGTTCCCGTCACATCCGCCTCCTCGATGCCGGAGAAGCCCTTCAGATTTCCGTCCAAGTCCCGGGCCACGGCACCGATGTTGGCGGCGGCGAATTGCACGATCTCGACGATGGAGTTGGAGCCCACGGCATCGATCGTCGGAGTGCGAAGTTGATTGGTGAAGCTTCGGATCGAAAGGTTGAACCGCGCAGGGAACGAGTCCAACAGGCCGTCGTTGACCACGAACTCGAAGACGTCGGAGCCGATGAACCCGTTCGTCGCCGAATAGATCACCAGCCCGTTGGTGCCGGGCAGGAGGAACGGCGCGTTCGTGATCTCCGGTCCTAGCTCCGTGCCGTTCGTGGTGGTGAAAAGACGTCCGGACAACGGCAAAGAACGGATGCGGAATGCGAGCGCGTCGCCGTCCACGTCACTGCCGACGAGCTTCAACGAAACTTGCGGGACATTGGTGATGATTGACTGGCTGGACCGTTGAACCGGGGAATCGGAGTCGATCCACGCGGGTGCGGCTCCTGCCGATCCGTTGCCCAGCAGACCTCCGGAGCCGCCGGGCGACGCATCGTGGGCAACCAGGCCCGTTCCCTCATCGAGCGGCCAATAGCCGGCCAGCCCGGCTTCGGAACCGTCCAACCGGGCCAGCATGGCTGCCTGTAGTTCCGTCTGGGACCGGGCCAGCTTCCAGGTGCGGACTTCCTCGATGTCGCCGTTGAAAAGGGAACGTCCATCGCCGTTGGCAACGGACCCAATCGCTGCGCCGCTGCTGTCGCCAGCCACACCAGCGGCGGCGAAGGCACCGGAGAATTCCCCGTTCACATAGAAGATACGGTTCGTGCCGTTGTAGGTGATGGCCACATGGCTCCACTGGTTCAGCGGGACGTTTCGCGTGCCGACGATATCATTGGCGTTGTTGATCCAGTTCTCCAAGTTGCCGCCGCCCTGGTTCAGTCCCAACGAGAGGCCCCAGAAGCCTTCGGAGTAGATCGTGGGCCACTGCGTGTTGCGGGCCAAGGGGCGCACCCAGGCCTCCACGGTCCATGTCGGCGAACGGGTGATGTCGGACGCCGACTTCTCGGCGATGCCGACGAAATCATTCTGCCCATCGAAACGAAGCGCGAATTTCCCGCCGCTGTTCAGGCCGGCAACGGGCCGGTGATTGAAGATAAGCGGCTGCGGATCGGCCCCATCCGGCGTGCCGTCGCCATCGGTATCGGCGACGAGGGGCAGCGTGCCCTTTTGGAACTCCTGCAGGTTGGTCAGGCCGTCGCCGTCCGGGTCTTCACCCGCGTTGGCACGGAAGGGATCAAGGTCGTTGTCGACTTCCCATCCGTTCGGCAGGCCATCGCCGTCGGCGTCGCCGGACCGCGAAAGCAGGTTGAGCGCGATGACCGGGAGCGTGTAGGGATTCTGTCCGGAGCGCCGGAGCGAAACGGCCACGGATGTCCCGGTGAAGTTCGTCGCCAGACGTAGTTCGAACGACGCGTTGGTCGTGCTGTTGTCGACCGCGACGTCAACCGGCGCGTTGGTGCCTACCACGAACCGGACGGCATCCGCGCCGAGACCCGTCTCGAACGCCACGGACGTCAGGAGCTTCTGGCCCGGGATGACCGGCGTGCCGTTCGTGGGGAACACATCGAGCACGGCCGAAGTCCGGAAGGTGACTGGAACTCCATCGGTCGGCGTCGCACCTGCGACCGAGTTGCCGGCCGCATCCTTGAGCCCATTGAGCAGCTCGTTGGTGAACGTCACTCCCGGCGGCAGCGGAAGATTCAGCGGTGATACGCGGAACGACGACGCGTCCTGGACGACGACCGAGTAGGGCAACGAGAGACTGGCGTCGTTGGTGAAACGAACCGTATTCGTATTCACCGTCGATGGATCCAAGGCTTCGCCGAAGGTGAGAACGGTTCCGGCAAGCCAAAGACTGACTCGGCTGGAACCATTGGTCGGCGCGGTCGTCGCCAACTGCGGCGCCACCGTGTCGGCCAGGAGATAGTTGACGTTCAACGTCGACGTGTTGGTTCCGCTGTCGGTCGCGCGGATGGCCACAGCTAGGCTTCCCCCGGAAGCGAGCGCGTTGGTCAGCGGGATGAGGAAGACGTTCGTGACCGGCGCGTTCGCAGTGGCCGACGCGACCTGGACCGACTGCGTGACGTTCACCGGCGATCCGGCGGTCACGGTGAGCGTCCACTGGTTGGTGGAGTTGTCGGAAGAAACCACGCTGAGCGGGAATACGGCTCCTCCGGGGAGGCGGCTGCCGTTCGTCGGGGACGAAACGGCCAGCGCCGGCGCGGAACGGTCGACGATCTCGAAGCTGACCGCCTTCTCGGCGGAACGGAGCCCGAGTTCGTCCGTGGCCTGGACGCGGAACTCGAAGAGCCCGCCGGGCGCGGCCGACGCCGGAACGACGAAGGCCAATGTTCGCGTGTCGCCGTTGGGGAAGTTGGTGAACAGGCTGATGCCGCCGATGCCGACGACGTTGAGATTGGTCACACGCGAGTCGTCGGTCGCGCCGACGGACAGGGTGAAGATCTGGCCGTTGCCCACAGGTCCGCCGGCGGGATTCACACGGACCAGCGTCGCGACGGGCGGCTGGTTCGTCACCGTGTTGATGACCAGTTCGGCAAACGGGCCGTCGTTGTTGAACCGGTCCGTCGCGATGGCCCGGATGGTCGTGCTGCCGCCGGGCGGAAGCTGGACCGCGACGCGGAACGGCGCATTCGTCGTCGAACCAATCGTCACAAAATCCTGGGTGAACCGGACGGCCATGTCGGCCTCGGGCGACGCCAGAAGCGCCTCGACCTGCACGGTCGTCCCGGCGATAGGCGAATTGGAATTCACGATCCGCAGAGTTCCGAGGACCGGCCCGATGGTGTCGAGCGTGCTGAACTGGACGATGAGCGGCTGGTTCGGAAGCGCATTGCCCGCAAGGTCGCGCACGCCGCTGACGGTGAGCGTGTAGACCGCGTTCGGCTGGAGATCGGTGACGGGCGTAAACGCCAGGGCCTGCGCGTTCAGCAGGAGGTTGCTCGAACCTGGAACGATTCCGCCGGGGCCGGTCAGGGTGACGAAGAAGTTCGTCGAGCGGATCGGCTCGTTGAAGCTGAGACGCGGGACGGACCGTGGATCGACCTGCACTTGGCTGTTCGTCGGAAAGATCGAGAGCAGCACCGGAGGATCGGCGTCCAACGTCGTGAACGTGCCGACGAACGGCGAAAGCATCGGGCGGCCGACGCGGTCGACCGGTCCTGTGGCCACGACGGCACCCAAGGCGTTCCGACGTTCGTTGTCGACGACCGTGACCTCGTAGGTCCGCACACTCTGGAGCAATGACGCGGGTGTGAGCCGGACGACGCCGAGGATTCCATTCGTCGGATTGGCCCGCACAACGACGGTGGCAGGAATGGAGTTGGTGCCGAGCTTGAGGAAGACGCCGTTGTTGCTGACGGACGAGGCGTCGATGGCTTCATTGAAGAACAGGTCGACGAAGGTGTTCACCGGCACTCCTTCGCTCCCGGATGTCGGTGTCATCCCGATGACACGCGGGTCATCCTCGTCGAGCAGCACGTTGCCCAGGTTGTTCGTCTGGCCGTTGGCCGTCAGCGCGGAGTTCTGCCGCGCGATGCCGGCGACCGACGGCACGATGGATTCGAGAAAAAATCCACCCGTCGGCACGTTGTCGAAACGGAAGGAGCCGTCAGCCGTGGTTCGCGCGGTTGCGCGGCCGGGCAGCCCGCTCTGCGGCGTGAACTGGATGAGCACGTCGGCATTGGCCACGGCGTTGCTGCCGTTGGCGCGGACGAGTTTGCCGAGGATGACGCCGCTGGAACCGAGGACGAGCGTGTGGCTGTTGGTTGCGCCATCGACGAGAATCGTCCCTTCCGCGCGGCCAGCGAGAGCCTGGGAGACGGAGACGAGGCGGTAGTCGCCGACGGGAACGTTGTCGAAGCGGAAAGCCCCGGTGCCGTCGGTGAAGGCGACATCGGAGACCCCGGGGTTCAGTCCACCCGAGGTGGTCAGGTCCACCTCGACGCCGATCGCGGGAGTCGTGCCGTCGCTGCGGAAGACGCGGCCGGTGACCGAGCCGATGCCCAGCAGACGCAGCGGCACTTCGATCGTCGCGCCCGGCAAGGAGATCGAAGCGTTCGTGCTCCCGGCGCTAAGCGACTCGGCCAAAATCCGCGAACGGGCGATGAACGAATAGCTCGTCAGCGGCAGGTCCACGAAGCGGGCGACGCCGTTCGTGTCGGTGTCGCGGTTGATGACGAGATTGCCGCCACTCAACGTCACCGTCGTGTTCGTGCCGGGTGTGACGCCGTCAGGACGAAGCACACGGACGGCGATGGACCCGAGCGACTGGATGCGGATATCGGCGGTGAGGCTTTGCAGACCGTCGGGGATGTTTCCGGATACGGAGCCGTTGAGCAGCGAGATCGTATCGGTGGCCGTCAGCGTGAATCCGCCGGACGGGACACCGGCGAAGGAGTAGGAACCGTCGGGACCGGCCGTCACGGTCCGGCTGGCATTGAGGCCATCGTTGAAGCGAAGTTCGACCGAGGCGCCGGACACCACGTTGGTCCCGTAGCTGCCGATCACCAGACCGCCGACCTCGGTCAGCGACGGTTCAACCAGCGTCACCTGGACCGTCTCGCCGTCGATTGAAAGCCGGAAAGGCTGGCTCCGGCGGATGCCGTTGATCGGGTTCTCGGCCACGACCACGTAGCTGCCCAGGGGCAGCCCGCCGACGGTAAACTCGCCCGACGGGCCGGTGCTGGCGAAAGCCAGCGGCGAACCGATCCCCGGACCTATGACCACGTTGGCGCCCTCGATCGCCGTGCTGTTGGCGCCGCGCACGAAGCGGCCGGTGACGGTGGCGGTGGGTTGCAGCACCACGACGACCTCGGTCTCCTGGCCTTTGACCACGGTCACACCTGAACGCCCGCTGATCGTGGTCGGGCCCGTGACGAATGAGCCGCAGACGGCGAAGAATCCCTCGAACAGATTGCCGAACCGGGCGATGCCGTTCGCGTCGGTCCGGCCATTGAACGACTGGCCCGGGAAACCGCCTTGCCGGATTTCCACCGTGGCGTTGGTCGCCAGCGTTCCATTCGCGAAACGCGCGATGACCTTCAGCGAACCCGTGTCGAGCAACCGCACCTCTGTGCGATTGGTCACGCCAGGATAGACAATCGTGGAGACCTGGCCGACGAGTCCGTTGTCGAGATTGGTGACGGTGATGGTGTAGGTGCGGCCGGGCCCGCCCCCGGCGTTGAGCGCAGGCAAGCCGATCTGCGTGTCGAAGAAACCGTTTCCATCCGTCCGGATGATGTAGTCCGCGCTAAAGCTGATCTGGACATTGATGTTCGAACTCGCCGGTGAGCCGTCCGGGTTCAAGACATTGCCGACGAGGCGGCCGTTGATCTCCCGGGTTCGCGGAAACTGGAGGACGACATTGGTCACGTTCCGTTCCGTCGAGGTCGTGACGCCGCTGTCGGAGATTACCACCGGGAAGAACGGCGACGCCGCCTGTAGGCCCCATGGTCCAACCGGCAGGGCATCCTTGAAGAAAAACGTTCCGAGGGCCGGATCCGAGTTCATGTCGCCCTTGATCCGCATGGTCGGTTTGCCGTTCTGGAGCAGGCCGAGGCCGGTCAGGCGGACCTTCGCGCCGATGGGAACTCCCTGGCCGTTGACCACCATCCCGGACGCGGAGCCGGAACGGAGATAGCGGATGTCAGCCACGACGGTCTGGCCGTCGAAATTGAGGCTCGTCCGGGTGAAGCCGAAGGTGTCGGGATTGAAGGCCGCACCCTCGCCGTTCAAGAAGGGATCGCTCGCGCCGGAGAAGATCGCCGCCGCCTTCGTGATCGCGTTGATGACGTCGGCCTCGTCGCCGCCCCGGATCTGGCTGATCAACGCGGAGGTATCCGTCTCGGCCACGGGCGGCGCGGGCGCGCTGAGTTCATATGCCCCGAGCCCGAGCGCCTCGAAGACGTAGTTGCCGTTGGGGTCGGCGACCACCCAGAGGAACCCGTTCTCCTGGGGAATGGCCACGGCGACCGAAGGGACCGGGTTGCCAGCCGCATCCAAAACGCGCCCAGTTATGGTAGCGGCCGGATTGAACCGGATGACGACGAAATTGTCCGAGCCCGGAAGCACATCGAGGGACGCGCTGCCGATGCGGGGAAAATCCCAACCCGCAGCCGGGTCGCGCTCCACGCCGGCGCTCAGGGATTTCCGGCCGAGCGGCACGCCGGGCATGGTAAAGAGTCCGTTGGCGTCGGTGCGGACAATGGCCGTTCCGCCGGCCACGAGCGCATTCGTCACAGGCCGGCCCGTGCTTGTTTCGACGCGTCCGAAAACGTTCGCTCGGCCGTTGAGCGAGAGGGTGAGGAAGTTTTGCCCGGCCTCCTGGATCTGCACCCCGGTGCGGGTGGCCTGACGGGCTCCATCGATGGCGATGGCCGCGACGTCGAAGACGCCAACCGGCAGGTTCGCGATCGACCACAGGCCGTCCGAATCGGTCACCGCCGATCCGACGATGTTCTTCACCTGCCCCTGGGCGAATGAGCCGACGTAGACGCGGGCGCCGGAATGCGGCGACACGCCGTCCGTCTCCACGACACGCCCGGCCAACCCGCCGAAGATGACGCGGTTCGTGGACAACACGATGTCGACCCGTCCCGTCTGCCCGGGCTCCAGCAAGGCCTGCGAAAGCACGCGGAAGTTCCCGAAGCTGTTCGTCGCGCTGATCGAGAAGATGCCCAGTGGAACGCCGTTGAAACGGAACCGGCCGTCGCTGCCGGTCAACACGCCACGCACGAGTTCACGGGAACCCGGATCGGGCGTGAGGTTCACGGCGGCCAGGTTGACCGGAGTGGCCCCGTCAGCCGCCAGCACCCTGCCCTCCACGGTTCCGCGCCCGCGGAAGCGGAGTGCGATGACGGACTCGGAGTTGAAGCGGACGCCTTCCACAAGATCGCGGAAGAGAGCGCGGTCGAGGCCCTCGGCTTTGGCGATGAGTTCCGGAATAGAGGCGGAGGTGAACGCCGCGAGCAGGGTGTTCTGGTTGGCGGGATTGTCCGCGATCTGCTGGAGCTTGTCCCTGGCCACGCGATCCCCTTCCACGGACGAGAGGATCAAGTTGATCGCCTCCTGGCTGAGCCCGCCTGTATCGGTGGCGGAAACGGAATAGGGAATTCCTCCGAGAACGAAATCGATGTCGAAGCCGCCGTCAGCACCGCTGAAGACCTGCATGGGCCGCTGGATGAAGTCGAAGCAATCGTCCGTGCCCATGATCTTGTCATACATGGTGAGCGTGACGGGGACGTTCGCCGCAGGACTTCCATCCGCCCGAATGACGCGGCCGCGCACCGCGATCCCCGCACGGAGATCGCTCAGCACCGGCGCCGCGGCCACGACCACGGGATTGCCCCGCGGATCGACGATGCCGGAGGCCGTCAAGGAACGCGGCCTGATCGCGCTGAGCGTCTGCTTCATGTTGAGGATCGCCACACGGCCACCGGGCTGGATCTGCACCGAACCGGCGGTGTTCCCGTTGTCGAGGCGATAGGCCGACGGCTGGTTGACCGTCGACTGGGTCATCGGCTTGGAGAAGAGAACGGCGACGACGGTTCCATAGTTGCCGAACTGGGGAACGAGACAGCGCTTGTTCGGACGGCCCACGACAATCTCGGAATCCTGACGAACGCTGATCAAGGACGGAGGAAGTTCGGTGATAGAGGTTCCGACACCCGCGATCGATTGGTCGACCGTCCCGTCGCATCCGGCATCGAACAGCAAGGCGTCCCCCGGATCACCAATCTGATGCTTCAAGCAGGAACCCGCGGTGATCGCCGCCACGGTCCAATCGAGCCTGCGGCCGGTGCCGTTCGTGCCGAGGTTTAAGACACTGAACGTCGTCGAACCGAGGTCGTTGGTCGCCTGCCAATTGACTACCAGGCTGGTCGACGGCTTGAAGATCAGCACGGTCGAACGCGGACCGGGATACGACAGCGATTGGCGAAGGGCGCTTTTCTCAAGAGCCAGCACACCATCGGGCCCGCGGACTTCTGCTTGTAGATTGGTGGAAGACCCGGCCGCAAGGAGCCATGCCTCTCCACGTCCGGCGAGGTCGCCCGCGACGGCGGCGATGCGTTGCGGACCCGAGAGCGAATCGCCTTCATCGAGCACCCGGGCCACGGCCTGCCGCCATTCGAGACCGGCGTTCGTTTCCCTGAGGATCTGGTCGAAGCCCGCGTCGAAATTGCGCCCGCCCTGCCAGTCGAGGAGCAGGTCCATGACGACGCGGCGAAGGGAGTCGCCATATTTCAAGCGCTGGCCCGCTTCGGCCAGATCCAGCACGCGGGTCGTGATGATCGCCTTCGACGGCTTGATCACGCCCGGCGGGAGCTGCGCGCCGGTGGAGGCGCTGAGCGCCTGGCCGAGGACCCGCTCGGCCGCGTAGAGGATGTTCGTCGGAAGCGCGTTCGCGAACTCGGGCATCACGAGCGAATCCGGCGAGAGCGCCACGCCGCGTTCATCGATGCCCATGCTCAGCCGGAACCGGCCCTGCACGGAGTCGTCCCCGGTCGTCAGGTTGGAGAAGGAAATGGCCCCTGTCCGCTGGGCGCGCACGCGATAACGGGCGGTCGCCGTTTGGCCCGGAAGGATCGTTCCGAGCTCGACCGTCTCGGGACTCTCCAGCACGCCGCCGCTGATGCTGCGGCCGGAAAGCGTGATGCGGACAAAATTCGCGGGCGTGATGCCCGTGTTCATCACCGTGACCGACGCGTCGTAGGGCTCACCGAAACGGACGGTGCGCGGATGGGTGAAGGCGAGGGAGAACTTCGGATTGCGCACCAGCACCGAACCGGCCGCCTTGCCCTTCACCTTGACCGTTCCCGCAGCGAGGCCGTCGAGCTCCGCCGTCAGATCGAGATCCATGATGTGGAGGCCTTCCTGTAGGCCCTCCACGAAGAACTCGCCCTGCCCCGATTCACCCGGTTGCAGACGGCCGATGTCATCGGCCGTGCCGAACTGTCCATCAGGACCGGCGCGCACGATGGCCTGCACGGGTTGGACTTCCTTGTCGGGACCGATCCGCGCGAAGCGCAGCGGATCGTCGCCCGGTTGCGCGTAGTTCGTGCTCGCGACCCGGTCGGGTCCGGGTGGAAGGACAAGCTGCGCCTTGACGTTCTTCACGCTCAGTCCGGAGCCCGTGGGCGCGCCGTTCTCGGTGAATATCTGCACGCTGAAGAACTGGTTCAGATAGCCGATGTTGCCCGGGATCACCATGAGCGCGGGGATGGGGGGGATCCTCAGCGACAGATCCTCATCGCCCACTTCGACCTGCTGGAAATTGATGCCCTGGATCTGGATGTTGAGCTGCGACTGCGAGAGCTCCGGAGGAAGCACGGTGCTGGCGGCGATCTCCTGGTTGATCAGCGTCGCCATGACCAGACGCCGCTCCAGTTCGGCTGCCGGAATGATTTCCGTGTTGCCGTCGAACCTCGGGGCGATCACGGGGAATTTCACCGGGATGCGTTTGCCATCGAGGACGAACCCGACCTCGAACTCCACCGCCCGGAAATTGTTTTCATCGATGGCGATGCCCTTCTCCTTGATCTCGGCCGCCGTCAGCGGGCGTGACGTGACGCGGGAGATGAGCACCTCGTCGAACACCCGGACAGGAACCGCCGACGGACTGCCCTCCAGTTTCACCTCGCCCGTCGCCGCGTCGACGAGCCGGATGCCATCGAGCTGGTAGTCACCGACGAGATTCAGCGCCGGCAGCAGGAGCGGCGTATTGACGGCGGCCACGAGGCGGCGCGCATCCATGCCGGGTCCGCGCAGCGTCGCTTCGACATAGCTGTTCGTGATCGAGACCGAACCGTTCGTCCCGGACGATCCCGTCAGCTCCACCAGCACCGATCCGGCGATGCCCTTGGGCACCGAAAGCACGGCCGGCGTGACCCTCAGCTCCGTCCCGACGACGCGGTATTCAAGGGTGGCCAAGGGCGTTGCCGCCCGGACTACAGACACCGCAGCACAGACTAAGGCGAGCGAGGCCATCAGGCGGATCATGAGGTGGGAGATCTTCATGGTTCGTCAGGGGGCGGAAATGCCGTTGAGGTAGAACTCCGTCCGTTGCTGGTGATACGCGCGTTGCTTCATCACGGCGTCGACATAGGGCTGGAGCGAGAAGCCTCCGGAGTCGTGGAAGCTCTGGATTGCGTTGGCGGCTTCGTCCATTCCGAAGGTCGCGAGCACGCCCGCGCCTACGGTCATCCAGCCGCCATTTTCTTCAAACTGCTTCACCTGCTCCTTGTAGGCCTTGGCCACTTCCGGATCGGACACGGCGATGATGGCGAGCTTGCCGACGGCGAACCCCAGGTCGAAAGCGGCGACCACAGCGGCGCGGCCGGCCGCACTGGAGGCAACTTCATAGCCCTGCATCAGGGTTGCGGCCCGGCCGGTGACCTTGCCGACCGCCTCGCCCACGTCTTTGGCTGCTTGGAATTTCGAGCCGAACTCGAGGAATTTGCCCGTGGCATCGAGGATGCCTCCGCCCACGAGGAAAGCCTTTTCCTCACGTTTACCGTAGGTCTTCTCGTAATACTGCGAGGCCAGTCCGTGGATGCCCGAGACGACCTCCAACGCGAGTTTCTTGCGGGCGTCGTAAAACTGGGTGCGCTGCTCCTGGAGCTTGCCCAGGAACTCGTGGGACATTGTTTCCTGGTCGCGCGACTTGGCCGCTGCGGACGCGCCCTTCTTCAACGCGCCGAAGTCGAGGTCGAATACGCTGAAACGCGCCCCCACCGTGTGCATGTTCCCGAACCAAGCGGAGTTCTTCGGATCAACGACCCAGCTCGCGAGGCGGTAGTCGCGCAGCTTAAGGCCCTGGGCGATGAGATCGGCGCCGGGCTTGATGAATTTGTCGTAGCCGTCCTTGGTCGTCTTGAACGTATCGAGGACTTTCTGGGCTTTGGAAAGGTCCAGCTCGTCGCCTCCGATGGCCGTCTGCCCGAGCGTGGCGGTCTTGAGAAGGAAATCGGATGTCGCGATGGCTGCGTCCAGCCCGCCGGCGATGGGATCTTCCGGCTGCTCGCCGTGGCCACGCACGAGGTTCAGGAAAGGGACAAGGTTCCCGGCGGATTCCTTAGCGTCGTCGGCCGCGGACTTGACGGCCATCACGCGATCGTAGAGTTCCTTGGCCTCGGCCGGACCAGTGAAGGTTCCGTCCCCGTCCTTGCGGCTGGCCGGATCGCCGTTGAAGCCCGAGTAGAAGGCGAGGCTTTCCTTGAAGAGGGCGGAATCGCGCTGCAAGAAACGCCCCAAGATGGGATGGAGGTTCCTCTGGCCCATCTGATAGAGGCCCGTCTCCACGTCGAACAAAGCTCCGTGGAACAGGAGCGTGCTTCCGACCGCGCTTGACCGGCCTTCCGGGAAAACCGGGTAGCCCCAGGCAGTGAAGCGGATGTATTCAGCGAGTGATCCGTTGACATTGAGATAACCGCCCACGGAATCGACGATGTTCAGCAGGGGGGCAAAGCGGGTCAGCGCACCACCGGGAACCGCCGCCTTTTCGACGGAGACAAGCGTGCCTCCGAGATACCCGTAACGACGGAGGAGCCTGAAACCGGAGGAA
>JBBRDN010000074.1:0-18381 GCA_038203875.1 Verrucomicrobiota bacterium
GTCGCGCCGGAGTGCTGGTCGGACGAAACGATCTTGATGCCGGAGAACTTCTTCAACGCATCGAGGAAACCCGCCTCGCGGGCTTCGGTGCTGGCGCTGCCGACCTGGTAGCGGAGCAGGATGACGTTGCCTTTTTCGCCAAGCTGTCCTGCGAGAAACTCACCCGCCATCCGGCCACCTTTGAAGTTGTCCGTGGAAACGAAGCTGAGTTGTTTGTCGGACTTCAGATCCGAATCGATCACCACGGTCGGCACGCCGGATTGCACGGCGCTGACCACCGGCGCGACGAGCGCCTGCGAATCCAACGGCGCCAGCACGATACCGCTGACCTTGCGGGCGGTGAAGTTCTCCACCACCTGGATCTGCTGGTCGCGGTCGTCCTCGCGCAGCGGTCCCTTCCAGAAGAGCGTCACCTTCGTCCCCTTCGCCGCGAGCTCCTGCTCGGCCTTGACGGCGCCGGCGTGGATGGATTTCCAAAACTCGTGGGTCGTGCCCTTCGGGATGACGGCGATGGTGTAGGACTTCTCGGCGGCCGAAGACGCGTTGACGGAAGCGAGCAGGGCAAGGCCCAACGACAGTGCGCGGAACGGGGAGTGCATGGGCGGACACTAGGCAAGCCTCCAACGGATCCGCAAGGCGGGCGTTCGCCGGGACCAAGACACCGCAGATCTAGCGGGGCACCGGCCGGCCAGCTCTCATCGTTGGTTTCCTTCCTCCAGGTGGAACCGGTGCAGCACCCGGTGAAAGATAGGAGTGAGTAGAATTCCAGTGGCGCAGATGAAGACCACCCCCGAGAACAGCGCATAGGCGGATGCGAACAGTTTGGCCGCATCCGTAGAGAGCGCAGTCACCGGGCCCATCCCGGCAAGGATCATGGACGAGTTCAGAACGGCATCGATCCATCCGAGCCCGGCGATGAAGTGGTATCCGAGGATGCCGAGGGTGAGCGAGAATCCGATGAGTCCGAACGCGACCCCAAGAGCCAGCAGGAAACGCTGATGGAAAGGCCGACGGCGATGCGGCTTCGGCTTCAACGATGGCTTGACGTCTGGATCCTTCATTCGTGTTTTGCCAGACCCACCGTCGAACCGTTCGGTTCAAACCGGCGCAATCAGGAGATCAAATTGGCGGCACGTCGTCCCGCGGCGGCGGCGATGTCTTTTGAACGGCATGGTAGACATATCCAAGGCCGGCTCCGAATCCGAGGCCGTAGAACAATCCCCAGGACATCTTCGCGAGCAACATCAGCTTCGGCTTGTCGAGGAAAGGAACGGGATCCTCACGCGCCAAGCCCATGAGTTTCGCCATGCTCCAGCCACCGGCGAAGTATCCGGCCGTGTGCATCACGAAGAACAGAAACGTGACCAGCCAGAAAGCGCGCCAGCTTCCAAAACGCCACGCGGTGTAGGCCACGAAGGCGATGCTTCCAACGCCGGCCCCGAGCCATTCGCCCGCGCCATACTTGAGCCAGAACCAGAAGCCCGACCAGACGGCGGCGTAGATGAGAAACGCCGGGACGAACGCCTGGTAGAAGCGAACGAGCTTTTTCGAGCCCAGCACCAGCGGATGCAGCAGGAATCCGCTGACAACGACGAACACAGCCGCGATCGCCGCATACATCGCGGGTTCACCACCACGACCACGGAACCATCCCCCGCCAAAAGCCCAGACCGAAAATGCGATCAGACTGACCAGACCGAACCCAAGTGCGCCGCGGAGGATCGCCCGCGATGCGGGATTGGAATCAGCCGATGGGCCGGGGATGACGTCGTGCATATTGTTACTTGATTCCCGCGCCCTGTTTGAGCGTTTCGACGATCCGTCGATCGTCGGATCCGCAGTCGCGGACCAGTTGTAGAAAGCCGGGCAAAGTGGTGTTCATCCGTTGGACGAAAGGCCGGTCCCCGCCGCAGCCATACATCAGATCGTCCGGCATCTCGCCGCGCAGTTTCATGCGCGCCTTGACGATGAGCCGGGGTAACCAGGAAATCCCGTCCACTTCCTGGGCCTTCGGCGGAAGGTCCGACATGGCCGACTGTTTACCGCTCTTGATCCCCTTCATCTCGTTCATGAGATAGTCGCGCCGGATGGCATGCACTCCCAGAGCAGTGGCGAAGTCCGGTTCACCGTAGACGAGGAAATCGTCCACGAAATCGAACAACTCCTGAGCCGTGCACCCAATGCCCGCGAGGAAGGCGACATCCTCGGCATCGAACATCGTGGAGGGTTTTCGACGTCCCGCCTGCCAGGCGGCTACGCCGTGATCGTAGACGGCGCGAAACTGCTTTTCCCAAGTAACTTCGTTCATCGCGCTGGAAACTACCGGGGGAGACCCACCAGCGCCAGCTGCCGATAGATGCAAGTCCGCCCGACGCAGACATCGCTTCCACACCCATTGCCGGTAACCACCGACCACCACGACGAACGCGAGTGCGCAGAGGTAGAAGGTATGGTCGCCATGATACGGAATCAGAACCGCCTCAAGGAACACGTCCAGGATGACGGACCCGTGCCAGAACGCGTCCCAATGGTTCAGGAAGTAGCGTTGGCCACTCGCCCGCACGAACAGGGCGGAAAACCCGACGGTCGCAATGAGACCGGTTACGACGACACCAGCGCGGCTCAGATGCATCCAGAGATGGAACGTGGCGAGATAGACTGCCAGCAGCAGAAGACTGAATGACCAACGCGCGAACATTGCCATTAAGCTACGCTTGTATCCCGAGCCCGGATGCAATCCTCACTCCGCCGCGCCCGAGGAACTGCGTCCGTCGACGTCGCAGCCCAGGTCGCGCAGGCGCTGGAGCTTGTATTGCAGGGCGCGCCGGCTGATGCCGAGGGCCTTCGCGCTGTCCGTGCGGTTGAAGGCGTGTTTCCGAAGGGTCTGCAGGATCGCCTGGCGTTCCATCGCGTCGAGACGCTCCACGTCGGCGGCTTCGGCGGGCGCCTGGACCGTGGGACCCTGCTCTCCCATCGCGGCGCGGATGCGCTGCGTGAGGTGCTTCGGCATGACGAGTTCGCCGCCAGACAGCAGGGCCGCCCTTTCCATGGCGTTGCGCAACTCGCGGACGTTGCCCGGCCATTCGTATCCCTGGAGCACCGTGGCGACCGCGGACGAGAAGCGGCTCCGCCCCTGGGAGAATTCCCCGATGAACTTCTCGGCCAGCGGCAGGATGTCTTCGCGCCGTTCGCGCAATGGCGGGACGCCCAGTTCGATGACGTTGAGCCGGTAGAAGAGGTCTTCGCGGAAACGGCCGAGCTTCACGTCTTCGTCGAGGTTCCGGCTCGTCGCGGCGAGGATCCGCACGTCGGTCTGGATCTCTCGGTTGGAGCCCATCCGGTGGATCTTCCCGTCCTGGGTGACGCGAAGGAGCTTGGCCTGGAGCTGGAGAGACAGGTCGCCGATCTCATCAAAGAAGATGGTTCCACCGCTGGCCTCCTCGAACCGTCCGATCCGCTGGGAAGTGGCTCCGGGAAACGCGCCCTTCTCGTGTCCGAACAGTTCGCTCTCAAGAAGATTCTCGGCGATCGCAGCGCAGCTGATCCTGAGCAGGGGTCGGCTCGCCCGGGAACTCCACGCATGGATCGCGACGGCGACGATCTCCTTGCCGACTCCGCTTTCGCCCGTGATGAGAACCCGGCTGCCCGAAGCGGCCACAAGCGCCGCATCACGGAAGACGGCCTGCATAAGCGGACTGGCCGCGATAACCCCGGCTGGAAGCTTCTGATCCCCCTCGAATTTCATCGGGCCGGCCTTCGCCATGCCCGTGGCCTGCTGGACGGCCGACAGCAACTGGTCGAGGTCGATCGGTTTGGCGAGGTAGTCGAGCGCGCCATCGCGCATCGCATCGACGGCCCCGCGGATGTCGGCGTAGGCGGTGATGAGCAGCACGGGCAAGGTCGGATGATCGATCCGGGCGCGGCGGAGAGTTTCGAGGCCGGAGATCCCGGTCATGCGGACGTCCGAGACCATCATGTCGAAGGGACCTTCTTTCAGGGCTTCTAGGGCCGCTTCCCCGGAAGCGACGACACGGGTGCGGAAGCCTTGGCCGGACAGAAACGAATCGAAGAGGCTGCGTTGGCCCTCGTCGTCATCGACGATGAGGATGCGCGGCATCGCTGCCTTGTCCGTTGGATTCGTCATGGCTCAGACGGCCCCGGGACGGACGTGGCTGATGCGGAACACGGCACCGCGCGGTTCGTTGGCCGCACATTCGATCTCCCAGCCGTGGGCAAGGACGATCTGGCGCACGACAGCCAAGCCAAGCCCGGTTCCTTCCACATTGGTCGTGAAGTAGGGCTTGAAGATCTCGGTGCGTCGATCAGCAGGAACGCCGGGACCATTGTCCCTCACTTCGACGATGATCTCGGTCGACGTGGGACGGGTCGCCGCGATTTCGATCGCACCTCCCTGACCGACGGCTTGGATGGCGTTCAACAGGAGGTTGAACAAAGTCTGCCTGAACAACTGCTCGTCGGCTTCGATCACGGCGTTGTCCACGGCAACCTTGACGGTGACTCCTTTGTCCTCCGCATCGAGCGACAGGGCGCGGGCGACTTCTGTGGCGACGCGGTCCAAGGCGACAGGCGACCGGCGGACTTCGCGGGGCCGCGAGTAATTGATGAATTCGTTGAGCTGCGCGGTGACCCGGTCGGTCTCGTCGAGGATCGCTCGAGACCGGTCGCGGACCTCCGTCGACGCGGCTTCCTGGCGGGTAATCAACTGGGCCAGGCCACGGATGATGTTGAGCGGATTACGGGTCTCGTGCGCGAGGCCGGCGGCGGCGAGGTTCATCTGCTTCAGGTGCGAGTTCAGTTCGCTGGCCTTCACAAGGCGCAACTCAAGGTCCGACGAGCGTTGGATGCTGCGCCATGTGAAACCGGCGCCGCCGACACTGATCGTGGCCAGTCCGCAAATGAGGAGTCGAAGCAGCAAGTCCCCGGACGTGGCTTCAGTCACGGGCTTCGTGGGCATGACGATGATGAAGCTGTGGACGCCCTGCTTGGCGATGAGGGCCTGGTATTCCACCTCGGTCATCCATGGCGGGCGACCGAACGGTCCCCTTCCCCGGCCGCGGTCGCTCCGGCTGCGGCCGGATTCATTCGTCATCGCCGACCGGTTCGTAGACCAGGACGGCGGCGGCATGATGCCGGGGATGTTGGTCACCGACGGATTGAACGGCACGACGATCGTCCGCGCGACGCCTTCGGGCTCGGGGAAGACGTTCGTCCCAAGGTCCATGAGGTTGGCGAGGATCATCTGGTCCGCCGTCCAAGTGACGCCGGACTGGGCCGGGATCTCGAGGTCGTCGACCGGCTTTCCGGCGGAGATGACCACATCGTTCTCCGCATTCAGCAGCGCGATTGATTCAAGCTGGTCCGCCTTCGTCAACTCCGCCAAGGCGGTCTGTAGACGCTCTTGGGAGACGATGCCACCGCCGCGGCGTTGGGACCGTATGACAAGGCCGAGGGTCGATGTGATCGCACGGGCCCGGCTCATCAGGTTTTGCCGGGAGGACTCCTCGACGCGGCGATGCTCGAAGAACTGCCACGAGACGAACACCGTCCACGCCACCGCGAGCGACACGTAGATCCAGAGGCCTCGTTTCATGGCTTTGCGCGAGTTGCTTTGGACTGCTTACCGCCTGCTTGGTTTCGACGCGGGTTGTTTGACCGGAGGCGCCGACGCGGGAGGAGTCATGTTGATGGTCGGCGGCTTCTCTGGGATGCCTTCGAGATAGCGGTTGAGTTCCTTTTCGCTAAATGTTTTCGGAGCGAGCTGAAGCCGACCGGTCTCACCCCGGGTCATTGCGGCAAGGTCGCGCGGACGTTCGATAACGTGGGGCGTGAGGAAGATTAAGAGCTCGGTCTTGGAGTCGGTTTTGACCTGACGCTTGAAGGCGGATCCGAGCAAAGGGATGTCGCCGAGGAGCGGGATCTTGCGGTCCTGGTTGACCTTGGTCGTTCCGATCAAGCCGCCGATGGCCACGGTCTGTCCGTCGGGTGTGACGACGACGGTGTCGGCCGAACGTTTGTCGATGACGGCCGCGTTCACGCCGGCCGAGATGTTGACCGTCTTGTCGCTGATGGACGAGATCTCGGGCTGGATGATCATTTCGACGGTCCCGGCGGAGGTCGAGATGAACGGAGTGACCTTGAGGATGATGCCGATGTCCTGGTAGGTCACCGTGTTGATCTGTCCGTTGACCGCGTCGAACCGGGTGTTGGTCACGAACGGAACCGACTGGCCAACGAGGATCGTGGCCGGCTGGTTGTTGCGGGCGAGGATGGACGGGCGGGAGAGGATCTCCGTCTTACCCTTCACGGCGAGAGCGCGGAAGGTGGCGGAGAAGTCTTCTCCAATAAGTTTGTAGAGACCACCGCCGGCCAGGGTGGAAGCGGCGTCCTGCAGCCCGAACGAGGAGGACGCGACGCTGTTACCGGCAACACCGGCAGGTGCTCCACCGAGCCGGTGGGTATAGCTCGCTTCGACGCCGAGATCGAGATCGTCGCCGTGGGTCACCTGCAGGAAGACCACGTTGATCAGCACCTGCGGCTTCGGCTTGTCCAGATTGCGGATGACCTCTTCGATCAGCTTTTGCGTCTCGTCGTCGGCGGTGATCACCAGCGCACGGGAATCGGCATCCGTCGCGATGGTGGCGGTTCCGATTTCAGTGCTGGCCGGATAGGCGCCCGAAAGCGATCGGCTGTTTCCGCCCGAGGACCGCGCCGCGGTGGAACCGGTGTTGTTGCGTTGCTGGGCGAGGGCGTCGCCTGCGGCCAAGCCGAGCGACGTGGCGAGCAGCAGTCCGAGACTGCGTTTGTGTTTGAAGGCCTTTGGCATGATGACGTGAAAGTTGGATTTGTTTCGAACTCAGGTTCAGTTTCCTCGACCGCCGCCTTGGCCGAATCCGGAAGTGAGTCCCTGTTGGGTGGTTTGATTGGCCTGGTTCTGGCGGGTCGTCAGCGCGTTGTTCTGGTTGTTCTGCGTGTTCCGGCTGTTCTGCGCCTCGAACTGGGCGCGAAGCACCGCCTCGACCTCCGTGACACTGGCGTTCTCGAGGTTGTAGGTCCTCACCTTCTGCTTCTTCGCGGGGCTCAGGTCGAGCGACCTCACCATCGCGTCGATCTGGGGCATCATTTCCTTGGCCGCACTGACTATGAGCGACCGGGTGCGGGGTTCGGCCACGGCGATCACCTTGCCCATCTTCTTGGAACGGTCGCTCGTGGCGCCGTTACCGCCCGTCCGCGCAGCGCCGCCGCCGAAGATTCCACCGGGACCGCCGAACCCGCCAAACCCGCCACCGCGTCCGCCGGTGTTCTGGCTGCTGGACGACGTGTCGGGGAAAAGCTTGGTGATCTGGTCGGCCGTCTCGGTCGGGTCGGCGTTCAGGAGCGCGAAGACTTTGATTTCCGTCAGGTCCACCTGATCGGTGTCGACTGAAGAAACGAGCGTCTGGATGGTCTTCAACTGGCTCTCGGAAGCGGTGACGATCAGCGAATTGCTGAATTCATCCGCCACGGCGCCGACTTTGGTTGCCGTCGTGGAATTCCGGGTGCTGCCAGAGGAAGATCCCGTGTCCGTGCCGCCGCCGCCGAAGCCGGGGAAGCCCCCGAATCCACCAATGCCGCCGCGGCCGCTTCGGCTGCCCGCTGCACCCGCACCGGTATTGTCGGGGAAGAGTTCCTTGATCGTGGTGGCGAGAGCCTTGGCGTCGGCGAATTTCAACGGGAAGACCTTGATCGAAGCCGCCCCGGCGACCGTGCCGTCGAGCGCCTGGACGATCTCGACCACTCGTCGAACGTTCCGGCGGGTGTCGGTCATGATGAGGGAGTTGCCGCCCTCGTTCGCGGTGACGGTGGCGGTGGAAGGGATCAGCGAAGAGATGTCGCGGATCAGTGAGCTCGCGCTCATGCCCTTGACGGGAATGATCTGGGTCACGATCTGCTCGTCTTTCGGGATGGCCCCGGCATCGCTGCCGACGACGATGGGATTCTCACGGGTCTTGGCGTCGGACTTGGAGAGGATGGTCAGCGTTCGGCCCTCCAGGATCGCGGCGTAGTTGTTCTTGTTCAGCGCGGAGTTGAGGAGGCCAAGGGCTTCGGTCTTGGTCACCGGCGTGTTGCTCCACACGTCGATCGTGCCGCGGACGGAGGTCTCCAGGACGATGATGTAGCCGGCAGCCTCGCTCATGTAGTTCAACACGAGGTCGAGCGGTGCATTCCGGAAGTTCAGGTGCAGTTCAGCCTTGTCGGCGGGCTCAGGCGGAGCCGGCGGCGCGACCTGCGCGACGGCGGCCTCGGCCGGCTTGGCGCCGGCGGCTCCCGCTTTCTTGGCCTCCTTGCGTGCGGCCTTCTTTTCGGCCTTGGCAGATTCCTTGTCGGCCTTGCTCTTTCTGGCGGCCTTGACACCGGTATCGGCCGGGGTTGTTTCTGCTTTGGCCGGCGCCAGTTCAGCGGCGATCGCGCCGGACGTGGCCAAGGACAATGCCAAGGCGAGGGATGAGAGGTATTGGGTCGTGGTCTTCATTCGTTTGTTTCCTTAGCACGTTTTTCCATCAGCCGCTTCAGCGCATCTTCGGCGCTGCCGCCGGAGCCCGAGGCTTCCGGCGTAGAGATTGCACCCGCCGCAGGCACGGGGGTCGTGTCCGACCCTCCTCGACTGCTAGTCCGTCCAAAACTACGATCGCTGCCGGAGCCGCGATCACTCCCGCTTCCCCGGCCAGATCCCCGATCGGATCCGCTCGATGAACTGGTCGACGCCACAGATTCCGATCCGGGAAGCGGCAGGCTCGACAGGGCCCAATCGCCGCCGTCTTCGCTGCGCAGGGCTTGGCCGATCTTCAGCTCCATTGCGGGCTTGTCGCCGACCGCCAGCTTCACTTGGTTCGCTTTCACGTCGACCAGCTTGAAGTTCCCGATCTTCTCACCGGCCTTGGCCATCTTCTTGAACTCCGAGCCGGTGCCGTTGAAGAACGCCATCTGGCCCTTGCCATAATCCATCGTGCCGACGAACGCGATCATGTCGATCTTCGGCACGTGCGGCGCCGCCGTCGGGCTTGTCGGGGATTTAGACCCCGGGTAACGGCTTTGGTTAAAGATATTCTTCGTTCCGATCATCGAGAACGCTTCGAAGTTCGACGCGCTGGCGGCACTGGTGGCCGATGGAGACCTGCTGGATCTTTCGGAGCCACGCGACGGTGTGCCAGCCATGACATTGGTCGAAGCAACCGGCGCGGCGTTGGTCGCGACGGCAGGGGCAGCATTTGTGGACGCGGCGGCGGGAACCGCGTTGGTCGGTTCGGCCGCCACAGCCGTCGAAGAGATCAGCGCGGTGGCGAGAAAGGCGAGGCCGGCGGGTTTCATGTGGGAAAGGTAGATCATCATTTGCCCTCCAGCTGCTTTAATCTGAGACCGGTGACCACGAGCCCGAGGGCGACCTGGCCGCCGTTGTTGTCGCGGGTCGTGAACTCCGCGCCTTCGATCTTCAAAGCCATGGGTGACCGCTCCACTTCATAGAGGAACCGGGCCAGCGTCGACATGGTTCCCGCCGCATCCACGCGGCATTCGAGCAGAGAATATTCGTCGCCGGATCCGCGTTCCGAGACGCCGTGTTTCCACATCGGCTTGGTGGATGTGACGGTAACCCGGCTGTCCTGGGACCACTTGTTGAACGATCCGATCAGCTCCTGCTGGGCCTGGGACACGTCGAACGACAGCGAATTTTTCCGCACCTCGTTCCATCGGTCGCGGGTGTCCTTCTCGCGCTTGAGCATCTCCCTGCCCTGTTCGATGTCTTTACGGAGCTTCGCGATCTCCGCGGAACGCGTCTTCCAACTCTCGGTGAGGGGTGACACGACGACAGTATCGAGAAGGTAGAGGCCCACGACGCAGCCGGCGGCGATCAGGAGGAATTTCTGACGGTTTTCCGGCTTCATGGCTTGGAGGCGTCGCCCCAGTTGAAATTGAAGGTGAACTGCATGGGATTTAGGCCGCGGATGACGTCGACGTTTACGTCGGAGACCATCTTGTTGGTCGAGCGGAGTTTCGCGACGGTTTTAAGCAAGGCGTCCTTGTCGCGGGTGGTGCCGGAGCAGGTCACGGTCACGACGTTGCGGGCATCGCCGGATTTGCGGATGTCGATGGATTTGGCCGAGACGACTCCGTCCTCAGGGAACGCCTCGGTCATCCGTTTGAGAATGGTGAGGGTGGTCATGGATTCGTCATACCAAGGACGGAACTTTCGGGTCCGATCCTGCAGCGCCTTCAGTTCGGCGACCTTGGGCTTCATGCCGGTCTTTCCGTCCCACTCCGACCTGAGCCGGTAGAGCTGGACCTGCTGGAACACGAACATGAAGAGGACGATCAACGCGACGGCCCCGGCCGTGACTCCCACCGACGCCAGCCGACGCGATGAATACCGCGAAGCCATCTGCTCGAGAAACGTCGGCTTGGGCGCAAGAAACTCGAACGGCATCTGTTTCCCGCCGAGGAACTGGGCCGCCAGGCTCAATTCACCCGAGACACCGCCGGGAGCGGCCAACTGCATGCCGAACTGGGGCCCCGGATAGGCCGTGACCTGCTCGATCGCGAGGCCAAGTGCGCGGGTCCGGGGCTGAAGGCCGTCCGCCAGTTGCCGCGCAGCCGGCGTCGTCCCGACGATCTGAACAACACGAAGGCTCTCTCTGATGTCCGGGGCGAGCTGGCCGATGGTGACGCGGAGTTCGCGGAAGATCAGTTCGGACTGGATGCGATTCTCGGGACTCTCGGTATCAAAGACACCTTCAAGAGTCCGAAGCGCGACAGGCGCACCGCCGACCGAAATCAGGAGCCGCACCGCGGTTTCACCGACGACCAGGGTGATCGTTCCGTGTTTCTCGTCGCCCATCGCACCCGGAAGCGACGTAATCGCGATCGAAAAACTCAAGGGCTTCAGTTCCGCCGCGGCCAAGGCTGCATCCAACCGCGAGAGGTGTTGCCGCGGAACTCCGATCTGGGTCGCGTAGTTGTCGCCGCCCGGGGACTTGTGCTGGACGGTCGCGATCTGGAGTTCATCGAGGGGATAGGGAAACCCGCGTTCGGCCTCGATCTGGAGGAACTCAGGCAAGTCGGCGGCCTCCATTTCGGGAACCACCGAGTGCACGATCAGTGCCCACGTCTGCGGCACGGCCACGACGCAGCGGCGTTCCTTGATGCCGCCCGCGTCGAGCAGGTTGCGGATCTCGCGGCCAACGAGGTCGGTCTCGTTGTGGAGCAGGTCGAGAGTCAGAGGCGAACTGACGGTCTTAAGCACGGACGCGGAACCGTTTGTTCGGTTCAGCAGCACCGCTTCAAGCCGGCCTCCCTCGAGAGAGAGTCCCAGCGCTGTGGACGGTGGTTTTTTCTGGATCCATTTCATTGGCGTAAATTCGTGGCGAGCCGGATGTCCTGGCGGACCTGTTTGCCGAGCGCCCAACCGAGCCGGGAGAGGTCTTCCCGGAACAGGATCTTGGGCACGTTCTCGGTCGTATCGAAGACGAACCGGGTCCGCGAATAGCCCCGGCCAAAGTGGCCGAGCGCGGCGATGTCGGCGGAAAACTGGTAGCTCTGGCCGGTCAGATAAGGCCCGGCCTGCGCGATCTGCGCAGTGCTGAGGAGATCCTTCACCCAGGCGACGGAGTTGACCCGTTTCGAATTGGACTGGCGCTGCGCGACAAGCGACGGGGCCAGGTCGACACCGATGCCGGGAATGCAGGCGAGGACAGCTTCGCTCGCGGTGTTCACGTTCACGAGGCCTTCGACGAATGCTCCGCTGGTCGCGGTGATCTCGGCCTCCACGAGGCTGAACTCATCCGCGCTCATTCCGCTCCTCGAGTAGAATTCCAGCACGCTGCGGATTGGATTGTTGGTAGGCCCAAGCGCCGAGGTGATCGCCGTGGCCCGCTGTTGGGAGATCTTGTCGGTGAGAAGCGTGGTCAGCGCGCGGCGATTGGAAAGGTTGACCCGGTTGGTGCCCGTGGACGTGGTGTTGGGCTGCCGGCTGTAGACGGTCACATATTCGAAGATGCCCGGATTCAAGCGGCCATCCCGGTTGTCCGGAGGAAGCGACGTGTCACCGTCGTTCTCGTTCCGGTCGAGGATGCCGTTAAGGTTGAGATCCTCACCATAGAGCAGCGTCATGGTTGACTGGTAGACTAGGCGAAGCTCGTCCACGGTCTCGAAGTTGGCGTTCTTGCACTTCCTCGGTGGAACAAGCCGCGCATACGATTCGTCCTCGGCCCCGTTCGTGGTGACCGTGCTGTTGGTGTCGCGCCAGTCGATGATCGCAGCCGCGAACTCGGCCGTCATTCCCGGCAGGGTCGCCAGCATGTCCGCTGTCAGGTTCGTCGCGTTCAGGTTGAGCTTCGAGGCCTCGTCGACCAGGCCGAACTTCGGGACGTCCAACACCTGGGACGACGTGTCGTTCCGCCCGATGATCCAGAATGCGGGGGCACCCGCCTCTTCGACGCCGACCGGGACGTCTTCCGCCGAATAAAGCGCGGGGTCCGGGATCGTGCCGTTGGTGCCGTATTTGGAGAGGACGTATCCGACGTAGCGCGCCGCCCCGTTGATCGCGTGCTCGGCTTCGAGGGCCGCCACGCGGTTGTCGCCGGCCCGGAGCTCGAAGCTCATCGACTGCGCGAAGTAGAGCGCGAGCACGACGAGCCCGAAGGAAATCCACAGGACGAGGATCAGCACGGATCCGCTCCTGGCCGCTCGGGCATTCCGTGGGCAAGCGAGATTCATGCGCCACCTCCTGTCGTGGCCGTCGTCACGTTGGTCCTGGCCTGGACCATTACGGGCACAATGAACTCGATCGGAGCCGCATCCTGCCGGCTTCGGTCTTCCGGCGTCAGCGTGATCTGGACTTTGATGGCCAGCGGCAGATTGGTGGCGGTGGTGCTGTCCCACGTCTCGGCCCAACTCGTGCCGTCGTAGAACTGCATGGTCAACTGGTCGACCCCCGACATGAGGAACTGGGCATCCGGCGTGGCGCCCGCGACTGGCAGAAGATCCCGCGTGACCCCGCGCATCAGGTCGCTGCCGGAGGCGTTGTTGGTCGGAGCGGCGAGGTAATAGGCCACCTTCTGGACCGCCGCGAACTCAGTGTTCTCATCGATGACGCCGGTGTTCGTGTAGATGTCCGGACTGCTCCGCGCGCCGAGCGCGGCCGACACGACGTTCATCGTGTTGGTCGGAGTGCTCTGGAACGGCCCCCCAAAGCTGCCGCCGGGAAGCATGATGCCGGTCAGGTCCCGCTTGATGACCGCGACTGCATGTTGGATCGGGAGCGCTGCCTCGATGTTTGCCGAGGTCCGGTTCCTGAGCTTTAACGCGCCGAAGTAGACGCCGTTCACGGCCGCCAGGACGATCCCGCAGACGATCAACGCCAGCATCACCTCGAGCAGGGTGAACCCCGCGAGGCGGCTGACAGAAGATGTTCGGCGGTGAATCACCTGGTGGAACCAGCGGTTGAGGTTGAAAGCCCGGAGGTCGAAAGCGTCTCGGGATCGAAAAGGGTGGTGAGGTTGACGTCGTATTCCTTGCCGCGGGCATTGAAGACCACGTTCAGGGTCACGAGATTGAGGGACGCCACGGTCCAGGTCTCGGTCCTCATGGACCATTCATATCGGCGCATGCCCTCTTCGGCCACGCCGGTGGCGGAGGCCTGACGGAGGCCGTCGGTCACGATCAGTTCGTTGAGAATACGGTCGGCGATCCTCGCCGCGGCAACCTTTCGTTCGGCGACCTCGCCCGCCAGACCGGCGACACGCACGGCCTCAAGCGCGACAGGGATGACGATCCCCATGAACACCAAAGCCGCCAGCACCTCCACCAGCGTGAAGCCGGCGCGGGCGCGCGACCTAGCGCCCGGCGGCCTGGTAGTTGTTGGTCTGGATTTCATAGTTGATCCGGTTTCGGTTCGGGGCGAGCCACGCCTCGTTCCTCTTCGCGTCGCGGAAGATGACGGCTTCGGGAACGTAGTCGCTGAGGAACGCATCCGGGGTGAACCGGATGTTGATCTGGGTGCCGGCGGTGCTCCGCGAAAGCGATTCAGCCGCGTCGGCGTTGTTGCCGGTCCCGGTTGATATCGTCGAACGCACCACCTCGATCTCGAGGCCGTCCTCCATCGCAAACTCCTTCGCCAACGGATCCTCTTCGTCGGGTTCCACGGCGGAATCCTCGATTCCGATCCCGTATTTGTGCTCTTTCTCGTCGACCCAAAGGACCATCGGCATCCCCTCGGACACCGCACGGCTCTGCGCGTGGCGGGTCAACGCCAGGAATCGGCGGGCCTCGGAATCAAGGATCCGGCCCTTGAAGAAGGAAGACAGCGCGGGACCCGTGATCGAGACCACGACTACGAGGAGAGTCATCACAAGGATCAACTCGATCAGCGTGAAACCACCGGCGGGCAGGGCCTTTGGCACGCCTTGGGTTCCGACTCGGCTGGGTTTCGTGGGGATCATTGCGGATGCCGCGTGACACCGGGCTGCGGGTCAACCGGGCAAGCCAAACGCCTAGCGTTTCGTCGTCCAGTTCGCGATGTCGTCGTCGCCGCCGACACGACCATCGGGTCCCATCGACATCAGATCGAAGCCCGACGGATTGTTTTTGCCCGGGCACTCGTAGATGTAGGCGTTCAGCCAAGGGTCCAAGGGAATCTCGTTCTTGTTCAGATAGGGGCCCTTCCATCCGGTGGCATCGCGCGGAGCGGCGATGAGATCCTGGAGACCGTCCTTGCCCCGGGGATAGGAGCCGGTGTCGACCTCGAAGGAATCCAGCGCGGTCGTGAAGGATGAAATCTCGGTCCGAGCCGCGGCCTTCTTGGCGTCGTCGGTGCGTCCGGAGAATTTCGGAACGACGATGGCAGCAAGGATGCCGAGGATGACGAGCACCAGAAGCAGCTCGATGAGCGTGAAGCCCCGCCGAGTCGCCAGGCGGGTGGAACGTTGGGAGTTGAGGTCCAGTTTCATAAATCTATGACAGCTTATTTGATGTGGTCTTGAATCGAGAAGATCGGGAGGAGCATGCCGATGAAGATCACGCCGACGAACGCGGCGATGAAGAACAGCATCATCGGCTCGGCCAGGGCGACGGACGCCTTCAACTGGCGGTCGAGGTCGCCCTCGGTGACGTTGGCGATGCGGACGAGCTCGCTGTCGAGGCGGCCGCTTTCCTCGGCCACGGAAATCATCTCCAGGGTGGAGCCCGAAAAGAGCGAGCGGCATTCGCCGAGGCTGGGCCCGAGCGCCTTTCCCTCTTTGACGCGCTCGATCGAGTTCGAAACGGCATCGACGAGGATCTGATTGCCAATGGAGCGGCGGGCGACGTTGAGTCCGTTGATCAGCGGCACGCCGGCGCCGAGAAGGGTTCCCAGCATGCGGCAGAAGCGCGACATGGCGAACTGCGACGCGAGGGGCCCGATGACGGGGGCCCTGAGGATGAATCCCTCCCAGACGCGGCGGCCCTTCTCCGAGAGAAACCATGTCCGCACCAGATAAAGCCCGATCCCGATGCCCGCGAGGACGAAGAGCCCGTAGGCACGCATCAGGTCGCTCAAACCGACGATGATTTCGGTGATCAACGGCAGCTTCGCGCCGAACCCCGCGAAGATCAGCTTGAAGCGCGGGATGAAGAAAACCATCAGGAACACCAGCACGCCCAACGCGAGGACCAGGAGGATGATCGGATAAAGCAGAGCGGTCAGCACCTTGCCCTTCATCTCCTTTTCCCGGGCCTGGAAGTCGGCGATCTGCGCGAGCACGACGTCGAGGAATCCGCCGGTCTCGCCCGCTTCCACCATGGCGATATACACGCGCGGAAACGTCGTCGGCGACTGCGCCATCGCGTCGGCCAAAGTCATGCCGTCGACGACCCGGTCGTAGACGCCCTTCCACTCCTCGCGCGCATACGGCGTGGCGGCTTCACGCTGCAGGATGACCAGGGCGCGGCTAAGAGGAACACCGGCGGCGAGAAGGCTGGAGAGAAGGCGGGTGAAATTCTCGAGGATTCGCGGCGTGATCTTTTTCCCGCCACCCAGCGAAAAACTCATCTTGGCGGGAGCCGTCGCCGCCTTCGACGACGAGCCTGCTTCCTTCGAAGCCCCCTTGTCCGCAGGCGCGGACTTGGTCGCGGCGGGTTTTTCAGAGGCAGACTTCGAAGCCGCCTTCAACGCCGGAGCTTTGGCGCCCGCACCGTTGCGCTCCGCCAGCTTGATGGGCCGAAGACCCAGCGTCTCCATTTGGCGGAACGCATCCTGACGGCCGCCGGCTTCGAGCTCGCCTTCAGTGGTGCGGCCGTCGGTCTTGACCGCCTTGTAGAGGAACGTGGGCATGGTGCTTGTCAGGCTTGCGGGACGGACACCATCGGCGACGTGTCGCCGGAGACATCACCGACTGCGGAGTCCTTGGTCACGCGGAGAACCTCCTCGGCCGTGGTCACGCCAAGGCGCACCAGGCGCCATCCATCTTCCGACAAGGGACGCATCCCGCCCTTGCGCGCGACGACGCCGATCTCGCCGCTGGAGGCGTTTCTCAGGATCATCTGGCGGATCTCGTTGGTCGTGTCCATCCACTCGAAGATGGCGCGGCGCCCGTGGTAACCGGTATTCCGGCACTCGCGGCATCCGACGGCGCGAAAGACGACGGTGTCTTTCGGAAAACCAAGCTGGGCCTTAAGAGAGGCGGTGGTCGGCGTCGTGTCCTCGACTTTGCAGAGAGGGCAAAGGACGCGGACGAGGCGCTGGGCCAGGACGGCTTCGAGCGACGATGCGACAAGGTAGGGCTCGACACCCATGTCCACGAGGCGGGTCAACGCGCCCGGCGCGTCGTTGGTGTGGAGCGTGGAGAAGACCAAGTGGCCGGTCAGCGACGCCTGCACGGCGATCTGGGCGGTTTCCTTGTCGCGGATTTCGCCGATGAGCAGCACGTCGGGATCGTGGCGGAGAATGGCGCGGAGACCGCGGCCGAAGGTCAGGCCGGATTTTTCGGAGACCTGGATCTGGTTGATGCCCTTGAGCTGATACTCGATGGGGTCCTCGATCGTGATGATCTTGCGGACCTTGTCGTTGATCTCGTTGAGTGCGGTGTAAAGCGTGGAGGTCTTGCCGGAACCGGTGGGTCCCGTGACGAGGATGATGCCGTGGGGCAGTCCAAGCACCTTGCGAAAAGATTTCAGTTCACGGGGGTCGAGCCCGAGTTCGCCCATGCCGCGGAGCGTGGCGCTCTGACGCAGCAGACGCATGACCACGGCCTCGCCGTGGAGCATGGGGATGACGGAAACGCGGATGTCGATTTCGTTCTCGTCGAGCCGGATCTTGATGCGGCCGTCCTGGGGGAGGCGCTTCTCGGCGATGTTGAGATGGCTGAGGATCTTGACGCGGGAGACGATGGCCGGCTGGAAGCGTTTGATCTGAGCGGGCACCGGGATCTCCTGGAGCACGCCGTCGATGCGGTAACGGATCTGGAGTTCATCCTCGAAGGGTTCGAGGTGGATGTCCGATGCGCGCAGTTCGATGGCGTCGCGGAGGACCTGGTTGACGAAGCGGATGATGGACGCGTCTTCGGCCGCATTGTCGAGGTTGGTGTCTTCTTCGTTCTCGTCGTTGACCACCTGGAAGGACTCTTCCTCGCCGAGGGTGTCGATCGTGTCGGCGCCGACGCCGAGGCGTTTCTTCAGCTCGCGCTGGATGGCTTCGGCCGGTGCCAGCACGGGCTGGAGGCGCAGACCGGTCATGGTCTTGAGCGCATCCAGCCCCTGCGTGGCGAACAACCGGCTCGTCGCGACCTCGACGTGGCCGTTGACCCGGCGGAGCGGCAGCAGCTCTTCCTTCAGGAGGAGCCGGGCCGGGAAGAGCGAGAGCACTTCCTTGTCGGGTTCACGGTCGTCGAGAGCGGTGAAGGTGAGGCCGTATTCACCGGCCAACCAACGAAGAACCTGGTCCTCCGACACGTCGCCGCCTTCCGCCGTCGCCTTGGGATACATCAGGGCATCGGCGGCGGAGAGCTGGCGGGATGAAACCATCCGGTCCAGCAGCTCTTTTTGGGCGTTGTTCGTGTCGGTGGCGCTCATGGTCCTTCGAGGTGGAGAACGGGCTTACTTGAGGAGGCCGAAGGTGACGGCGACCGCTTCCTGACGGACGCTGAGAACTTTCTTCAATTCCACCTGTGCCGCTTCGAGCTTGGCGTCGGCTGCTTTGTGGGACTCACGGACCTTGGCGAGCAGGGTCTTGATCTGATCGGCCGGAGCCTTGTCGTCGATCGCCTTCTGGAGCGCTTCCATGTCGGGATTGGGCGTGCCGCCGAATCCACCGCGCCGCTGCTGGCCGCCGCCGGCGTTCGCATCGGCAGGAGCACCACC
>JBBRDN010000075.1:0-18170 GCA_038203875.1 Verrucomicrobiota bacterium
ACGCTTACACCGAATGGACATCGCCTGGAATAGCCGGCTTCAAAAGGGCTAATGGAGGTGCCGAGACAACACGGCAATCGGCTTCAGCCTTCACTCAGTTATTAAAAAAGGAAGAAAATGGGTCGCTTAAAAGTGTTGCAATTACTGGTCACGCCAATGCGGACTTGATCCACATCGGAAGCAGCCATCTCGAATTGGCAACAAGCCTCTTGGCCAATGGACAGGAACGCTACGCGCTGAATGACGACCAAGGAGACGACGTGCTTTCGGTGTTGAACGAAAAAATCATGCAGAACGGTGTTGTCTACATTAACGGCTGCCATTCGCAGGAGCTTGCCCGAAGAGTTAGCGTCATGCTGCCCGGGATCAAAGTGCATGGATTCAGGCGCTTTATTGCTGGAGGCAACTCGATCGGGGTGAACGAACCATTGGCTGAGTGGTCGCGTGTTGTGTATCTGAACGGCAACCTTCGTTTCAAAGAGAGTATTTGGAATGCGTCCACATGGACATTTGATCCGGAGCCAAATCTATGACTCAGACTCCAGTTGATCGTTCGCCAGTAGGGATAATTTTTGTTTCAAGCCAGATTCTGTCGTTGGTGTTGGCTTGTAACGCCGATGGTGTTGTTGTCGCCTTGCATCTCATATTTTTGTGTGGCGTAAATTTGATCGGCTGGCGGGTTCTCAGATGGAAATCTCTCTTTTCCAGACCCCGAGCATTCGCCTGTGTGCTATCAGTATTGAGTCTCCCGTGGTTTTGCCTCCTTTTGGCAGAACAGATTGCCGCTGCTATCCGATGAGAACATATTTGAACTCTCCCCGCCAACCCACGCACGCGGGGAGCCAACGGGTTTTGGACACCGGGGCAGCTTCTCGGCCCTGCTACCCCAGCACCCTCCCCAACTCCTTCAAGTCCGCCCCTGACCTTTTGAGCACCGAGCCGGCGAGCCTGAGGGTGGCGGGGTCTTCGGTGGTCCAGAGCTGGAGAGCGCGGACGAACGAGCTGCGGAAGGTTGCCGGGGTGAGGGCCTGTTCAGTCGATCAAGCCCATTTCCCGCTGACGCTCTTCGAGGGTTTGTATCATTGAAACGGGTTCATCGCTGGCGATTAGAACCGCATCTGGACCGTAGAATGCGGGCTCGAAGATGTTCAGGCCGAAATGGCGGCAATACGTCTCCAAAAGTTCCGGCGTGAACCGGTCCGCGATGCGTTTGGCCTGGTAGCGTCCAGGCTCCTCCCACGACTGCACTTCACCATCGGCATGGAAAACCCATTTACCGCCATCGTTGAGCGCCGCAATGCTTCGCAGACAATTGTGGTATTTGATATCACGGGTGGCATAGACGCTCATGCGCACCCCTCCGTAGATACCTCGGGCATCCTTCCGATTGCTTTTCATCGTGTTCGGAGCTGCGCTAACGGCAACTCCCCGCATTCCAAATGCTTTCGGCAAGTAACTGGCCGGAGTGAACACGTCCCCTCCATTCCGGTCATTGTCAAAGTAGGCTGTCCAGCCGGAGTTGGTCCCGATGAAGAGCTCCCGATTCCGCGTATTGGCTAAAGGTGCGAGATGCAGGAGAAGCCGAGCCACTTCTCCTTTGTGGCTGCTGATTGCCAGCCTACGCCCGTAGCCTTCGCGCCACTGCTTAACGCTGGCTACGACAACATCCAACGGGGCTTCTAAAAAAGCCCAGCTGAATGTCAGCGGTGCAAGTTGGTTGTCGAGGAGGTATTTCATCGAGTCTGGATTGGGCATTTCGTTCTTCAGTCTAGGGTAATCAGGTGGACTTCGCCATCCGGGTCGTTCGACAGGAGGCGCAAGGCATGTGGGCGGCCCCGCCCGGAAGAAGCCCTGTCGAACTCTACGTAGTAACGCTTTCCGTTCAGTTCATATTGGAGGTCGGGACGGTTGACTCCCACTCGCACACCACTTGAGTCGACCTGCTGTTGATCGACTCGAATCTTTGAAGCGCCCTTCGCTTTCAGTTCTCCGATCAGCTTCTGCAAGGCGGCATTCTGCGTCTCGCTGCGCGATATTGGTCTAGCAGTCGGTAGATCTCTAGGCGCTTGCGAGTTGACGTTCTTGTCACGGGCCAACTGCCTGGATTTCATTTTGGCCTTCGAGGCGGCCGGGACTGTCACCACGATTGCCCGGAAGGCCCCAAGCAGTATTTCCCCTTCGGAGAAGGCCTCATATGCGCCGTAAACGCCCTGCGCTGTGAAGTAGGAGAATGCCAAGGTCCCAAACCGTCCAACGAAAGCGAGAGGAGCCGCCGCGCCAATAGTTCCGCCGGAGAGCCCTCCCTCCAAGACGCCAACCAGCACGTCGTCTCCGCGCAACTTGGCGTCTATGCCACCGATGGTTCCTCCGGCGAGAGCTCCGATTCCCGTTCTGATTGCGGTGCTGATGATAAGACTGGTGAGGGACGGGTCATTCCCACTCGGGTCCGTCATGTTCACCGGGTTGCCCTGGCAATAGAGGTATATGTTTCAGACCGCTTTGGGCGGGTCTTGGAGGATGGTGTGGAGAGTCTTGGCGAGCGCCCGGTCGCGGTGGAGAAGCTGGAGGAGCCGCAGCAAAGGACCCCGCGCGGAGGACCTGCCGGATTCCAGGTTGGCCAGTGAAGCCGGGGACACTCCCAACAGCCGGGCCAAGGCCGCGCGGTCCAGGTCCAGTTGCCGGCGCAACGCCACGACGTCTTCGGCCGTGACCTCCGTGGGGAACGGCCTCGTCCGGGCCGACTGCTCGGCCCAGCTCCGTTCCGCCGGATGGGTTGAGCGGTGGACGGCCTTCAACTTCCCGATGCTGACGTGGGTGTAGATGAGCGTCGTCTCCAGCCTCTGGTGCCCGAGCATCTCCTGCACGAAGCGGATGTCCGCCCCGTGGTCGAGCATGGCCGTCGCCATGGCGTGGCGGAACGCATGGCAACCGCCGGCCGTCGGATGTCCGGCTTTGACCAGATGGTCGTGGACGAGGTTGCCAAGCCCGTTGGTGCTGAACGGACGACCCGCGCTGGTCACGAAGAGCCGGAGGCAGGAACCGGGATTCATGGACGGACGTGCGGTGTCGAGATACCGCCTCAGCCAGTCCAGCGCCCGCTGCCCGACCGGAACCACGCGGTCCCGGCCGCCTTTGCCCAGGCAGACCTTGACAACGCCCCGCTCCCAGTCGACGGAGGCCAGGGAGAGCTCGGCCGCCTCACGTCGCCGAATGCCCGTGGACCAGAGCAGCTCCATCAAGGCACGGTCCCTGAGGCCGACCGGCGAGCGAACATCCGGCACGGCGAGGCCGGAATCGATCTCACGCTCCAGATCCTTCGTCCTCCGGGCCTCGTCTACCTCCATCAGCCCGATCTGCCCCTCGACCGGTGGAACGTCGCCTCGCTGATGTTCTTCTCCTCCGTCGTGTATCGCTTGCCTTTCAACGTCTGTGCCTTGGTTCGGCCCAGACCCCCACTCCATCCGGCCCAGTTTGGCGAGGTCACGTCAGTTCTTGCCGAAGCCGGATATTGAGACCCATCGCATGGCTCCGTCTCACTTCGTCTTGAAGACTTTGTGTTTGGGGTCCCCGCCGGAGATGAGATAGGCAATCAAGTCCGACAACTCATCCTTGTTCATCATGGTGATCGTGGCCGGAGGCATCATCGATACCTGCGAGGGCTCGACGCTTGCAACGTTCCCGATCGGCGACCTGGTGAGAACGCTGAAATCAAAGGGATTCGCGGCGACAGCGATTTCCTTGTCGTCGCGGTAGATTATTCGTCCGTAAAGAATTCCGCCTGCTTTCAGCACGACCTTGCTGGCCTGGTATTGCTCGGAAATGGACTGACTGGGCTCGCAGATCGAGACGAGGATATCCCGGATAGTATAGCGCTTGGCAACCGAGCCGAGGTCGGGACCGGAGTAGCCACCGGATCCCTGGAAGCGATGGCAGGCCACACATTTGCCGGCGGAGAACATCTTCTTGCCGTTCTCGAAATCCCTCGCCTCGAGCCCGGTCTTGAACAGCTCCAAGGCCTTCTCCGTCGTCCACCCGCCCGGAGGTCCTTTCGGCAAGGGCAGCGTGCCCAGGTTCACCGCCGCGACATCGCCCAGCAGCCATGACACGGCCGCCGCGTCTCCGGGAGGGAGATGCCCGATGGCGTCTGCTCTGATCGCGCGGATGTAGCCGGCGAAACTCTGGCCACCACTCTTCTTCAGGGTGTCGTTCAACCAGGAGAAGTAGAATTTTCGATCTTCCAGCGTCCAGCCGGACTGCACGCGCCGAATCGAGCAGGCGTAGTGGATGTTCTGACCGTTGGGCGTGTTGGCCATCGTCTTGAGGATGGCCTGTCCATACTCGTGCCGCGCCAGCATCGCCTTGTCGTAGGCGAGGGTTTTCGTCTGCGTGACCTTCATCAAGGCGACCGTCTTGCCGACCACGTCGGGCGAGTCCAAGTAACTCAGCACCCGGCAAAGCTCGGTGTTCAGCATTTCGTCCCGGGCGGGGTAGAACGGGCTTAGCCTGGCGACGACGGCAGCGACCTCGGCGGGCGACGGCGCGTTCAGGCGGATGAAGCACAGTGAGTAGGCCCGCAGCAAAGCCAATTGATCGTCCAGCTCCAGACTGCCGATGAGGACGCCGTTGAGCTTTTCCAGGATCCGACCCGAAAGCGATTTCTCGCCGTGACGGCAAAGCGCGATGGCCGCGTAGATGAGGGCGCGTGGATTCGATTCGGAAAACACCTTGTCCTGCCACAGCGCAATGTCCTGGTTCTCGATGGCCAGGCGCGCGGCGTAGCGGATGTCGCGATCAGCATGCGAAAGGTGGGGCCACGCTTTCGCGATCGCCGCGGCCCCGCCGGTGCGGCTGCCATGGAAAACCTCGAGCGAATGCCGCAGGTCCCGCAGCGGCTGATTCGCCACCAGGCTTTTCATCGGCCCTTGTTGATCGTCAGTCGGGCCGGTGTAGCGGACACGGTAGAGCTTCGAAGCGGTATTGCGGCCACCGACGATGAAATACATGTGCCCATCCGGTCCGAAGCGCATGGCGGAAATGTTCAGAGGGGTGCCGTTGAGGAACTCCTTCTTGGTCCCGGTGTAGCTCGAGCCCCTCTCTTCCATGTCGATCGTGTAAATAGTGCCAAAAGTCCAATCGCAGCAGAACAGCTTGTCCCGATACTTGGCGGGGAAGTTTGAATGATGGCCGAAGCTGAGGCCGGTCGGCGAACCCGGTCCGATATTGATCACCGCGCCGTTGCTGTCGGCGAAATACTCCGGCCATTTCGCCGAACCCGCGCGCCAGCCAAACTCGCTGGCCGAGGTGACGTGGTTGACCCGAGTGGGCCGATACCACGGGCTGCCGATGTCGAACTCGAGATCCGAGTCGTAGGTGAACAACTCGCCCTCGCGGTTGATGGCGATATCCACGGAATTCCGCAGGCCTGAGGCCACCATCGTCCAGTCCTTCCCATCGGGCGAAATCCGGCAGATCCAGCCGCCGGGCGCCAACACCCCTACCGCATGGCCCTGCGGATCGTTCATCGCGGGGAGCAAGGAATCCAAACCCCATACCGGCGGTTGCAGGCTGCCTACGCCCTTCGGCACACGCGAGTGGTTGCCAGAGACGAGATACAGCCCCTTGCCGTCCTCGGTCTTGATGATGGAGTGGGCCGAGTGTTCATAACCCATCTCCAATGGCTTGATGAGCGTGAACTCGTCATAGGTGTCGTCGCCATCGGTGTCGCGTATCCGGTAAAAGCCCTTCATCGACGACATATAGAGGCTGTCAAAGGCGTAGAGAAAACCCAGAGCCCCACCGACGGTGCGCTTTCCCCATTTGATCGGAAGGTAGGGAAAGCCCTTCAGACTTTCGACACTCAGCTTCGAGCCGGGGTCCCCTTCCTTGGCCAGGGTGACCCGGAATACGCCCTGACTATCCTGATCCGACACGATGATCCTGCCCTTGGGGTCGAAAGCCATGGCCACCCACGAGCCCCGCGATGCAGGGACTGAGTAGAGAAGCTCCGCGTCGAAGCCTTCGGGCAAAGTGATCTGCGTGTCAGGGTCGAGGACGTATTTGACGTCGTCGGCTCGGGCTTGGCCAACGAGGGTCCAGAGGAGTATCAGGGCCGCAAGCATCTTCATAAGCGTCATTGTCGTCGGTGATTTCGCGTTAGGGCCAGTGTCAGCGTGTCGTCTCGTTGCCCAAGGCATCGAAAGCTGCCCTCAGCGACTTGCGGGTGGCGGCTTCGATTTCCCGTTCTTTGTTTTCGCAGGGTTTGGCCGGCTCCGCTGAGTTCGCAGAGGGTGGGCAGAAAGTCTGTGAGATCGACGACATCTTCGCAATCGCTGCCGGTCTGGATCCGCCCGGGCCAACCCGCGATGAGCGAGAGGCAGGTGCCGCAGTCGGAAAGGGACATGATCATGGCGTTGTCGGCGATGCCGAGGCCATCAAGGCCCTCGGGCATGCTGTCGATTTGCCTGTAGAGGCAGGCGTGCATATCAGAGAAAGATTTTCGAGGCAGCCTTGTGAGCGGTGTTGGGTGCGAGATGGATTTTCTCATTCCTGTCCGGAGCGGGTTCCCAAAGGTAATAAGGCCGGAACGTCGAGCAGTAGGCGAGAATTGGTTCGTTTTGTTTCACGCTGGCTTTGATGAAGTCGAGATAGGCTTCGAGGTCCACGTCCGGGCCGCAGCGGTCTTTGGTTTCATCGGCGATGCCGCGTCCGTCCGGCATGAGGCAGGGGTTCCAAAAGCGCGCGGTTTTTTGGCACTGTCCACCAAAGACCTGCCCGGTCTGGCTGTGGGCGAATCCGAACTCTCGAATCGTGTTGTGCTTGTTGTCCAAGGCCACATGCCACTTGCCGACGATCTGCGTGGCGGAGCCGTGCTGCCTGAGCTGGCGCGGGAAACCGGGCTGGGAACGATGCAGGTAGATGTTCTCCTGATTCTTGCTGCTGAGAACGATTTTCAGCCCGTTTTGGACGGGATAACGACCGGTCAGCAGCGAGCCTCGCGAGGGAGAGCCGGAGAGATTGGAGAAGCAACGCGTGAAGCGCATGCCCTCCTTCGCAAGACGGTCGATGTTGGGAGTCTGGTGCGAAATGCCGCCATCGGCAGAAAGACCCTCCACACCGTAGTCGTCCGCCACGACGACGACGATGCTGGGCTTGCGATCCGCCGCATGGGAATGCCCGCAAAAAAGAGCAGTGAGCGTCAGGAAAACCAGCACGTGGATTCGGTTGGTGGAATTTATGAGTTCGGGAACCAAGTTGGGCGGCTTTGGTTCCGAAAATATCACGGGCGTTTCTGCGCCTTGCCCATCTCCAGCACGGCTTCCGCAAAAGCCCTGCCCATCAACGCGAAGGTTCTGGCGCAACCGAGATAGTGGTAGCCGGCATTCGATGCGCCGCGTTTCCACAAGGCGACTTCCATAGGCGAGATGAGTTTCGCTTCAAACGTTTTCAGATACTCCTTCTTCTGCTCATCGGTCATGTGGCCGTCGGCGTTGGGATGATCTTTGTGCCTAGAATCGAGGAAGTATCGCATCTGGTTCAATTGATCACGCTTGACGGCAATGGCTCCGAGTTCCTCCGACCAGAATGGAGCGGTTTGCACTGCGACGACATTGCCCTTGAACTCGGGCATCGCTGCGGGCGCCGCCATCGCCTGCCGGAAAGCCAGCATATCCGCCGACTTGTCACTGAGACCGCCGACGCCCATCACGCCGATGACGAACGGCATTCTCGGCGCGCCTAGATCCTTGCGCACGTCACGGATAAAGGCGGCGAGCAATTCCGAGTAGAGGGCGAAGCGATCCGGTTTGCCACCATTTGGATAGACGTGGCCATCAACCATGTCATTGAAGCCCTGGAGCCAGACAAAGCCGCCGAGTTCGTAGCCCTGAGCCGGATCGTATTGCGGATAGACCCGCTTCACATCGCCCAGCACTTTCTTGGTGTGCTGCATCATCAGGCGGTAGTAGCGACCGGTGTCCTTGATCTTATCGATTTTCCACTGCGCGAAATCCTTCGGGATTCCGTGCCCCTCCTGCTTTGGATAGTTCTGTTGCTGGAACGAACTCAGTTGATACGGCCCTGCGCCCGGTGAGCGGAAATCCGTATGCAGGCTCTTGCCGCCCCAGGCCGCCTTGATGATCAGGATCGGCTCGTTCAGGGCCTTGTCCATCGTGAGAGCGAAGGTGAACTCCGGGCCGATCTTGTCACCGGGCTTGGTAGAATCCTGCCCCCAAAGGGAGCCGTAGCCAGCTGTCAGTTTCCCATGCAGATCGAAGTTCTTTTCGTCGGCTCCAGTCAGATACGAAATCCACGTCTGCTTGCAAACGGCCGCCTTGCCGTCGGCACCGCGCATCATTTTCAACAACGGCGCGGTGGTCGGATCGTCTCCAATGTAGTCGAAGGTTGCGACATTCGCAGGGCCTTCCATGTTGGACTGGCCGGCGAGAATGAAGACTTTGAGCGGCTTCGCCTCCACGTTGGCAACGGCGAGGACGATGGTCAGTATCGTTGCGACGATTTTCATGTGTGGTTTTTTCGGGAGTGAATGAGAAAGACTGCTGCTATTTTGCCTCCTTTGCACACTGTTTTGGCCTGTCCCGGGGGACTTGACAGATCACAGTCAAAATCCTGCCATTGGTTTGATGAAGTGGTTTCTGTCGGTTCTCCGTGATCTCGTCGGGCGTGAGACAGCCCTGGGGGCCGAGGGGCCGCAAGCCGTTGTGTTCGACCCGACATGTTTCGATGACGACCGGCGCCGCCATACATCCCTCGGCGGGCTCTCGCCCGCCAACTTCGATCTCCTCAACAACCAACCAACTCCTTTTCCCTGTCCGTTTTATCGATGCAGGACCAGTAGTGTCCCCAAGGTTCCGCAAAATGGGAAGCGGGTCATAGCAAGAGCGGGAAGGTTTTGGGCAGGATGGAAGCCCGCGCTACCCTGAAGCTGCCGCTTCGCGAACGTTTTCCGACCACATGGTTCCGGTTCAGACCCGCACTGACGATTCAAGCGGCGAAAAAGAAAACGGCCGCAGCGAACTGCGGCCGTCTCGTTTTAATTCTTCCAGGAAACCAGAACCGATCAGCGCCGGAAGGCGATGCCGGACGGCTGCGGCGCATGGGACGCGCCGGGCATCTCGTGGGCGCAGGGCTGGTTGGTCGGGGCTTCGGGAACGATGTCGTTATGGGTGACGAGACCCTGCTTCAGCATCCAGGCTTCGACTTCTTCGCCCGAGATGTCCGGCAGCATGGTGCCGTTGACCTCGACGCAGGGGCTGAGGGTCTGGCCGCTCTTCTGGATCATCTCCGAACGCTGGGCGTAGTCGTTGATGATGTCGCGGTCCTCGAACGGCAGGTCGTATTTCCGCATGATGGCGCGGACTCCGTTGCTCCAGCCGCAGGACGGCTTCAGGTAGGCGATGATCTTAGGTTTGCTCATGACAATTTAAGTGGACAGAGGTTGCCACCGGTCGCGGGGCGCGCAAGCGAGTTTCCATGGCCTGAAACCGGTGCGTGACGCCGCGAACCCGCGTCCTTAGGTTCCGCCGCCATGAACCGCCCCAAGGCAGTCGTCTTTGATTTGGGAAAAGTGCTGCTGGACTTCGACTACGGCAACGCTGCCCGCCATCTCGCCGCCCACTCGACGGCCACCGAACTGGAAATCCGCGCCGCACTCGACCAGTCGCCGCTGCTGCACGAATACGAAACCGGCCTGCTTTCGACGAATGACTTCTTCGCCGAAGCGGTGGCGCGCACGGGCTTCAAAGGGGACCTGCCCACCTTCGCCCGCTTCTTCGCCGACATCTTCACGCCGCTCGACGACATGATCGCTCTGCACGGCGAACTTCGGCAGTCGGGCATCCCGACCTTCATCTTCTCCAACACGAACGAACTCGCCATCGCCCATATCCGGCGCACGCACGGGTTCTTCAACGACTTCACCGGCTATGTCCTCTCCTACGAGGAGACCGCCATGAAACCGACGCCGCGGATCTACGATGCCGTCGAGAAGATGACGTGGTTGAAGGGCCCGGACCTGCTCTACATCGACGACCGGTTGGAGAACATCGAGGAAGGCCGCCGCCGCGGCTGGCAGACGGTGCACCACGAGAATTCCACCGCCACGATCAGCGCCGTTCGACAGGCGGTGTCAGTCTGAGGCGGAAGGCCGGATGCCTGCGAACCGCGCGTCGCCGAGGAACAGGACGCGTTCGGCGAGGTCGTTGAGCGCCTTGCGCGCGGCTTCGAACTGCTCGGACAAGGTGTGGAAGATGCCGTCGAGGCTATAACGACGGGCCAGCCGATGATCCCCCGCCGCGCGGAAGTTTGCCTGCCCCAGTTGCTCGTAGTAGCCAAGGTCCGGAAAGCCGCGCGTCCCGGCGCGGTGCCGGATGCGTTCGAGAAACAGCCCCGACATGAAGAGCGACTGGTTGCCGATCTGCGTCCGCAGGCAGAAAGCCGTCCGATCATCCACCGTCTGCAGCGCGGCGAGCATCTCGAAGAAATAGTCGAGCGACACTTCGGAGCCCGGCAGACGGCAGCGCGTCCGTTCGGTCAGCGAGAACTCCGTCAGAAGTTCGGCCACGTAGTCGGCTACACGGCGGTCATCCAGGCCCGATCGCCTGAGGACGTGCCGCACCATCACGTAGAAGTAGAAGTGCTGCGAGACGCGCAGGCACGAATGGTCCACGAGCAACGCCTGCAAAAGCCTTTCGTCATCCAGCAGGACGTCGAGCGAGTCCGGATCCTGCAACAAGGAGGCGAGGCTCGTGGAGTCCTTGTCGTTCTTGGACAAGGTGTCGATCACCCATCGAACATCCTCCGAAGTGAACTGGACGCGGCAATTGGCTTGGATGACTTTCATGGCACGTATGACGCAGCATCTGCGCTTTCCATGGATCAGCACGCCGAGTTCCACCCGCGCGGCGGACCCTGTCAGAAGCTACATCGGACTCCTGCCTGAAAACAAAAGAGCCAGCTGAACAGAAATCCACAATCCGGATGCCGATGATCGACCAAACGCCGAACGCGGAAAGTCCCGTAGCGATCCGTATTCCGGCCCAGAACCAGCGGCAAGCCATGGACTGGAGCCTTGTGCTCGCGAGCCAATCGATTCCCACCAGGCTGGAGAGCGATGCCGTCGAAACATACTGGCTCGAAGTGTCGGAGACCGATGCCGCGAAAGCGCGCGAAGTCCTCAGCCTCTTCCAAGCGGAGAACCGGCGCTGGCGTTGGCAGAAGCGCATCCCCACGACTCCGCTGATCTTCCATTGGGGCAGCTTGATCTGGGTCGCCGTCATTCTTTCACTCCATGTCGTCACCACCCACAATCCGGCGCTCTATGACGCGGGCATCATGAACGCGGCTTCGACCCGCCTCGGCGAATGGTGGCGTCCGATCACGGCGGTGACCCTTCACGCCGACCTCGCCCATCTCACGGCCAACGCCATGGCGGGCTTTCTCTTTCTCGGCATCGCCATGGGCTATTGGGGCGCGGGCATCGGACTGCTGGCCGCGTTCGTCGCCGGCGTCGCCGGCAACTTCGCCGGTTGGGCCGTCTACAGGGAAACCGCCCGCATCGTCGGCGCTTCGGGAATGATCATGGGCGCCATCGGCCTGCTCGCGGTGGCTCCGATGCCGGGCGGTTCACTCCGGAGAATCCCCCTTCAAGTTCTGCTAAGGGGTGTAACACCGGCGCTGTTTCTCTTTGTGTTGATGGGCTTCGGGCCGGGCACGGATTGGATCGGCCACACGGCCGGGTTCGTCACGGGAATGCTCTTGGGACTTGCCTTGAATCCACTGCGCCGGCGCGCGGCACTCCGGGCGAAACTGAGCCAACCCGCCATGATCGTCGCGGTCACCCTGTTCGCGGCAGCCTGGATCGCACTGGTCCGCCATTGAACCAAATGCGGATCGGATAGGCGCCCTCGCAAAGAATCCGCAGGCGCAAGCGGTAACCCCTCTGTTCAGTGTTCCGTCCACCGGCTACAACCTCTTCATGCACCCGACTCGAAAAGCCACCACCGGAGCGTCGTATGGCGGCTGGGTATCGGCTTTCGTCAGCCTTGTCCTGTCTATCACAACGGCTATCGGCGCTGACTCGAACGCCCCGAAGAACGCCGGTGATCGACCGAACATCGTCTTCATCCTTGCCGACGATCTTGGCTACGGCGATCTGGGTTGCTACGGGCAGAAGCTCATCCAGACGCCGAACATCGACCGACTCGCGGCGGAGGGAATGAAGTTCAGGCAGTTCTACGCGGGAGCCACCGTTTGCGCGCCGTCGCGAAGCGTGCTGATGACCGGGTTGCACCACGGCCACACGCGGGTCCGCGGCAATGCCGCGCCGGAAGGTTCCGGTCCGCAGCGCCTCACCACGAAGGATACGACCGTCGCGAAAGTCCTCCAGCAATCGGGCTACACCACGGCTCTGATCGGCAAGTGGGGCCTGGGAATGCCCGGCGACGAAGGCGTGCCGAGCCGCCAGGGGTTTGATCACTTCTTCGGGTTTCTCAGCCAGCACCACGCGCACAACCATTTCCCGGACTACCTCTGGCGGAACGATACCCGCGTCGCCCTGCCGAACGGCGTCGTGCCCGTCGGTAAAGCAGGCGGAGGCTACGCGACCAACCGGGTCGTATCCGCCGACGAGCTGTTCGCCGATGAAGCGATCCAATTCATCGGTTTGAACCGTGCGAAGCCCTTCTTCCTCTACCTGTCGTTCGTGATTCCCCACGCCAACAACGAGCGGACGCAGGCGTTGAAGGACGGAACCGAAGTCCCGGACCTCGGCATCTACAAGGACAAGGATTGGACCCCGCAGAACCGCGGCCAGGCGGCGATGGTCACCCAACTCGACACGCTCGTCGGCCGGGTGGTATCCCACCTGAACACGCTCGGGCTGTCCAAGAACACGCTGGTCATCTTCACCTCGGACAACGGGCCGCACCGAGAAGCCGGCAACGACCCGGAGTTCTTCGCGGCGTCGGGTCCGCATCGCGGCATCAAACGCGCCCTGACCGACGGCGGCATCCGGGTGCCGTTCATCGCGCGCTGGCCCGGCAAGATCGAGGCCGGAGCAGTCTCCGACCACGTCGGCTACTTCGGCGACTTCATGGCGACAGCCGCCGACCTCGGCAAGGCGCCCATCCCCGGCGACCTTGATAGCATCTCGATCGCACCGACGCTGTTCGGCCAATCGAAGAACCAAGCGAAGCACCGGTTCCTCTATTGGGAATTCCATGAAGGCGGCTTCAAGCAGGCCGCGCTGCTCGATGGACGATGGAAAGGACTTCGGCTCAAAGGCGCCTCCGGACCGATCGAGTTCTACGACCTGAGCACCGATCCCAACGAGTCGATCAACTTGGCCACGACCCACCCCGAGACCGTGAAGCAGCTCGACGATTACCTCCGCACCGCCCGCTCGGAATCGGAGTTCTGGCCGATCAAGGAACCGAAGGCCACCGCGGCCAAAACTCCGCAGTAACTTTCCTCCGCTCGAACCCAACCCAGCCATGAAACGAATTTTCCAGCTCCTTCTCATCGGTCTCGCCGCGCTGTCGGCGGCGGCGACCGAAACGAAGACCCGCCCCAACGTCCTCTTCATCGCCGTCGACGACCTCAACCACTGGGTCGGCCACCTGGGCGTGAACGCCCAGACCAAGACGCCGAACATTGATCGACTCGCGAAGATGGGCGTCACCTTCACCCGGGCCTACTGCGCCGGGCCGGTCTGCAATCCTTCGCGCGCCGCGCTGCTCTCGGGAAAACGTCCCGGCGTCAGCGGCGTCTACGACAACCAGGACAGTTACCAGTCGGTGATCACGAACGAGGAATCCCTCGTCACTCAGTTCAAGAAGGCCGGCTACGCCACGCTGGGCATGGGCAAGCTCTGGCACGGCGGACTCGGCTTCCCCGCACAATGGACCGCCACCGGAGGAACCGAACGGGGCGGCGGCGAAGGCAGCGGCAAGGTCGACGATCGGAGCATCGGCGGCATCAAGTTCGGCATCCTCGATGGCGGCGACGAGGCGGTCTCCGATACACAGATCGCCAACTACGGAATCCAACAGCTCGGCCTGAAACACGGAACTCCGTTCTTCCTCACCGTGGGATTCCACAAGCCCCACATGCCCTGGAACGTCCCGAAAAAGTATTACGACATGCATCCGTTGGAAACGATCCAGCTACCACCCCACCGGACCAACGACATCGACGATCTCCCGCCCATTGGCCTCAAGATGGCCCACGCGTTTGGCGACCATGCGCGCGTCCTCGAATCCGGCCGCTGGAAGGAAGCGATCCAAGGTTACCTCGCCGCCATCAGTTATCTCGATGGACAAGTGGGCCGCGTGCTTGATGCGCTGGAGAAATCCCCGAACCGCGACAACACGATCATCTGCTTCTGGGGCGACCACGGCTGGCATCTGGGCGAGAAGGAACACTGGAGAAAATTCGCGCTCTGGGAGGAATCCACGCGCGCGCCGTTCATCTGGGTCGTGCCCGGCGTCACCAAACCCGGTGGCGTCTGCGACCGAACCGTGGACTTCATGAGCATCTATCCGACGCTCTGCGACCTTGCCGGCATCGCCAAACCCGCCCACGTCGAAGGCCTCAACATCCGTCCCCTTCTGGCCGACCCGAAGTCGCCCTGGACCACGCCCGCGCTCACGACCTATCTCCAGAACAACCACGCGCTCCGCAGCGAACGCTGGCGCTACATCCGCTACTCCGACGGCGGCGAAGAACTCTACGACCACGACGCCGATCCGAACGAGTGGACCAACCTCGCCAACACGCCGGAGTTCGCCCCGGTCAAGAAGGAGCTGTCCGTCCATTTCCCGAAAACCAACGTCGTGCGAACCAGGGATTCGGCCGCCGCGGAAACGCCCGCCGTGGACGATGCCACCAAAGCCAAACGCAAAGCGGCTCGGCAAAAGAAGACGTCAAAGGAATGAAATCGTCCTGCGATCTTCCCGAAGCCAAGCCTTGCGAGGTCACCGGACTTCAACCGCCCGGCCGGGGCAGTTCAGCTTCACGCCATCGCTGAATACGACCACACGCGGAGCGGTTCCCAGGTTCCAGGCCACGTGCGTCCGCTTGCCGGCTTTCGTGAAGACCGCCGCGAACGGCGTATCCGCCGAGACCGTCCGATCAACCCCGCCGAGATCGCCCAGCGCGGTGATCCACGCGTAGGCCTGGGCGAGCGAGTTGCCGGAATCCGGCTTCGGGTTTGCCGGGCGCGCATCCCACATCCGACGGGCATCAGCGGGATCGGACAGCGCGCGATACATCCAGAGGATATCCGCCCACGAGTCGAAGGCGGAGCCGTCGTGCGTGGGCGGAGGGAGGCCTTTCTTGGCCGCTTCCTTGACGTCCGCCTCGAGGTTTTCCTTCAGGAGGGCGGAGTAGTTGCGCTTCACGTATTCAGGCCAACGTCCGAGGTAGAGCGAACCGCCGGTGATGGGCAGGAAGTTGATGCCATGGACCGCCTCGGGGTTGGCGCTGAACCAGGTTCCATTGGCGCCTTTGCCACCCCAGACCATGGTGACGACGGACGGCGGATAGTTGGTCGGGAACAGGTCGTGCCGCACGTCGAACCAGTAGTCTTCGATGGCGGCGATCTCCGTCGTGAACAACCACGCCCCGAGGTCCCGCGTCGTCTTGTCGCCCGTCGCTTCGCCCAGCAGCAGCAGACCGAACCAGGCGTTCACCGCCTCGCTGGAGGACTCGTTGTTGTTGCCGTCGGCAAACTTCGCATGACCGCTCGCCCACGAATGGCCGGCGTAGGGATCGAAGCATCGGAGGAACGGAAACATGGCGTCGCCCCGGTCCGGGCTCACGACATCCCTCACGAGCAACTGGAGCATGTCCCGCCATTTGGCTGCCCAGGCCGGATCGCGCCGCGCGATTTCACCGGCGGCGCGGAGGAAGTAGCCGTAGTGGAAATGATGGTCGTTCAATTGGTCGTCGCTGCCGTAACTGGCGGGATAACCGATGAGCGTGCCCCACGCAGGTTCGTAGGCGAAAACGCCGTCAGACTTGCCCTTCGGTGAGCCATTGGCATTGGTCGCGGTCAGGAAATTCTCCAGCACGGAACGAATCCGCGCATCGCATTCGGCGGCTGCGGCCTTGTCCCCGGCCTGTTCGGCAAGGGGAAGCATCGTGGCCCATTTGCCGAGCTGTTTTCCCAGCCAGTAGGTGTCGCCGGTGATCTGCGGTTTGCCGGCCAGTTCAGTCGCCATTAGTTCGCGCAGTTTGGAACGGTCGGCGCCCTGGGTCAGCGGCAGCGAAGGCAACGCCGGCGGCAAGGCCATCGTCGTGGTGAACCCGCTTCCCCGGGCCAGCTTCATCGGCCCGCGAACGCTGTGATACGAATGGCCGGTCAGATCCGCTTCGGCCGCACGCCATTGATGCGGATATAACGCGAACAGCGTCGCCTTCTCCGAACCTTCGTGGGCCTTCGACGTGAAGCCGAACGAGGTGCCTATCGCGGCGCGCTTCTCATCGTAGGTCCAGGCCACTTTCGTGTCGGTTACATGGACGTAGGCGTGCTTGCGGAAGAGCGCGAGCGTCTCAGGCTTTTCGTCCGGCAGGATCGCGAGGCTGAAATACGACTTGCCACCCGTCTTGGCGGCGAGACGTGCAGTGCCAAGCCCGGTCCAAGTCGACCCTGTCGGGGCGAACAGCGCGTAGCTGCGCTTGCCCATGCGCACGCTGAGGACGGGATCGGTGGCGCTTCCCGAAATAACTTCAGGCGACTTGGTAAACGAAACGACCGGCTCGCCACCGGCGAACTCGGCGAACACAAACGGGGATCCATGCCCGAAAGTCAGGCGCATTCCCCGGGCCTTGTCGCCCATCTGCGCCGTGACAAACCAATCGCTCCAGCCGGCAACGCGCGCCTCGGAAAATTTCTCGATAACCGAATGCCCCAGCACCAGGTCATCGCTTCCACCAGGCATGAAACCAAAGATGGCCGCGTTGTTCGCCGTGATGTTCGCGCCCGGATAGTAGACCCGAAGCCCGCCCTCGACGGCCTTCAGCGCCAGCGGATGCGCATACATCACGTCGGACAAAGGCACCCACGCCAATGAACTCCACCAGTCGTTCGACGGCATCGGCCCGAGGGCTTCCTCCGTCTTGTAGATGGTTGAAGGCGGACCCTTCGCTCCCCCAGGCAGACCCCGGAGATAGGAACCCGCGCCCGCGGGAACAACGTCAGCCGCGTGGACCTTGACAACCACAAGGGCGATTAGGCACACGAAGACGCAAGCACCCCGGAGCACAATGGTTACGGTAACGGCCAGTTTCTTCATCGTAGTCGAATAGATGCATGCAACGGAACGTGGCCGGAAGTGTCGAGGTTGGAACAAACCAAGACTTGAACGCGCTGCTTGCTCCAACGGCGATGAACGGAACCGAAACATGAATCCAAATTCTTCGATCGAAAACACCCCAGCTTCACGGCTCCTAGTCGAAACGGAGGGCCCCTCAACCCAATCGAGCTTGCGATACCCCGACCTACCGTGATCCAGAAAACCGACCATTCTCCTGCCGCGGCAATCCAGAAATTTTTCCGGACTCCACAGGAACAGATCGGCCCAGGGTCCCAATGAAAACGCGACGAAAGGTGGGATCAGAAAGATGGAGCGGGTGAAGGGAATCGAACCCTAGCCTCAGGCTTGGGAAGCCCACGTTCTACCATTGAACCACACCCGCGACCGAACATCTTTTTTGATAGCATCCGCCCGCACCACATGCAAGGTCCGGAGTCACCTCGGAGCAAAACGCTTCTGTTGACAGCCTGCATCGAGGGCATATTTTCTAACCGGTTCGGGTGGCGGCACGTTTCTTCAGCGGGGTTCCCCACCCCCACCTCCTTGGCGTCTGCTGCCCGAACCATTTTTTCCCCGTTGACGTTCGCGATCCGTTTCACCTACAACTCCGGCCCCCCAAACGCGGGGGTGTAGCTCAATTGGTTAGAGCGCTGCCCTGTCACGGCAGAGGTTACGGGTTCGAGCCCCGCCACTCCCGCCACTTTCCCGCGTTGTGACCTTCGGTTCCGTTCCCTTGTCAGGCGGCCTCTGGGCCCGTAACATCACCCTCCGAATGAACCGCACCCACTCGCTCGCCCGCTCTTTTCTCGCCGCGTTTGCCTGCCTCCTGATCGGCGG
>JBBRDN010000076.1:0-17936 GCA_038203875.1 Verrucomicrobiota bacterium
ACCCGCGTCCGGTCCGGAAAACTTTGTCTCCATGTCGGGATATTTGGATTTGGTCCATGCGGTCCATTCGGGCCAGGTCTTCAGCGTGTTGGCCCGGGCGAACACCGCGTCGGCCGGGGCGTTCATGACGATGGTGCGCTCGACGTGGTAGCGGTCCGGCAGGAACAAGCCGACCACGGCCAGCAGCGCGACGAGAGCGAGGATTCCGAGAAGGAAGCGTTTGAGGATTTTCATGGCGGGAGGGTTTGATCGGATGCTCTCCCCCTATGGCCCGCTGGCAATAGACTTCTTCAGGCCTCCTACTTGCCGTAGCTCTTCACCAGATACTCGACCAACTGCGGGTCCAGTTTCTCGGCGTTGTAGGGCGCGCCGAACTTCTGCTGCATCTTGAGAACCGTGGCCTTCCACTGGTCTCGCGTCAGCGGCGGCTGGGTGGAGATGTAGTCGGTGGAATGGCAGAGCAGGCAGTTCGCCTTCACCAGCTCCGAACCGGCACCGGGCTTCAAACGGGTTTCCTCGGCGGGCAACTTCCACGAGTCCCAAGCCTTATCGGCCGCGTTGATCCGGATGATTCCCCAGAGCAGCCCGCTGGCGACGATGGCGAGAAGAGGGAGGCGTGTCTTCATGTTCAGGCGATGGTGACGGTGGTGCTTTCGACGACGTTCCGCATGTAGCCGGACGGGTTCCAGAGCGGCTCCATAGGCTGGGATTGGCCCAGGCGGTTCGTGGCGCGGACGCGCAGAGCAAGCTTGCCTACGCGCGCCGGTTTGAAGGGCAACATCCATTCGCGGAAGGAGTATTTTCCGAGATCCTTGCCCAGCTCGGCGGAGCGCCATGTGCGGCCATCGTCGTCGGACACGGCGACTTCGGTGATGCCGTAACCGCCGTCGAAAGCGATGCCTCGAAGCGTCGTTGCCCGGTCGCGTTTCAGGGACGCGCCGTCTTCCACGCTGGTGAGGAACGAACGGACGTTGAAGCGGCTGATGGGGATCGTGTGCTTCGGCTTCGTGCCGGGTTCGATGGCGGCGCAGGCGTCGTCGGGAATGCGGTAGGCCGGGTCCATCCAGAAGCCCTTGAACTGGTCGTCCGTGATGAGGATTTCGTTCAAGTGCTTGACCCAGTAGGTGCCGTAGTGGCCCGGCATAACCAGTCGCAGCGGGAAGCCGTTGAGCCACGGCAAGGGTTCACCATTCATCTCGTAGGCCAGCAGCAGGTCGGGTTCGGCCGCCTGGTCGATGTCGATGGCCTTCACGAAGTCCGGCGTGCCCGGCAGGAGCGGCTTGTCGAGGCCGTTGAAGACCGCCTGCTTCGCGTTGGCGGCGAGACCGGCCTTGGCCAGGACGTCTTTCAAACGGACACCCTTCCACTTCGCATTGCCCATCGCGCCGTTGGCCGATTGGCCGCCCTGCACACGCGGCTTGAAGAACCCGCGGCTGTTTCCCGAGCACTGGTTGACCGCGACGATCTCCACCGTCTCGAAGGACTTCTTCAGTTCCTCCAACGAGAACGACAACGGCGTCGTGACCGCGCCCTTGATGTTCAATTGGAACTTATCCGCCCCGAGCTGCTCCATCGAAGGCGGCGACCCGGCAAGGTGGTAGCGGACGAAGAAGGCGTCGTTCGGGGTCAGCACACCTTCGTTGAACACGCTGAACGGCGTCTCCAGCTGCGGCGGCCGCGACGTGAGCCGGATCAGAGGCCGCTTCTGCGGATACTTTACCAGCGGCCGTTCGCCGTTCTCGAACGGTAGGCTGACCGTCTCCTCGGCCAGCGAGGAGAGCGTCGGCAATCCGGCGGCGAGAACCGTTCCCCGGACGAGGAAGTTGCGGCGTGAAAGCGGCGAATTCGTGTTCATGGTTGGAAGGGAAACGCGTGACGAGAATGAGCAGGCGGTGAGGCTCGAAGTCAACTTCTGTGGTCAGGATCGGGCATCGCCCCAGGGTTTTCAGTCCGTCGCAGTTTCGATGAATTGGCCATGAAGTAGAGCACCGGCACGGCCATGCGGCTGATGAATAGCGAGGCGACCTCGCCGGCCATGAGCGCTATGGCGAGCCCTTGGAAGATCGGGTCGGCCAGGATCACGGCAGCTCCGACGATGACGGCGGCGGCGGTCAGCACCATCGGTCGGAAGCGCACCGCGCCGGCGTCGACCACGGCCTGGTCGAGCGGCATGCCCTCGCGGAGGCGTTGCTCGATGAAGTCCACGAGGATGATCGAATTGCGGACCACGATTCCGCCGCCCGCCATGAAGCCGATCATCGAGGTGGCGGTGAAGAACGCGCCCATCAGCCCGTGCGCCGGCAGGATGCCGACGAGCGAAAACGGGATCGCGATCATCACGACGAGCGGCGTGACGAAGGAGCGGAACCAGCCGACCATCAGAATGAAGATGAGCACAATGACGGCGCCGAAGGCGGTGCCGAGGTCGCGGAAGACCTCGATGGTGATGTGCCATTCGCCGTCCCACTTCAACGCGGGCTGCGCGTCGGAGAACGGCATGGCGGCGTTATAGATTTTCAACCCCGGTGCGCCGGTCTCCGACCCGGCGTGAACTGTTGAACCTGTGGAATCCGCCGGATCGGAGATCGGCGCTCCGACTGTCAACGCCTTCAGCTTCTTGTTCATCTCCTCGATGGCATAGACCGGGCTTTCGATCTCTCCGGCGACATCGCCGATCACGTAGGCGACGGGCATGAGGTTCTTCCGGTGGCGGCTCTTGTCGGCGATGCCGGATTCGAGCTTCACCAATTCACGGAGCGGCACCAGCGGCGGACCGGCAAGGTTGCCGCCGGGCTCGGGCAGCGCGTTGGCGTCGCCGCTGCGGACGCGCAGGGCGAGCAGTTCCTCGGGGCGCGTGCGGGCCGAGCGCAGCAGCTGGAGCACGAGGTTCACATCGTCCTTCTCCTGCGGAATGTGCAGCAGGTCCACCGACTCGCCGCCGACCGCGATCTTGAGCGTCTGCGAAATCGTCTCCGCACTGATTCCGTGGAGCGCGGCCTTCTCCTTATCTATGACGAAGCGTGTCTTCGGCTGGTCGGCCTCGACATACGAATCCACGTCCACCACGCCGGGCGTGCTGCGGAAAATGTCCTTCACCTGCTGCGCCAACCCGAGCCGGGCCTCGTCGGTCGGCCCGTAGATTTCCGCCACGAGCGTCTGAAGCACGGGCGGCCCGGGTGGCACTTCTGCCACAGCCACGCGCGCACCGAACTTCTCCGCGATGGCGGCCACGGCGGGCCGGACGCGCTTGGCGATGTCATGGCTCTGGGCCTTGCGCTCGTGTTTGCCGACGAGGTTGACCTGGACGTCGGCGACGTTCGCGCCCCGGCGGAGGAAGTAGTGGCGGACGAGGCCGTTGAAGTTGAACGGCGAAGCCACGCCCACGTAGATCTGGTAGTCGGTGACCTCGGGTTCGGTGCGGATCGCGGCCGCCATCTCGCGAGCAGCCTGCGCCGTGCGTTCGAGAGAGCTGCCTTCGGGCATGGTGAGGATGACCTGGAACTCCGATTTGTTGTCGAAGGGCAGCATCTTCACCTTCACCCAGCCGAAGCCGACGGTCGCCATCGCGCCGAGCAGCAGCGCGGTGATGACGCCGAGGAACGTCCACTGCCAGCCCGTGTGGTGGAGCAGTGGATTCATCACCCGGCGGTAGAGGCGGGTGAGGAAATCTTCGGACGTCGGGTGCGAGTTTCCGGCAGGTGGGAGAGACAAGCTTGCTTCGACGGCCAGCTTCTCATTTTCACACTTTCTCACCGGCCCACCTGCATGAAGCATCGACAGCCTTCGCTCGCCATTCCGCCACCGCAGCATCCGGATGCTGGCCCACGGCGTGACGATGAACGCGATCAACAGCGACCAGAACATGGCCGCGCTCGCACCGATGGGAATCGGCCGCATGTAGGGCCCCATCAGCCCGCCGACAAACGCCATCGGTAGCACCGCCGCGATGACGGCGAAGGTGGCGAGGATCGTCGGATTGCCGACTTCGCTGACGGCCTCGACCGCGATGGTGTTCCACGGGCGGCCCTGGTTTCCCGGAAGGTGGAAGTGCCGGACGATGTTCTCGACGACCACGATCGCATCGTCCACGAGGATGCCGATGCTGAAGATCAGCGCGAACAGAGTGATGCGGTTCAGCGTGAAGCCGTAGAGGTAGAAGACGAGCAGCGTCAGCGCGAGCGTCGCTGGAATGGCCACCGCCACGATGCCCGCCTCGCGCCAACCGAGCGTAAGCCAGATCAGGATGGAAACGCTGACCACGGCGATACCCATGTGCAGCAGCAGTTCGTTCGATTTTTCGGCGGCCGTTTCTCCGTAGTTGCGCGTCACGGAAACGGTCACATCCGACGGAATGATCGTGCCCTTCAGCCCTTCCACCTTGCGCAGCACGTCCTCGGCGACCGCGATGGCATTCGCCCCGGGACGCTTGGCGATGGCCAGCGTGACGGCGGGTTCGTCCGTAGCCGCCGAGGTGACGAGGCGGACATTGCTGCTGGAGCCGAAATCCGCCTTCTCACGTCGGCGGCTACCACTGCCGAAGAACACGTAGTTCGACGGCTCTTCCGCGCCGTCCACGATGTCGGCGACTTCGCGGAGGTAGATCGGTCGTCCGTTCGCCACACCTACGACAACGTTCTTAACGTCGTCAGCCGTCTGGAGAAACGCGCCCGTCTCGATGACCACGGACTGGTTTTTCGATGTGAGTTCGCCGCTGCGGAACTGCCGATTGGCTTGGCGCAGCATCGGGATCAGACCGGCTGGACTGAGTCCGCGCGAGGCCAGGCGGGCGGGATCAAGCAACACGCGCAGTTCCCGGCGGGCACCACCGATGACGGTCGTTTCGGCGACGAGCGGCACCTGTTTCACCGAGTCGTCAACCTGAGCGACCAGGCGGCGGAGCGTGAGATGATCGTAGCGGGCGCTGTGGAACGTGAGCGCGAGGATCGGCACGTCGTCGATGGACTTGGGCTTGATGAGCGGAAAGGCGACGCCGTGTGGGACGCGGTCGAAGTTGGCCCGCAGCTTCTCGGTCACCTTCACCAGGCTGGCGTCGGGATCGGAGCCGACCTTGAAGCGCACGATGGTCAGCGCTTCGCCCTCGTGCGACTGCGAGTAGAGGTATTCCACGCCGGGCAGTTCCCAGAGCAGCTTCTCCATCGGCCGGGTGGCGCGTTCCTCGACTTCGCGGGCGGAGAAGCCGGGCATCGCCACCATCACGTCGATCATCGGCACCTTGATCTGCGGCTCCTCCTCGCGCGGCAGCATTAACACCGCGAAGACGCCCAGCAGCACCGAGGCGATGACCACCAGCGGCGTGAGCTTGGAATCGATGAACGCGTGCGCGATCCGGCCGGCGAGGCCGTGCGGATGTGGTTCGTGCGTCATTGGCATGGGCCTCGACGCTCGGCGCCATGCCCGGCGGGTGGGCGGGCGGGCCGGCGTGAAAGTGAGAAGGACAACTGCGCTGGGGCAGATTCCAGGGACTCCCGAAGATTCAGATAGACCGTGTATTCAGATCGGAAAAACCATCTGCGGCCTCTCTGATTCTGCGGGAAGATTCCGTTTCCAGGGCGCTTCCATGGATATTCTCCCCAGTCCGCTTTCTCACTTTCCCACCGGGGCTTCATCGGGCCTCCACTGGTTGACCGTCCTGAATCTTTGCCGGATCGACCACGATGCGTTCGTCGACATTGAGGCCGGAGACGACCTCGACATCATTCCCCAACCGCTTGCCCGTGCGGATCAGGCGAAGCTGCGCCTTCCCGCCTTCGGCGACGAAGACGAATTCCAGCTGGCCCCGCTGGATGACCGAACTCATCGGCACATGGGGAACGGCCGCCTCACCGGTCGGCACGGAAACGCGCCCGAACTGTCCGGCCCTCAGCCCGGCCACCACCGGCAGATCCAGCTTCACGAGATAGGTGCGGCTGACCGCTTCGGCGACCGGGGCGATTTCGCTCACGGCACCCTCAAGAGAATCTTTCAGAGACGAAATGCGGAGAGGCAGTTTCGCGCCGAGCTTTAGACGGTCCAGCAACGCTTCCGGAACGTCCGCTTCGAAGCGCAGTCGGGCGGGATCTTCTATTTCCACCAACAGTCTTCCAGGCGTCGCGAGATCCCCGACATCGGCCTGCTTGCGCGTGATGACTCCGTCGAAGGGAGCGACCACGAGAGCGTGGCCCAGCATCGTTTCCGCCTCCGTGACGGCTGCTGCGGCGACGCGTTGGCGCGCTTGCACCGCGTCCAGCTCGGACGCGGTGGACGCTCCGTCCTTCACCAGCTTGCTGATCCGTTCCAGATCCCGTGTGGCCTGGTCGCGCACGGCTTGGGCGGAGTCCAACCGCGCCTTGATCTCGCGGGCATCCAGCGACGCGATGGTCTCGCCTCGTTTTACGAACTGCCCCGGCACCACCAGCAGCGCCTCGATCCGGCCCGAGATCTTCGCCTCAACGGAGGCACGGAGTTTCGCCCGAACCGTGCCGACAACCTCCTCGGTCGCGGTCATGCCGTGCGATTCCACGGTCGCCAGTCCGACCCGCACTGGGGGCAACGCGGGTGCGGTGGCCGCCGGTGAAGCGGGCTTGCATCCGCCCGCAGCCAAGACGGCGGCGGTGAGCATGGCCAGCAACGCGGCGCGGCGGAACGAAACCTGGTCGAGGCGGACGGAGTTCATGGCGCGGCGGGCTTTAGTCCCTGGCCTTCGGCTGGGCGCAACAGCCGCCCCGGGTCACGCCCAGTTTCTTGAGGACGATTTCGGCCGGACAGAACCCGGTGAAGGCCGACTGGATGAGGTTCACCCCGACGAAGGCCGTCAGGAAAAGCCAGTTGGGGCTGACGTAGTGGGCGAGGGCCAGGCTCGCGAGGATCATGGTGCCGGCGAGCACTCGGATGGCGTTTTCAGTCGTCACGCTTATATGAGTATATGAACATATATGGACAAGCAAGCCGAAATGAAGTCTGCTCCTTCCATGGCAAAGAAGAATGTGGCCCGGCCCGCTCCGGCCGAAATGACCGATGGGGCCCTTGAGCTCATCGCCGCCCGGTTCCGCATCCTCGGCGAACCCAGCCGCCTTAAGCTGATCCGCGCGCTGGAGCCCGGCGAAAAGTCCGTGACCGAACTGATGGCCGCCACCGGACTGACCCAGGCCAACACCTCGCGCCATCTCCAAAGCCTGACCCAGGCCGGAATCCTTGGCCGGCGCAAGGAGGGGTTGAGCGTGATCTACTTCATCGCCGATCCCGGCATCTTCGAGCTTTGCCACCACGTTTGCGGCTCTCTCCAGAGCCACCTTTCCCGGAACGCCAAGGCGTTCGAAAGCTGATCGGCGCGCGTTCAGCCACGCTCCTGGGCGAGACGTCGAGTCCAACTCAAGCCGAGCCACATCGGAACAGCGCCTAGAACGCCGAAGGAGCAATCCACCAGCCGATGCCAGAGGGGAATTCCCCGGAAATCTCCGGCGATGAGGGCGAAGGGGATGACCAGCGCGCAGACGATCAACCCGCCTCGGAAGAGCCATTGGTTCCTCAGCGGATCAATCCAGGCCCCGACGAAGAGCACGGCGATGGCGAAGTGGCCGAAGGCCAGCCAGTCGGTTCCGTAGAAGATGATCGGATGACGGGCATTCGTCTCTGCCACCGCCACACGGGCGCGTTCCAGCCAAGACCCGACGGCGCCTTCGGTTCCGGTCAGCTTCACCGCCTTGTCCAACTGCCATTCCAGCGGAAAGGCGCTGATGCCGCTCAGCACCAGGCCGACGATGATGACGGCGACGCAAAGACGGATCCGGCGGAGCAGCGCGGCTCGTTCGATCAATGGATCAGGATTCATGTGTCGTCTCGGAGCGGAGGGTCATGAGGGAGACGGTGGCCGTCAGCATGAAATGCACGGCACCGAGCAGCAGGCTGAAAAGGGCGGTGAACTTGATCGCGTGCCAATGGAACCAGTTTGGAATGTCGCCCATCAGGGCCAGCGGACGGGTGACGACATCCCAGCTGTTCCACCGCTCGAACCGTCCGATGTAGATGCCGAAGGCGATCAGGGGAATCAGCGCCAACGTGGCCGTTACCGCCATCCTTTCGCCGAGGAATGAACCGAGAACTTTCTGCATCCGGCGCACGGCTAGGAAACCCAGCAGCAGGCCTACCAGTGAGAACCAGAGGATCAGCGTCAGGTCCGTCCACCAGTGGCGCGGGGCGGACCGTTGCAGATGGACGAGGTCGGTGAGGATGTAGGGCGCGTTCGGCAGCAGAAGCACCCACGCGGCAAACGCCGCCGCAAAGCTCCAGCCTCGGAGCCGCTGTCGTCGGCAACCTTCCTCGATGGCCAGCACGACCAGCAACGGCAGCCACGCGAGAAACAGATTCCAGATGAGGAAGAGATGCACCCTGTGGCCGACCAGGAACGAACGCAGCACAACGCCGGCGCAGCCGACAAACGAAACCAGCATGAGAGCCAGCAGCGCGTCCCGCAATGGATGACGGCGGAGAGTGTCGGTGAGTTGCAGCGGATTCATCGGGCGGCAGGGTTGGGTTTCAGAACACATTCGAAAGAGGGTCGTGTGAGCAGCGGGCTGGATGACCAGCGGAAGATTCCGGCTGCGGCTTCATCGAAAAGCAGTCCCGCATCCCACCAAAACTGGATCCTTGAGACACCGCATTTGTTGAGAATCCTGCCGTGGTCCAGCATCACCACGAGGCAGCCCAGACGGAACAGAATCTTCCACGCCACGCGGGTGGCGGCCCGTCGGAGCAGGCCTGTTTCGCGGATGGCTCGCTGGAGAGTGTCGATGTGGAAGGCGACGTGGCCTTCTTCGTCATGAAGGATCTGATGACAAACGGCACGGACAACGGGATCGGAAATCCCATCATGCAATGCGCGGAAGTAGCGTTTGGCAATGATCTCGGGAATCAGGAGCACGAGAAGCTCGTGGTTCAGTCCGAACAGTCGCCGCAGCAGGACGAAACAGGCGTCGCTCCAGTCGCGCTTGATCAAGGGAGCGGCGAGACGCGTCAAGACCCGGGCCATCAGGCGGGCGTGCTCCTGCTCTTCCTTGATGAACAGGTCGATCGTCGCCTCGTAGGCGGGGTCACCGGTGGTGGCGGCCTGTTGGCGCAGATTGTTGCCGTCGCCGCTTTCGCCGATCTGGAACTTCTGCAGTGAGCGGACGAAGGCGGGCCGGATGGAGCCAGGGATATCCATGCCGAGATGCCAGGGAACCTCGGTTCGGTTGACCGCATTGCCTTTAAAATAGTCGAGCCAGTTCATGGTGCGTCTCCTGTTTTGTTTGGGTTGTCGGCCAAGTTTTCGGACGCCTCATTTGCCGTCGTCCATCTGGTGGAACCAGTGCTTGAGGAAGAAGCGTTTCTCCCTCGGCAGGAAGTCGTCGGAGGTGCCGATCAAGGGACGCAGCGCCGTGCTCATCTGCAGGACGACGACGATGAAGAGCGCCAGCCAGACGCGGATGCCGCCGAGGTTGCGGGCGTTGAGCTGCTCGAAGCCGCTGAGGAAGAAGCGGAATCCGAAGGCGCAGGAGACGAACCAAAACGCGAGGTGCATCGCCCCCATCCACGCCACGGAATCGGTCGATTCGGAGAAGATCCACGCCACCGGCGCGAAGCCGACGAGCAGGAGTGTGTTCTGCGTGAGCAAGCCGGCGGTGAGGCCGATGGCTTCAATCAGCCGCGTCCTTGCACCGCCGAGACTGGCGAAGATGTAGAGGCTGGGCAGGCAGATGATGACGGAGAAGAAGAGGCCAAGCGTGACCTTGAGCGGCGCGGCCCAGAGTTGGGTTCCTTTGCTGAAGGAGCCGATGACCACGCCGTAGAGGGCGGCGCACACGGCCGTGGCGACGACGAGGACGGCGATGACCCGTCCGGCATCGTCGCCGCGCAACGAATGCCAGACGCGGTTGGGTTCGCGCAGGAGCGCCTCAAGGACGGAGAACGCGCCGCCGAGCGGATCGGGTGTCGGTGGATTCAGCGGTGGCGGTTGCAGGCCGGTGGACGGAAAAGGATCGGGGGTATTCATGGTGTGTATGGTTTCAGCTGTTGTGAAGAGACGTCGCGTGGGGATCAGCCGGGGCTGCCATCGGACCGCCCCAGGCGTTTTCCAGTTTCCCTGTGAACATCGCTGCCGCGATGGCGATGGCACTCGAAGCAGAGGCAACGAGGAAGCTCATGAAAACACCCACTGGCCGGTCGTCCGGGTCCCCGAACGCAATGATGAAGACCAGTCCTAAGGCCACGAAACCGATGATCGCGATCGCGCAGTTCTTGATGGCTCGCAACGCATCCACGCTCGCCTGCGAGAATGCCCCGTTCTGTCTCACCTGTCCGAACAGCCAGAACGCCCGATAGAGCGCCACGAAGAACGGGGTGGAACCCACATACACATACGCCAGGAAGGGATCATTGAAGTAGATCTCGAACGGTGTGGCATGGGCATTCCTGCCCTCGACGTGCGGCTCCCAGAGCATGAACGCAAGGGCGCCCATGCCGATCAGCACGACGGTTACTTGAAGCAACAATGCCGAACTGCTTTTGAGGGTTGGGATTTTCATGGTTGGACCTTTGGGCGTTCGTTCACAGGAAACGCGCCGAAGCGCATGGCTCGGTGGAGAGGCGTTGGTGGTTGTTCATCGGGTTGGGGTGGCTGAGTTCAAAGACCAAGGACGTTGCGGATGGCGAACCAGAGGGCCTGGAAGAAGTTTCCGTGGAAGGCGTCCGCGCGGAGGAACTGGATGTCGAGATTGGGCGAACCGAAGAACGGGCGTAGGATCCACGAAAGCTGGCTGCCGAGGAGCAGGTTTCCGGCGAGCCAGCAAAAGAGGACCCGGAGGGACAGGACGCGGGAGGCGCTGGCCCGATCGAGCCAGCCGAAGAGCCGGACATTCGAGGCGATTCCGGCGAAGGCAATCGCGGCAACCGCCAGGACCATCAGCCCGGAATAGCCTTCGGCAGTGCGGTGCGCAGGATCGAACGGCGTCATGTTCCAGACGTAGAAGAAGAGCAGCGGGCTGATGGACCCGAGGATCGTGGCGGCGATGCTGAAGCTCATGAGGATCGCGAGGAACGACTGGCGAAAGGTGAGTTTGAGCCCAAGCAGCGAGCCAATGATTCCATTCAGCAGGGCGTTGCCACCGGCGCAAAGAATCAGGATGAGCGGCAGTTTGATGGCGGTATAGACCGCCTGTATCGGGTCGCGCCATAGGCCGATGGCCGCGCCGAAAAAGCCGGCTCCAATCACGATGACCGCAGAGTGCCGGCCCACCGTCCCCAACGCGGGCCGGCTCAGATCGCGGGCCACCGCTTCGGGCTCGCCGGCAAGCAGCGCTCCCAGCGGGGCCGGTTTGCCCTCTTCCATGGCGGTCTGTGAAATCATCGCAACGCGGGTTGGGCGGCGGTGTTCTTCTGGGCTGCGATGCCGCGCAACGCTTGATCCACTTCGGTGATCGCTTCGTCGGGCGTGGAGGTTCCAGCCGTCAGTCCGACGATATCGCCCAATTCAAACCACGCGGACTGGAGATCCCCGGCTTCTTGCACGTGATGCACGCGGGGGCATCGGCGTCGACACGTGGCCACGAGTTCGCGGGTGTTGTTGCTGTGCGCACCTCCAATGACGATGACGACGGTGCAGTCGCGGGCCAGGGCTTCCGCGGCATGTTGGCGAAGTTTGGTGGGTTGGCAGACCGTGTCACGGAAGCGGACCTCGCTCCGAGGGAACCGAGTGCGGATTCGAGCGACAAGATGGCGGACGCGTTCGATCGGTTGGGTTGTCTGGGAGACGACTCCGAGGCGTGGGTTTTCGACGAGTTGATCCACGTCGGCTTCCGTCAACACCACGTCGTGGGTGCCGAGGTCTTCCGTCATTCCGCGAACTTCCGTGTGGTGGCGTTGGCCTACGATCACGGGATGGAAACCCTCCGAGACAAGTTTCATGAGGGCGGCATGGGCGACGTGGACGAGAGGACAAGTAGCTTCAAGCACGTTGCGCCCAGTGGCCCGGGCCGCTCCGATCCGCAGATTCGAAGCGCCATGGGCCGTGATCAGCATGGTGGGGGTGGTGACTTTGGCGGGGTCCGTGGCGAACCGGACGCCGGAGTCGCGCAGTTGGGCGAGGACGCGTTCGTTGTGGACCAGTTCACCGAGAATCGTGACGGGTCCGGCTTCCGCGTGTCGGGAGGCGAGTGAGATGGCGTCTCGGACGCCGAAGCACATTCCGAGATGTTCTGCGCGTAGGATCTTCATATTCTCATTCCTTTGCTTTGCGTGACAAAGTGTATGACGACGATTGTTCGAGGACGTTCAAAACGGATCAGGGAGTTTTGGACTGACGAACGATCTGCTCGAGCAGGTCGATGTAGGCCGCGAAAGCCGAGCGGCCCTTCGGCGTGAGCGTGCAGGTGGTCAGCGGACGATTGTTCTGGAACGATTTCGTCACCGCGACATAGCCCGCTTCCTGCAGGGTGCGGATGTGGGTGGTGAGGTTGCCGTCGGTCATCGACAGGGTGTCCCGCAGTTCGGTGAACGACACCTCCGTCGAGGCGGCCAGGAGCGACATCATCGCCAGGCGGCCCTTCTCGTGGATCAGCCGATCCAGGTTGAGGAAGGGTTCCGTGTTCACGGCGACGGGGAACGTTCGGTCAGGCGCAGGTAGATGCCGTAGCCCAGGTGGCTCGCCCCAAAGATCCCACCCATCCAGAGGCAGGCGGTCTTGCCATCGAGCTCGTGCAACCCACCGCCACAGCGCACCAAAATGAGGCCGATGCCCGATAGAATCAGCACCCACGAGAAGAGCCGGACTCCGCGTTGCATGAAGAACGCCGCCGCATGAAGGCCGAGCCCGTAGAAAAGGGTCCACGCGCCGATGAGACAGGCGAGATCGATCCGGTCCGGCCGCAGAACCCCGGCGACGGCAACGGCGGCGCCCGCCAGAAATGCCGGCAGAACAGCCTGCCCGATCCGGCGCGTGGGTGCGGTCCAGAACGGTTCAGCGGCGCCGAGTGCCTGCTTGCGGATGACCAACATCGCACCTGCCAGCGCGATGATCGCGGCACCAAGCCAGAGGAGGACGAACCCTCCGGGATGGTCGCCACCCCGCAGCCACCCGAGCAGAGCCGTGGCAATTCCGACGCCGCCTGACACCAGCATGGTGGGAGCGAGCGCCCGTCGGTAGACGGCGGTTCGCTCCATGAGAGTGCGGATGGTTTGGAGATTCTCGGCGGCCCATTTCGAATCCATGCGGTCACTTTGCCAAGCAAAGTGAAATGGGTCAAGTCAAGGAAGCGGCGGGTTATGAACAGATCACCGAGCGGTAACAGTGGCCGTCGACAGGACCAACTCGCGGCGGACACTGCCACCTGCGGAGGTGATGATGACGCGGTCGCTGCCGATGGATTCGCAGCGGACGGGCAGGAGCCCATGCCCGATGCGGACCCGGATCTCTTCGCCCGGCGACACGGTGTAGCTGCGGCCTTCGGCATCCAGCATCGCGACGGGCTTCGATGATGAACCGACGATTCCCTTCAGGAAGACCGATTCCATGCGGCCGGGTTCTTTGACGGGTTCGGCGGTGGAGAGGCCTCCGTTCGTAACAGTGTCGGCTTTGACGTCCTCGTGGGGCGGTTCCGTCGACAGGACGTGATCCTTGACGGAGGAAACGACTTCGCGGGCTTTCTCGAGGAAGGAAGCGGGACCGGACTGGGTCATCGGCGCGCTCTCGGACTCGGCGAGCAAAGTCTCGATCTTCTTCTCAAGGTCCCGGCCGGCGCTGATGTAGCGGACAATGCCACGCTTATCGAGCAGCCACATTGAGGGATAGTGGCGGATGCCGAACTGTTCGCCGAAGCGGTTGCCACGGCCGGTTCCATCGAAGAACTGGGGCCAGCCGATCTTGTGGGTCTTCAGGGCTCCGTCGAGGGCGGCGCGGTCGACGTCGAAACTGAAGCCGACGATCTCGAAACCGCGACCGTGATACTTGTCGTAGGCACCTTTCACGTGCGGGAGAGCCTGCATGCACGGACCGCACCATGTGGCCCAGAAGTCGAAGAGGACGACCTTGCCCTTGAGTTTGGACACGTCGACTTCGGCTCCGTCCAAAGCGGTGAACTTGACGTTGGCTGGCTTGCCGACGTGGCGCAGGTAGACGGAATCGTCGCCGAAAAGAAGGTCCTCAGCCGGCGCGGCCGGGCTCCAGAGCAGGTAGGCTGCTCCGGCGGCAAGCGTCAGGATGATGGCGGCGAGGGCCTTTTTCATGATACGACAAGGGCGGTTAGGTCCGGGCCCTTCGTTGGAAGGTATCGACCATCGCCCCAATGGACCTTAGCACGGGCCGCGCCCGTTCCCGGATTTGAGAACAGCCCGCCCGCCGGGAGCGTGTCTTGCCCAGCAGACCCCTTCTGATACGATGGCGGTTCGATGAGCTTTGTTACCGAGTTCAATGCCCTTCCGTTTAACGCCTTGGTCAACCGAGCTCGGTCCGCCGACACGGCCGATATTCGCCGTCTGATCGGGCAACCAGACCTTTCCCTGTCCGACTTCGCGGCTCTTCTATCCCCTGGCGGGGCCGAACTGCTTGAACCCCTTACCCGCCGTTCCCAGGCCATCACCCGGCAACGGTTTGGCAAAACCATCCGCCTCTTCGCGCCTCTCTACTTGTCGAACGAGTGCATCAACAACTGCAAATACTGCGGCTTCTCGCGGGACAACCCGATCCTTCGCGTGACGCTCAGCATCGATGATGTCCGCCGCGAAGCGCGCGCGCTGGCGGACCAGGGATTCCGCAACATCCTCCTGGTAGCCGGGGAACACCCCAAGTTCGTTTCGAATGGCTACATGGCCGAATGCGTCCGGGCGCTGCGTGAGTTCATCCCCAGCATCTCCCTCGAGGTCGGTCCCATGGAAACGGCCGACTACGTTCCAACGGTCCAGGCGGGTGCCGATGGACTCGTTGTCTATCAGGAAACCTATGACCGGCCGCTCTACGCCGAAATGCATACGGCCGGACCAAAGCGCGATTTCGACTGGCGGCTGGAGTGTCCCGAACGCGCCTACGCCGCGGGGTTCCGGCGGCTCGGCATCGGTGCGCTCTACGGCCTCGCCGACTGGCGTTACGAAGCCATCAGCGTCGCCGCCCATGCCGCCTATCTTCTGAAGACCTGCTGGAAGTCGCAGGTGACCATCTCGCTTCCGCGGCTTCGTCCGTGCGCCGGCGAGTTCCAGCCGCTGACCCACATGACCGACCGTGAGTTGGTGCAGGCCATCTGCGCGTTCCGCCTGTTCCTTCCGGATGTCGGCCTTGTGCTCTCCACCCGTGAGCCGGCCAAGCTGCGCGACGGCTTGATCCCGCTCGGAGTGACGATGATGAGCGCCGGCAGCCATACCGAGCCCGGCGGCTACACCGGCGCCGGCAAGGACAACCTCCATCAGACCGTGCGCGGAAAGATCGTCGAGCTCGCGGCGGGTTCCAGCGAATGGGCCGCCGCGCATGCCCCGGGGCGTGCGACGAATGCGACCGGCCAGTTCGACATCGCCGACGATCGTTCCCCTGCCGACATCGCCGCGCTGATCCGCCGTCTGGGCTATGAACCGGTGTGGAAGGACTGGGACGCGGCGTTGACCGCCTGAAAACCAGGCGGCGGGATCACCGCGCAATCCGTCATCGTCTCCACGAACGATTCGGATCGGATCGAGCTGCGGCTAGGAAAGCGTCCTTAGCTTCGAAGTAGCCCCTTGCCCGCCGGCATTGGCAGCGGCGACCGTTCCCCCGTCATGAACCAAGCCACCGTCACCGCCAACGGCCAGTCCGTCGTCGCCGAACTTCCCGCCACGCTGGAGAAGTTCCTCGTCGCCCAGGGCCTGCCACCGCGCAGCGTCGTGGTGGAGCACAATGGCGAGGCCGTGACCCCGTCCGAGTTCTCCACCCGCGAAGTCCGAGCCGGTGATCGCCTGGAAATCGTCCGCATCGTCGCCGGCGGCTGACCCTTGTCGGCGGGCGGTTCTGGCCTAGTCTCGCCGGACCATGCGATCGACGAGTTTTCGTTTCCTCCGACTGACCTGGCTCTGCGCCGGACTGTTTCTGACCATTCCCGCCTACGGGCAGGCCCCGGCGACCAACGCAGCGGCCTCCGCCCCTTCCACCAACGTGCGGCCGCTGCTCGCCTTTCCCGAGATCAGCGTGACCAACCACGCCTACCTGACTTTCGGGTTGAACAAGGTCGACACCCTGCAGGCCGAGGTCCTTGGCAATCCGCTCTGGCAGTATCTTGCGTTCGCCATCTACATCGCGCTGGCGTTCCTCGTTTCGAAGGTGTTCGACCTCGTCCTCGGCGTCTGGCTGAAACGGCTCGCAAGGCGCACCGAGACGGAGACCGACGACATGGTCATCGAGCTCCTCCGCGGGCCGGCCAAGGTGATCGCGTTCGTCGTCCTCATGCACATCGGCCTGAGCCTCTTCAAATGGCCCGCGGTGATGGAACGGCTGCTGGGCAAGATGTTCATCCTCATCGTCGCGTTCTCCATCACCTACGTTCTCCTGAAGCTGGTCGACGTGCTCGTCGGCCAGTGGATCCGGCGCTTCGTCTCGCACGACGACAAGTCGCTCCGCGAAGCGCTGGTGCCCATCGTCCGCGGCGCCCTCAAGGGATTCCTCCTGATCATCGCGATCCTGATGACCCTCCAGAACATGGGCGTGGACATCACGGGCATCCTCGCGTCGCTCTCCGTCGTCGGCCTGGCGCTCGGTCTCGCCGCGCAGGACACCGTCGCGAATCTCTTCGGCACCTTCACCATCTTCATCGACAAGCCGTTCAAGATCGGCGACCGCATCCAGCTCAGCGGCGTGGACGGCACGGTCGAGCAGATCAACCTTCGCTCCACCCGCGTCCGGAACCTCGACGGACATCTCGTGACCATTCCCAACAAGACGATGGGCAACGCCACGATCACCAACATCTCCCAGCGGCCCAACATCAAGACCACGCTCGTCATCGGCATCACCTACTCCACGCCCACGGTGAAGGTGAAGGAGGCCGTCGACATTCTGCGCGACATCTTCGTCCATCCGAAAACCCACGACGTCATCATCAGCTTCAACCAGTTCGCGGACTCCTCCCTCAACCTCCAGGTCATCCACTGGTTCGCCACCAGCGACTTCAAGGAATACGTCGCCGGCATCGAGTCCTTCAACCTCCAGATCAAGGAGCGCTTCGAGAAGGCGGGCATCGAGTTCGCCTTCCCCACCCGCACGCTGCTCGTGAAGCAGGATTCGGGATGGAAGGTGGAACCTCCCACAGCGGCGAAGGGCTGATGCGCGCTCCGCCGGGATTTTCCATCGCCCGTTCCCTGCGTCTTCGGCACGCTCACGGCGATGTCCACGGACCGTCTCAGCCGCAGCGTGAAGGCCACCCTCTGGGGATTGGTCACCAACACGGTTCTAGCCGTGGGCAAGTTCGCCGCCGGCGTCGTCGGGCATTCCCACGCGCTGATCGCCGACGCCGTGGAGTCGATGGCCGATGTCATCAGCTCGATCATCGTCTGGCGCGGGCTCGTCGTGGCGGCGGCCCCGCCTGACGAAGACCATCCCTACGGCCACGGCAAGGCCGAGCCCATCGCCGCCGCCATCGTTTCCATCATGCTGCTCGGCGCCGCGACATGGATCGCGGTCAAGGCCGTGCAGGAGATCCTGACGCCGCATTCCAGTCCGGCGCCGTTCACGCTCGCCGTGCTGGTCGGCGTCATCGCGATCAAGGAAGGGCTCTTCCGCTTTGTGCTCAAGGAAGGCGAGGCCGTGGGCAGCTCCGCCGTGCAGAGCGACGCCTGGCACCACCGCAGCGACGCGATCACTTCCCTGGCCGCCGGTCTGGGCATCGGCCTTTCCCTTCTGCTCGGCAAGGGCTACGAGGCGGCCGACGACTACGCCGCGCTCTTCGCCTCGTTCA
>JBBRDN010000077.1:0-17799 GCA_038203875.1 Verrucomicrobiota bacterium
GATCGATGTGAGTTTGTATTCACGGTCCAGGTAGAACACGATCCGGTCATTCCCTCCGCGTCTTCCCGGAAAAATTCGTGAACCAATCCGAATAGGGGCCGCGCTGAACCAGTCGGTGAAAATGTAGGCGCAGAGGGCGACGAGCAGCACGGCGACGCCGACAAATGTCCAGTTCCTTGCGTTCATGAGTTTAGAGACTGACCGGATCCGCAGCCGGGCCATTCGAGAAAACTTCAGAGCGGCCGGGATTAACCGAAAAACAGAAGGCATCACGACTATGCAAAAGACAACCCAACTCCCGGTCGCGGACAGAAGCGGCGGGTTCACGCTGATCGAACTCCTCGTGGTCATCGCCATCATAGGTATTCTCGCGGGCATGCTCCTTCCGAGTCTGGCCCGCGCCAAGGAATCCGGGAAACGCATCGCGTGCGTGAACAACCTGCGGCAGTTGTCGATCTCGCTGACGCTCTACGCCGGCGGCAACAACGGCAAATATCCGGCGAGGACCGTCGGGAGCACTCCGGCGAAGTATAACCCCCGTTGGCCGGAAGCGTTGAAGGACGGCTACAAGGATCTGCGGGTCATCGTCTGCCCGTCGGATGGACCGAAGCCCCCCGCCTCCGTTCCCGGGCCGGTCGACGACGCTGACAAAGCCCCCCGCTCCTACATCATCAATGGGTGGAACGATTTTTACGGAAAGACCATCGCGGACGTTCCCGTGGATGTCCCCTTCGCCGAAGGCGGCGCGAAGAAGGTCGAGGACGTCGTTTTCTTCGGCGAGAAGAAGAACGAGTCCTATCACTTCTACATGGACCTCTTTGAAGGGAACGGAAACGACTACTCCGAGCTGAATCAAGCCCGACACGGCGGGTTGGCGTCCAATTACGCCTTCGGCGACGGAAGTGTCCGACAGGTCAAGCTCTGGGGCACCGTGGGACCCAAGTTCAACCTGTGGGCCGTGACCGACGAGGGACGGCTGGCCTATGCCTACGCCTTCGTTTCCCAATAGGCCGGTCCGCATCCATTCAAGCCCGCCGTGATCGGCGGGCTTTTCTTTTTCCCGTGGCTCCTTGAGCGTGAGACCCATGCTGCTGCTGTTCGATGTGGGCAACACCCACACGCACGTTGGATTGTCCAAAGGCCGGAGGATTCTCCGCTCTGTGGACCTCAAGACGGCGGGTTGGCGTTCCGGTAAAGTCCACGCCGACCTGGCGGACTTCCTGGGCGGGACTGCGATCGAATCCGCCGCGATTGCCAGTGTCGTTCCGAACGCGACCCCATTTGTCCGGCGTTGGCTTCGCGCGCATGGGATTCCCGCGCCCTACGAGTTGACCTCGGACACCGTCGCCGGAGTGGGCATCGACTATCCCAAACCCTCGGCCATCGGCGCGGACCGTCTGGCCAATGCAGTCGCTGTCCGACACCGGTTCGGGGCTCCCGCCGTCGTGGTCGCGTTCGGCACGGCGGTCGCGTTCGACGTGGTCGACAAGAGCGGCAACTACGTCGGCGGCGTTATCGCACCCGGGCTTTCAGCGATGACCGACTACCTCCACGAAAAAACCGCGCTCCTGCCGCGCATTGAGATCCGTGAACCCCGTGGCGTCATCGGCAAGACCACCGAGCAGGCGATGCTCGTCGGCGCGGTCCACGGATACCGCGGACTGATCCGGGAGCTCATCTTGAGATTGAAGGCCGAACTGGGCGTGAAGAAGCTTCCCGTCGTCGCCACCGGTGGTTACGCGCGCCTCATCGCCGCTCGGTTGCCGGAGATATCCGCCGTCGTCCCCAGCCTCACGCTTGAGGGCCTGCGTCTTTCGTTCGAACTGTCCCGTCGCACTCCATGAAGTCCGCCCCAATTCTCGCGCTCCTTTCCGCCCTGTGGCTCCTCGCTTCCGGCTGCGGCCCCAAGTCGTCCGGCGGTGCGGCGGACGGGCCCAGCGCGGAGTTCGACCGCGCCATGTCCGCCGGCAAAGCCGCTTACGATTCCGGCAACGCCGCCAAGGCGACCGGTGAGTTTCGCAAGGCCGTTGCGGAAAGCCCTGGCCAGTTCGACGCACGCCTCAACCTCGGGAACGCATTGCTCCTCGGGGGCGATGCGGCGGGAGCCCAGACCGAAGCCGCGGAGGCGTTGAAACTGAATCCCCAGTCCGCCGCTGCCCAGTTCGTCCTTGGCTGCGCCCAGCTCCGGCAGAACCTGAACGTCGAGGCCACCAAGTCCCTTCAAACGGCCTGGGACATGGACAAGTCGATCGCCGCGACCGTCTTTCAACTCGGTCGGGCACACTTCAACCTGAACCACCTCGAGGACGCCATCTGGAGCTTCGAGACGACGACGTCCCTCGACCCGCAGCATCCGGCCGCATTCTATCTCCTCAGCCAGGCCTTGCTGCGCACGAACCGCACCGACGAAGCCAAGGACGCCCTCGCCCAGCATCAGATCGTCCTTTCGAAGCGTCCCCAGTCGACGCCCAATCCGGCCGACTTCGAACGATGTGTGCACACCCAGGTGCGGATCATGTTCAAGCTGGTGCAGCCGCTGGAGACCGGCGTTCCGCTCGCCTTCGACCAGGCGACCGACGAAGTTTTCGGCGACGGCCATCGCCTCAGCGGCCCTGTGGCGGTGATCGACATCGGGACCAACGGCCCGCTCCGTCTCTTTGCCCGGACGCCCGAGGGGTTTCGTCTTTTCACGATGAAGCGCGGCGTGTTTGTCCCGGCCGGACCCGCTTTGCAGCTTCCGACCAACTCCAACCCGCGCCGAGCCATCGTCGGTGCCCTGTTGACCAATCGGGTTCCCGACATCTTCCTGCTGGGCGACGGGGCTTCCCACGTTCTTCGCATCCAGCCCGACGGTTCGATGCGGGACGTCACGGCGGCGACCGGCCTGTCCGGCTTGAAAGCGACCGACGGGGCGCTGGTGGACTTCGACTTTACCGGGAAACTGGGACTGCTGGCACTGACGGAAACCAATCGACCTGTCCTGTTCCGCAACCTCGGCAACGGGTTCTTCCGCGACATCACCGCCACCTCCGGGATCCCGGCCACCGTATCGGGTGTCGCACGGATGCGGGTCGAGGATTGGAATGGAGACGGGGCAGCGGACTTCGTATTTGGCAGGGAGAACCAGGTCCCGTTGCTTCTCCTCAAGGCCCGTGGTGGTTCGTTTTTCCCGACCAATTCCCCGGCCGACTGGCCCGCGTCCACCGTCTTTGCGATCGGTGATCTGGACAACGATCTCCGGCCTGACTTCGCCTGCGTCGTTCCCGAAGGCGTCGAGGTCCGGCTCTCGACCGGAAAGAAGTTCATCCTTCCCGGCGACCCCGTTGGCGCCACACGAATCGAGCTGATCGACTACGACAACGACGGCTGGCTTGACGTGCTTCTCCTCGGCCGGATTCCGCTCCTTTGGCGCAACATCGGGGAGCACGGTTTCGTGGTGTCCGGCGGGCCGACTTCCATCAGCACCGTCGGTCCCGGACCCTGGGTGAATGTCTTGCAGGCCGACTTCGACGGCGACTGCGACACCGATCTCATTCTTGAAAGCACGGCCGGGAAGATCGTCTACCTGCGCAACAACGGCGGGAACCGGAACCACCAGATCAAGATCAACCTCCTGGGCAACCGCTCAAATCCGAACGGCCTCGGCGCGCGCATCGAACTGCGCGGCGGCGGCCTGCGTTTGTCACGCCCGGTCACGCAGCTGCCGATCGAGATCGGAGTCGGCAAGCTCGACCAGTTCGAGGCGCTCACGGTGCATTGGTTCGACCTTTCGTTGACCAGCCTCGACGTGAAGGCCGACTGCGCGCCGTTGGTCATGGAGGAACTCCAGCTTCCCACCGGCTCCTGTCCATATCTCTTCTGCTGGGACGGCAAGGGATTCCGCTTCGTCACCGATCTGCTCGGCGCGGCTCCTCTCGGATTGCCCGTGGCTGAAGGGCGACAGATCGAGGGAGACCCCGATGAGTTCGTCGTTCTTGGCAATGCGTCCCAGCTCCCACCCAAGGACGGTTTCATCACGCTCCAGATCACCGAGGAACTCCGCGAGATCCTCTATCTCGAAGAGGCCAAGCTCTACGCCGTCGATCATCCCGCCGGCACGGAGGTCCACTCGACCGGGAAACTGTTTCCGGGCGGTCCGTTTCCGAAACATCGGCTCTGGACCGTGAAGTCCGTCGCCCCGGTGCAGCACGCGGTCCGTTCCGATGGGCTCGATGTCGCCGAAGCCGTCCGCAAGTCCGACCGCCAATACGCTTTGCCCGTCGCGCTCCGCCGTCCCCAGCTTCGGGGAGCGGCCGAGCCGTTCTCCGTGACATTCGACTTCGGTGCCGTTCCGGCGTTGCAACATCCCGTGCTCCTTCTCGACGGCTGGCTCCGCTTCGGCGGCGGCATGGCCAACATTGCCGGCTCGCACGATCCCGAACTGCCGTTCCCGTTTCCCCATCTGGAGGCCGAATTGGCAGACGGTTCATGGGCGAAGGTGGACGTCATGGTCGGAGCGCCTGTTGGCAAGACGAAGACCATCCTCGTCGATCTCGCCGGCAAACTGCCCGCCGGCTGGAAACGCCTCCGCCTTTCGACCGCGTTCGAGATCCACTGGGACCGCATCGAGCTGATGGAGTTCGTCGCCGATGTCACCGGGCAGTCGCATGTCCTCAAGCCCGCCTCGGCCGACCTGCACTGGCGAGGTTACAGCCACTTCGCCGACCTGCCGTGGACCCAACCGCTCACGCCGGTCTACGACCGAGTGTTCCAGCGGCCCAACTGGCGAATCACGCCTTCAGGCTGGGCCACCCGCCACGGAGATGTCCGTGAATTGATAGGCGACCGCGACAACGCCCTCGCCGTCATCGCGGCCGGAGACGAACTCACTCTGAAGTTCGATCCCAAGAACCTGCCCCCCGTCGCAGCAGGCCAGCAGCGCACTTATGTCCTTTGGAGCGTTGGTTGGGACAAGGACGCCGACTTCCATGTGACAGAGGGCCCTCGAATTGACCCTCTCCCGTGGCACGGCATGGACTACCAGCGATACGGCTCCGAACCCCGCCCACCGCTCAAGTCCGCCGATGAACTCATGTCCCGTTACAACACCCGCTGGGTCGCCCCGGAGACCTTCGACCGCGTGACGACGAGGTAGGTCGGTGGGACTGTGAAGTGGTTGGAACCTACAGACAGGGCCGCCTCTCTGGCTGGGAATTACGTGCTGGGAGGATTGGTCTTCGGCGAACGGAGGCGTTGAAGGGGATACAAGCCTGCCACTAAGAGGATCACCCCTGCAGTTTCAGCATAGATCGTCGTCTCAAGTGTGGCGAGAGGCCTCCACTCCATCTCGGTGTTCCAGCCGGGCAAGTTCGCTCCAGGAGGAAGACCCTTCTCCCTTTGTGTAACGAGCAGGGCGACGCCGACAACGATCCCGAATGCACCTGAGAGAATGAGCATAAAGCTCAATTTTTCATGTCCGTGAGCCTGCAGTGGGAAGGTCACAAAGAGTTCACTTCCCCTCTGGCTTCGGATCGTCCGGGGTCACGCGGGCTTCGGTGGAGAACCACGCCTTGTTGCCGCGCTTGGAAGTGAACTCCGCGTGGATCATGGCGGCGCTCCAGGCGCCTTCGGGTGCGGTGCCTTCGGCGGAGAGTTTGTTGCCGTCGACGGTCAGCGGTCGGCTGGTCCAGGCGGACTTGCGGAAGTCGCGGTTGTCCGACGTGGCGGTCCAATAGAGGCCGCGGTTGATCGCTTGGCCCGCTTCCACGGCGAGCTTGGCCGGCTTGCCGTCGGTGAAGGTCCATTTCATCTCGGGAAGTTTCTCGCCGTCGGCGACCATCTGGGTCCAGGTGGCCAACGTGGGAATCGCTTCCTTGCCGCCGTTCAGATCATGGCCGGCATTGGCGGTCTGGTGGATGAGTTTCTGGCCGGGCAATTCGTTCCAGTAGAAGCGGAGCGCGTCGACGGTCCAGTAGGGATCGTTGCTCCCGAGCATGATCAGCTTGGGCATGGTGTAGCGGGCGCGGTAGCTGTAGGGGTCGATCAGGCCCCGGAGTTCGCTCATCTCCGGATTGGTGAAGACGTCCGTCAGCCCGCGCTCGGTGTAGTCCTTGATCTGCTCGGAGTCGCGTCCGTAGACCTTTCGCTGCCAGTTCACCTGTTCGGACATGTTGAGCACGTCGATGACCATTGGAGCGATGGCAACGACGCGTTTGTCGGTCGCGGCGGTGAGCCAGGTAGTCCAGCCGCGTTTGCTGGCGCCCGAGACGATGAACTTCGTCGGGGTGGCGGCCTTGGTCTCGGCTCCGAACGCGGCCAGCGTGTCGAGTCCGCGCACGGCGCTCTTGGCCATGGGGAAAAGAAGCGGCCATGTGGGATCCTTCGACTTCAAGTATTCGGAGAAGGTGTAGGCGATGAGGGCATCCTCCTTTTTTCCGCCGTAGAGCGGCTGGTTCGGGACGTCGGTAATGCAACCGGCGACGCATCCGGCGCGCTCGGCGATGGTGGCGAGCATGGAGATGTATTGGAGCCCCTGGCCGCTGCCGGTGATGAACATGAAGGCGTGGTCGCGATTGCGCACGACGGGCGGCGTCACGACGACCATGGAGTGTTTCCAGGTATGCTCACGCCACTGCTGCGAGGTCATCTCCAGCCGGGCCACGCTCATGCCATTGGTCTGAATCGAGGAAACGACCTTCCAGCTGAATGCGCTGTCGGGTTTGGAGACGTAGTCTTCCAACGGACCGGCAAACGCCGGGAGTGAAAGCGCAAGGAGGAGGAGCAGGCGGGGGAACATGCCGAAGACGAATGCCGAAGGCGGACGACGGAAGGAAGCTTGAAATGATGACGGGACGGTGATGAATCCGGAATCACGGAGCTTATTGCGGATACCGGAGTGTTGCTCCCCAGCTCACTTTCTCATCGGCTGGCCGGAGTGCCTGCTTCGATCTCCATCCATCGCTTGAAGCGAGATGACTCCATCATTTCGATCTGGGCGCCGGGCTTCCGCACAATCAGTCCCGCCAGTCCCGGCGTGCCCTCGACGAACTGGAGCGCCTTTGCCGGAGCGAGGATACTGGCGGGTTTGGAATGGCTGTCGGCGGTGATCCCGTCGCGGGCGATGATCGTCACGAGACTGTGGTCCGTCAGACCGATGCCTGTCTTGGGATCGACGATGTGCGAGTAGCGCACGCCGTCGATCTCGACGTGCTGAAAGAGATCGCCGCTGGTCGAAACGGCGGCGTGCCGGAGAAGCAGATGCCGCGGCGGCGGAGCGTTGGTCACGTCGAGGGGCGGGATCTCGACGCGCCATCCGGATTTGCCTGGCGGTGATTCCGCGACCGCGATGTCGCCGGCGGCCGCGACCAGTGCGCGTGCGATGCCTAGTTGTTTCAGCGTCCTCAGCGCTTCATCCGCCGCGTAGCCCTTGGCGATGCCGCCGAGGTCTAGACGCATGGAGGGCTTGAGCAGCCGGGCGGAATGCTTGGTGGCATCGAGCACGAGATTGGTCCATCCAACGGACGCCATCGCTTCGGTCAAGCGTGCCGGTTCCGGCAGGCGTTTCTCGCGACGCGCCTTGCGCCACAGGCTGACGACAGGGCCGACCGTGATGTCGAAAGCACCGTCGGTGCGTTTGGAAAGTTCCTGTGCGCGGCTTAGGACGAACCACATCTCGGAACTCACAGGGACGTTTGTGCCGAAGCCGGACGAGCGGGATAGCGTGCTGAGTTCGCTGTCGTATTCGTAGTCGCTAAGTATGTCGTTGAGCTGGCGGATGCGGGCGAAAGTGGCGGCAGCGGCGGCGTTCGCCCGAGTCTGGTCAGTGGTGAAGAAGACGAGTCGGAACGGAACACCCATCTGCGGTTCGGTGAACTCGAAGCGGCGAAGGTTCGCGTTCGATTGGATCGAGGCGCATCCGACGACTATGACGGCGACGAACACCAGCATCCCGACTGCCCAGATGCGCCGCGCGGTTGAGACCGAAGCACTCACTGCTGGCTTCGGCGCGACAGGAATTCCGTTCCGCCCGGGCCCGGATCCGCTGGGACGTTGGCGGCGACGATGCCAAATAGGTCGACGATGGTCGCGGTTCCGGTCGTGCCCAGTTGGTGGATCACCGTCGAAGCCGCCGCCGTGGCGAGTTCCAACGCCTCCGGCATGGTGGCCCCGGCGGCCAGTGCCGTGGTGAGGTTCGCGGTCACGGAATCGCCGGCACCCACGACGTCGATCGGGCCGCGCAAGGGCAGGGAAGGCTGATGGGAGATTTTGCCGTCGGCGGTGACGCCGATCATGCCCCGATCGGCCATCGTGATCACGACCGGCCGTTTGTTTTTCAGCGCGAGATCGGTCGCTTCGGCGATGATGGCCTCCTCGGTTGGATCGGGCGACAACGGCACCGTGCGGGCGAGTTCCGCGAGATTCATCTTGAACAAGAGCGGAGGAAATCCGGCGAGACCGCGACGGCCGTCGGCCACGACCGTGAGCGTCGGATACATGCGGGCAGCTGCTCCCGCGGTATCGCGGACCATGCGAGTGACGACACCGGTTTCTGGCAGGTCCACCTGGTCCAGCAGGATCATCGCATGCACGCGACCGGCGAGATCCTTGATCCCGTCCATCAAGCGGCTTTGCACTTCGCCCGGAGTCTCCGTCCAGTTCTTCGAATCAAGCCGGCTCAATTCCTGGGGTGGCGAATTGGGCAGCAGCAGCAGGGGTTTGCAGTAGGTGAAGGTGCGTCGTTTCTTCGTCGTGATGAAGTGGTCGAGGCGGATGCCGCGCAAACTGCTGAGGGCGCGGCGGAGTTCAAACCCTTCTCCGTCGTCGCCGCAGAACCCGACCGGATAGATCTCGCTCACGCCGAGGGCGACCAGGTTGTTCAGGATGGTGCCGGCCCCGCCGGGCTGGGCCCGGACGCTCACCACGTTGTGCACCGGCAGGCCGGTCTCTAGTGAAACTTCCGACCGTGACGGATCGATCTCGAGATACCGGTCGAGGCAGAAGTCGCCAATGACGGCCACGCGCATCTTGGGATACGCCGAGATGATCTTTTTGAAGCGGATGAGGTTCACAAGGGTTTCAGTTCCGCCCAAAGGTGGCGGAGGAAAACGACATTGTCACAGCAGACATAGTGCATCGGCGCACCCATCCGGGAGAAACTTTTGCAGAAGCGGAGATAGTAGGCGGCGTTCGTCTTGGGCGGCTCGCCCTGCGTCCAGTCCCAGCCGCCGCCGTCCTGGAGATCGACGACGAAGATCTCATGGCCGGAAACGATGCCGCGTCCATTCCCCACGCGCAGGTTGTTCACGCAGCTCAGGGCCTTCTCGAACACCTGCGGGCCCATGATGGCAGAGCCGATGGACATCACCACGCCGCCGTCCAACGTCTCCACGACTCCGGCGAACTGCTGGAAATCCAGCTGCGCGGCGCGGCCGATGACGGCGCCGTTGAACATAGGATGGCACGCGACGATGTCGTAGCCGATGCCCGGATGGACCGTTAGCGGGACTCCGCGTTTCCAGGCCTCAGCAAGGATCGAAACGCGTTTCCATGGATGCTCCACCACGATCCGGCCAACTGGCAGGGCGTGCTGACGAATGGCGAGCAGCACCTCCGCGCGGGCCGGCGAGAGCGGTGACGATGGTTCATTCCGAAGTTCAGCTTCAAGGCTCGCAATGGACGGCAGCGTGCAGCCGTCCTCGGCGATGAATCGTCCAAGGCTGGCGCCGTAGCCCAGTCCTTCAAGTGAGCCGGCGAGGAGCGCCAGATGGATGTTGCGGCTGGTCTCGTCCCAAGTGCCGAACGTCCCGGCGGCGACGTTTTGTCCCACGCTCTCGGTCGAACGGCCGAGGAAGGCGAACTCCCAATCGTGGATTGTGCCCGCACCGTTGGTGGCGAGATGCGTGACCAGTTTTTCGCGCAAAAGCTCCCTGATGACTGCTCCGCCGCCGTTGCGGAGGAGGTGCGCGCCGTAGATCAGCTGGACTCCGGCGCCGCGCTGCCGGGCGCCGCGAATGCGCTTCGCCGCTACCGCTACCTGCCTTCTAGTTTCCGCCGCACAGTCGGGCAGTGGCGATGAAAGATCCGGCTCCAGGGTCTCCGCGCGGCTGAGGCTGCGGCGTTGCGACAACGGGAACACACGGAGCTTCGACCAGTCGAGCGGGGCGGGGGTCATGCGATGTTGGGAGGGACTCCGAACAATTGGTCGAGGATGGCGTCCGGCTGGCGGTAGTCGGCCATCATCATGTGGGCTCCGGCGTCGGTGAGCTGTTTTTCCTTCCAAGGATCGCAGCGACCGGAGCCATTTTCATCCTCGTCGCTGGCCACGCCGACCGCGAGGCCGCCGAGTTCCGCCGTGTGATGGATCTCCACCGGGCCGTCGCCGAGCGAGAGCAGTTGGTCTCCGCGGATTCCTTCCTCGGCCAGGATGCGGTCGAAGACCATGCGTTTGGAAAAACCCGTCGCGTCCGCCGGACTGCCGAAGATGCGATCCTCAAAAAAGTCGTCGAGTTGGAGAAGTTTGGCCTCTTCAAGAACGCGTTCAATGTGGGTGCCGCTCAGGATGTAGAGCGTGACCTCGCGTTCGGCCAACTGGCGGAGGATTGCGCGCGCGCCGAAGACGACGAAATGGTCGGGAAACGCGGAGCCGTCTTTGATGCGGTCGGTGCGTTCATCGATCACCTCGTCGAGGCGGAACTGGTAGGCGACGAGCAGTTCCTCTGGCTTGGGAGGGCGTCCGCCCTTGGCCAAAGCCCGCTCCACGAAGCTGCGCATTTGGAACACGGTGGGCTGGCCGTTGAGGCTGAGGATGTCGGTGATCAATTCGCGTTTGATGGCCGTGAGATCGTCGCCCGGGCGGATCGGGAAATACTCGAGGAACAGGTTGAGCATGATCTCCGGCCAGCCATGCCGGAGCCACGAGAGGGTGCCGTCGAAGTCGAGGACGACGTGGGAGATCTGCGGCCGTGGAGCGAACGGCCGCAGCAGCCTGGGATACGAATTCGGGGCCGCCGGGGATGACATCGCGCGTTGGGATAGGGGCCGGGCAGGTGAAAGTCAACCCAGGCCCTATCTGCGGAGTTCGATGAACTGCTCGCCACCATCCAGACGCTGTGCGACTTCAGGCCATAGCGGCTCCAGCCATTCGAAGAGTGCGGGATTGGTGCAGTTGCCGACGCGAACCCATACCAAGGCAACGCGGGGTTGCCGCTTTAGCCACGCATCCACAAAGTCTTCATCCTTGGTGAACAGAACAGCCCCAAGTTCGAGCGCCTTGTTCCAGATCTCGGTGTCGGGAGCCCGTTGAAGCCCAGAGACCCGAACGTGACACGCCTCCTAACTCTTGGCCTTGATCCATTGGGCAAGGCTTGGCGGAAGTTGCTCGTCAACTAGGACGGTCACGCGGCTTTGAGAACGACGTGGTCCGATCCGCCCGCCGCGTAAAGCAACGCGGCCCGGATGTCGTCCGCCTCAAGATCTGGAAAATCGCGCAGGATCGCCTCGGGCTGGGCGCCATCCGCCAGCATTTCGAGGAGGTCTTTGACGCGGATGCGGAGGCCGCGGATACAGGGCCGTCCTCCGCATTTGCCGGGTTCTATGGTGATGCGATCCATCAAGGTCATGTCATCAGGGAACCATGCTGTTATCCCTAGTCAATCTGCGTGTTCTCAAACCCACTTCGGCTCCCAGCCCTTGCGGTAGCTGGCGCGGCGGAGGAACGGGTTGGCTTCGTTCAGGTTCTTGAAGGTCATCTTCGCGGCGTCCCATTCGAGGGTCGTCTTGGGGAACCGCGTGGCCACGCCGCCGAGGAGGATCGTCTCGGTGAGGGCCCCGGCGTAGTCGAAGTGGGCTGAGGTCTTGCCCTTGCCTTGGCAGGCTTCGACGAACTGCCGGTAGTGATCCACCGGCTCGAGCTTGGGCATGGCGAACTCCATGAAATTGGCTTTCGGGAGAAGCACGGGCATGCCTATGTGCGGAAGGAGCATCGCACCCTTGGTTCCGAGAAAAATCGAACCCTGGTCGGGAAGCTTGATGTCGGGGCCAAGGACTTCGAGCACGCTTCCGGGCGGGCGCATGTCGCCGTCATACCAGGTGACCTTTACCGTCTTGTCGGCGGTGAGTTCGTTGCCGGGGAAGACGTAGTGGATGACGGCGTTGATGCCCCAGTTGGTCGCGGTGGGCTGTTCGCCTTCGGAACGGAGGGAGATCGGCGCGGTGAGGTTGAGCGCCTTGAAGACGGGATCGTAGATGTGGCAGCCCATGTCGCCGAAGGTGCCGGTGCCGAAGTCGAGCCGCTTCCGCCAGTTGCCGGGATGGTAGTAGCCCTTGCCGATGAACGGCCGGTCGGCGGCGACGCCGAGCCAGAGATTCCAGTCGAAGCCGGCGGGGATCGGATCGCTCGTGGTGGGCAACGGAGTCGGATCACCCCACTTCTTGCTGCTCCAAGTGTGGACCTCCTTCACCTTGCCGATGGCCTGGTCCTGGATGAGCCGGGCGGCGGTGCGGTAGGCGACGTGGGAATGGATCTGGATTCCCATCTGGGTGACGACGCCCGCCTTACGAGCGGCGAGCGTGAGCTGGCGGGTTTCCCAGACGTTTTGCGCGAGCGGCTTCTGGCCGTAGACATGTTTGCCGAGCGCGATCGAGGCCAGCCCGATGGGCGCGTGCATGTGGTCGGGCGTGGAGACGTTCACCGAGTCGATGTTCTTGGCCTCCTTGTCGAGCAGTTCGCGCCAGTCCTTGTAGATCCTGGTATTCGGATGGTTCTTCCGCAGCTCGGACGTCTTTGTGTCGTCGATCTCTGCGACGGCCACGAGGTTGACCAGCTTGGTGGCGGTGATCGAGGTGAGATCCGCGCCCGCCATACCGGACGCACCAAAGCTCGCGTGGTTCAGCATTCCGTTGGCCGAAGCGGCCCCGAGGCGACTGACGAAAGGGAAAGTCAGCGCGGCGGCGGCGCTTCGACGGAGGAACTGTCTACGGGAGAATCCGGTGAAGAAATGGGGAGTCATGCGTGTGTTGTAGGTCGGCGGCATGGAGGGAGGCAAGGCTTGGAACGGATGAGCCGCGACGTTCCTGGCAGTTCACCCGTGTCCGAGCGAATCGGCCGCCTGTCTCAATGCCCGGGCTTCGGTGATCAACTCGCGGGCGGCCGCCAACGTGGACGCGTCGACTCTGTCCGTAGTGACAGCCGCCGGCTGGGGTTGCGTCGAACGGCGGGCTTCGTCCGGATCGCCGAGGCCGGTTTCGCGGAAGAGCCGGAGACGTTCGAGGATCAGGTCCCGGATTTCCATGGCGTTCTCAACGCCATGGAACACCCCGGTATGGAGCGAAGCGTCCTGTCCCTTCTGGCCGTGCGTGCCGCCACCGCCGCCACCGGCGGACTGGACCCTCACGTCCGAGATTCCGAGGAAGCGTTGCAGCGGTCCCTGCGACAGGGCGACCTGCTGGAGGTTTGCGAAACTCATGGTCATTTCCTGCACGCTCCAAAGCCCGCTGCGGATGCGGAGGCTGCGGTCGGTCACGATATACCAGCGCTGCTCGTAATCGAGGCGGAGGATCGCATAGGTGACCGCGGCCTGTCCGAGGTAGACGAAGAAGAAGATGATCTTGAGCGTCCACAACAAGGTGAAGGTCCACGGAGGCATCTTGCTCGTCATGGTGACGAAGTCCTTGATGGGGTCGTTTCGCGGGCGGATCTTCTTTTTGGTCTTCTTGGTCGAGTCGGTGGTTCCCTCCGTGCCATTGGTCGCGATTGTGGGCTGCGTGCCGGTAACTTCCTGCAGAAGCGGAATCGCGGCAGGCGGCGCGGCGGCGGTAGATTCTCTCGTCGCCCTAGATTCCCTCTCCGCGAAGGCGACCACCCCGACCCAGAAGACGATGCCCAGGAGAGCGAAGCCCTGGCCGACGCTCCAGCCGAGCAGGCGAAGTTTGTAGAAGTTCCGGCCAGCCCGGAAGACGCGGATCGATTCGGGCGCTCCGAGCGGTGGTTCGGGTTCGTGGGGCACCTTCAAGGCTGCGAGGATGCGGACGCGGAGCTTCTCAAAGAGCGTCACGGTCGGCCTCCTTTCCCGTCGTGTTGCCGGAAAATCCGCGTGCTTCGAGGGCGACCCGGACGGCCCGGAGTTCTCCGGCGACTTCGCGCAAAGCGGAAGCCAGTTCACCCTCGTTGGCCGGATGAATCATGTTTGGGGCGGGGGCTTCGGCGGGAACGGGATGGTCTTTCACCCCACGCATCCTGGAGTAGAGGAAGTCGCGGACGGCCTCGAACTCCTTCAGGCCTTCGATCGACATCTCGGCGGACGAGCTGCCGCTGGCCGTTTGGACGAGGATGCGCGCCAGTCCGAGCCAGCGTTCGACGATGTTCGAGCGGAGGTGGATGTCCTGGATGCGTGCGTAGTTCAGGATGATTTCGCGGCGGAAAAGGATGCCCCAGCTCATCGACACGCCCTCGGCGGTGAACCTGTAGCGGAGCGTGTGGTAGCGGAACCAATGCGGCAGGACGAGGAAGGGAAACGCCGGCGGGAACACCAGGCAACAAAGCAGGTAGTAGGTCCAAAGGCTCTTGTGCGGGCGTTCGATTGCGAGGATCGCCTGCTCGTCGACGTGCGGCTTCACGCCGAACGAATGGAGGAGCGGGGGAATGGATGCAAGCCCGCGAGCTCTTCGCTATTCACCTTCGCCCGCTTTCCCGCCAAGGTCCACGACGAGATGTTCCTGAGCCTCCTTTGGCAACGCCCATGGTTCCGCGCCGCCGGCCTGTTCGCCGTGTGGACTCTTGTGGGCCTGGCCTTCGCCGGGCAGTTCTACATCTCGGGCAGCAAAGCTGGTGCGTCGGTCGATCTTGGCCGGGCGATCATCTGGTCGTTGAGCGACTGGTATGTGTTCGCGCTCCTGTCGGCCCCGGTCCTTTGGTTGGCCCGGCAGTTCCGCATCGAATCGCCGCATCGCGTGCGCCATCTCCTGCTGCATGTCGTGGCCGGCGCGGTCTTCTGCCTCGTCTACATCTTCGTTCGCGCCGCCGTGGGCCAATGGCCGGCCGGCGGAGCCGGTGAAGAGGAGAATTTCCCGGCCGCCGTCCAACTGCTCGCGCGCAAGACCTGGTTCTTCAACGTGCTCGTCTACTGGTTGATCGTCGGGATGAGCACCGGCCTGCGCTACTACCGCGACGCCCAGGAACGCCAGCGCCGCGCGGTCGAGCTGGAGCAGAGCCTCACCGCCGCGCGGCTACAGGCCCTGCAGATGCAGCTGAATCCGCACTTCCTCTTCAACTCGCTCAACGCCGTCTCGTCCCTCATGCACGTCGACGTGGACGCCGCCGACCGGACATTGACCAAGCTGGCGGATTTGTTGCGTCGCGCGCTGGCCAGCGGATCAGAACGGGAAGTGACACTTCGGCAGGAGATCGAGTTTTTGAAACGTTACCTGGAGATCGAGCAGACGCGTTTCGGCGATCGGCTGTCGGTTGAGATCACGATTCCAGTTGAGCTGTCTGAAGTCCGTGTGCCCACGCTCATCCTCCAGCCGCTCGTCGAAAACGCCATCCGCCATGGCATCGAACCCGTCGCCGCGCCCGGTGCCATCCGCATTTCCGCCGAGCGGAACGGCGACGAGATAGTTCTCCGCGTGACCGACACGGGACGTGGTCCCGGTTTGAGCAACCGTGCCGGCACGGGCATCGGCGTGGCGAACACTAGGGCCCGCTTGGAACAGCTCTATGGCGCCGCCCAGGAATTCCGTCTTGCTCCTGGAGCGAACGGCGGAACGGAGGCCATGATCCGAATGCCCTTAAAGAAGACCCTTTAACCAAAGCCAACCCCATGAAAGCACGAGTCCTGATCGTCGATGATGAACCGCTGGCCCGGGGCCGGTTGCGGGCGTTGCTGGAGAAGGAGCCCGAGGCCGAGATCGTCGGCGAAGCCGGGCACGGACTCGAAGCTGTCGACCTCATCGGCGAGCTGAAGCCCGAACTCGTCTTCCTCGACATCCAGATGCCCGAGCTCGACGGCTTCGGTGTGCTCGCGTCGATCGATCCCGAGCACCGGCCGTTGATCATCTTCGTCACGGCGTTCGACCAATTCGCCGTGAAGGCCTTCGAGGCGCGGGCGCTCGACTACCTGCTGAAACCCTTCGACCGCGACCGTTTTCAAGCCGCCTTTTGCCGCGCGTTGGAAGAGCTGCGCCGCGCCACCCCGGCACCCGTCCAGTCGAAGGTCGACGCGCTCGTCACAGACGTCGAAGCCGCCGGACGTTCTTCCGACCGCCTCGCCATCAAGTCCAACGGCCGCATCCTTCTCATCCGCCCCGGCGACATCGACTGGGTGGGCGCGGCCGACAACTACGTGGAGCTTCACATCGGCACCGAGACGCACTTGATCCGTGAGACGATCACGGCCTGGGAGAAGCGTCTCAGCACCGTGCTATTCCTCCGCATCAGCCGCTCGGCCATCGTGAACCTCGACCGCGTGAAGGAAATCCAGCCGCTCTTCCACGGCGAATACGCCGTCATCCTCCGCAACGGCGTCCGCCTCACGCTCGCCCGCAGCCAGCGCGACAAGGTCGACCAGCTCCTTGGCCGGCTCGGATAGCAGCGAAGACTTGTTGCTGACCTCGCACCGCTTGTCCGGCTATCCATTCGCGCCCGTGGACGAAACCGTTCCGCTCATCCTGTTTGAAGACGAACACCTGCTGGTCATCCAGAAACCGGCCGGTTGGAACACCCATGCGCCGTCGCCCCATGCCGGCGAGGGCGTCTACGAATGGCTGCGCGTGCGCGAACCTCGCTGGGCCTCGCTCGCCATCATCCATCGACTGGACAAGGAAACCTCCGGCGTCCTCGTCTTCGGAAAGTCGACCGAGGCGAACCGTTCCCTGACGGCGCAGTTCGCCGGACGCGAGGTTGGAAAACGCTACCGGCTCTGGACGGATCGCCCGGTGGCTTTCGAGCAGAAGACGATCACCAGCCGCATCGCCCGCAACGGTGACAACTACCGCAGCGTGGCCACGGGCGGCGACGAAGCCGTGACCGACTTCCGCGTGATCCGACTTTACGGCGGGCGGACAGAACTGGAAGCCGAACCGCACACGGGCCGGACGCACCAGATCCGTGTCCACGCGTCGGAGAACGGCTTTTCCATCCTCGGTGATTCGCTCTACGGCGGTTCGCCGTTCCACCGCGTCTGCCTGCATGCCGCCGTAATTTCGTTCAAACATCCGGCCACAGGTTTGACAGTTTCTTTCAGCGCTGAAGACGTGGGCTTTGAGGGCGAATCACGCGTCGCTTTGCGGCAAGCCATCATCGATCCGGCGCTCACCAATGCCTATCGCCTTATCCACGGTGCGGCCGACGGGCACCCCGATTGGTTCGTCGAACGGCTGGGTGATTGGCTTCTCTCGTTGCACGAAACCGATCCGAGTCCGGCGATGCTGAAAACTCTCCAGGCTCTCGTGGAACGGCTCGGCTGCCGCGGCGTCTACCACAAGCGCTGGAACCCGCGCGTCCGCGAAACCAACACGGCCGAAGCCTCACCCAAGCTGGTTCTCGGCGAAGCCGCGCCTGAGCGGTTCATCATTCGTGAGAACGGCCTGAACTACGAACTCAGCTTCGACGAAGGCTACTCCGTCGGGCTCTTTCTCGATCAGCGCGACAACCGCCGCCGTTGGCAAACCGGCCATGTCGCGAACGGCTTCGACCTTGGATTCCAATCCGGCGCGGAAGTCCTCAACACCTTCGCCTATACCTGCGGCTTCTCCGTCGCCGCCGCTGCGTCCGGCGCGCGGGTGACCAGTCTCGATCTCTCAAAGAAGTATCTCGACTGGGGCCGC
>JBBRDN010000078.1:0-17765 GCA_038203875.1 Verrucomicrobiota bacterium
GCCGGGTGTGGAAGGGTCGCTGAGCAACGGGGTGAGGATCTGTTCGCCGGTGGGCTCCAACTTGCCGCGCACAACCACGTCCGGCCGGCCGTCGCCGTTGAAGTCCACCTTTGTCCGGATGTTCGGGGCCATGGCCGACAGTTCCAGTCCTCCGGCCATTCCGACGAGCGCTCCAGGCACGACCACCATGGGCTGGAAGGGTGTGAGTCCCCCAGTGCCGTCGCCCTTGAAAACCTGCACGTGTGCCTGGGTGCCGTTGCCTCCAGCCACCACGATGTCGATGTTGCCGTCGCCGTCGAAGTCGGCGGCGGCGACGCGGATCGGGTTTGCGACGACGCTGTCGAAGACGCGGACCATGGGAAACTGGTCGGCTCCGTTGTTCGGTCGGACGTAGATCTTGCCGTCGACGGGGTTCACGGCGACGAGTGAATCGAAGCCTCCTCCGGTCAGATCCCCGTTCATCAGGCCGACCCGGAATGTGATGTCCGGATAGACATCCCACTGGTTCTGCGGAGCGAAATTGCCCGCCCCGTCCGCCTTGATGACGACCGTCTGGCCCGCAGTGGTTCCCGACCAGGACCACGGCCCAAGCGTGACGACGATGTGGTTTTTCCCATCCGCGCCACGGAACGCGCGCGCGCCCGTAGGATGCAGTCCCGTGCTCTTGCAATAGTCGCCAAGAGGGATGTCGCGAACGACCGCACCTAGCAGACCCTGGTTCAACCGCACCTGGCAGGTGCCGGTGACCTGGCCGATCGCGACGATGTCGTTCTCGCCCCCGGTGCCGTCGAACTGGCCCGTGACAAGGATGGGGGCCAGGAAGGTGCCTCCTCCAAACGCGGCGAGTGGCTCGGTCAACGGATCGGTGGGTTCACGGAAGCCGTATGACTTCGTCGCATCGGCCAAGCGGACATCGAAGAGTCCGGCGCCGAGGGCTTCCGGTTTGAGGGAGACGTTGAAGCCGGGCGTCACGGAGCTGTTGGCCCCGACGGTGCCGAGCGAGAATTTGATGCCGTCTGGTATCTGGCTGTAGTTCGCGTCCAGCGCGAACGTCCCGTATCCGGGCGGCAAGGAGACCTTGAACTCCACGTTCTGTGCGGTAGTCGCGCTTGCATTGGAGAAATCCAGCTCCACCCGACTGAAGGTGACGGAGTCGATGGGCATCATATCCTTGGGCACATGGACCACTGATCCACCGGTGGTGGTCGGAAAGGCCGGGCTGGTGAATTCGGAGGTGTTATCATCGGAATCCTTGGCATACATCGGGATCCCACGACCGACATCGACAAGCGATACCGGCAGCGTGATGTCGAAGGTCGCATCGCCGTTCGAATCGGTTAAGACCAGTTCCACGGGCGCCAGCGAGAAATTTCCCACTCGGGCAGCGAAGAGGGCATAGGACATCAGCGGAAGTCCCTTGTAGGTCCCCATGACCCGCCACGATAAGGGGTCGGCCTGCTGGGCGGCTACCGAAGTGATGACGGGAGGATTAATTCCGTTGTTGGCATTGGGTCCGTAGAGGTCGATGGGCGCATGGATTCCGGCCTGGTAGAAGACGTTGAAGGCAAAGCTGACGCGGTCCTGCAGGTAGAGCGCCACACCGTTCCCGCCATCGCCGGAAGCGATGAAGTTGGGCCAACCCAGCGCGCCGATCAGGACAGCGGTCGCGAACTCGATGCGGATGGCGTGTTCCTGATTAAGCAACAGCCTGACGAAATCGCCGACCGTGGGGTCGCAGTCGTCGCAGACCTTCATAAGCCCCGGCCCGGTCGGGGCCGGCGGTCGCGGGTCCGCCGTGAAGCCGATGCGGTTGCCATAGACCTGCACCCCAGAAACCAGCGGGGTCGTCTGGAAGGGGCCGATGAAGATGCCGTTGTTGGCGTTGCCGGAGATGACGTTGCCCGCGCCCGCGTTGGTCCCGCCGATGAGGCAGTTGGTCACGCCCCGGCTCACGACGATGCCGTTGCCCTTGTTGCTGACCGCATAGGTCCCGCCCGCGTCGGTGCCGATGAAGTTGCCCTGGATGACGTTGCCATTGGCGCTCGAGAATGAAAACACGCTGACGCCGCTCTGTCCGTTTCCGGAAACGACATTGCGGGCGGCCCGGGTCGTTCCGCCGACAAGGTTGTTGTTCCCCGAAATGTCGACGCCGAATCCGGTCGCGGCCACGGGCTGCGGCGGTTTCTGTCCGGTGACGTCGAGTCCGATGAAGTTGCCCTGGACCACGTTGTTGGAGCTATCCAGCGCCACTCCCGAACTGCTGTGGCCGGAAAGGAGGTTGCGTGAACCGGGAAGCGTTCCGCCCACGCGGTTGCTCCACGCGCCGGAGGTGATGTAGACGCCGCGCGTGTTCGGGATGGCGTTGGTGCCGGACGGACCGGTGCCGATGAAGTTCCCGAGGACGACGTTGTTCCGCGAATTCGTGCCGGAGATGCTGACCCCGCTGGCCGTCCAGCAAAGAATGTTGCGCGCGCCGGGAGCCGTTCCACCAATGACGACGTTGGAGGAATTCACCAAGGACAAGGCGGGAGATGAGGCCGAGCTGAAAGATGGTTTCACCCCGTTGGTGCCGACGCCGATGAAGTTGCCCGCGACGACGAGGCCCGACGAATCCTGGACGAGCACGTCGCCCGAGGAGTTGCCGGCGATGAAATTGCCCGAGCCCGCGTTGGTCCCGCCGATGGCGTTGAACCCGGCGTTGGTCACGAGCACGCCATTGCCCGCGAAGGAGACGCGGTTCGTCCCGTCCGGCGCCAGGCCTATCAAGTTTCCGAGCACGATGTTGTTCGTCGCTCCCGGTCCGCGAATCTGGACCCCGCTGCGCGAATTGCCGCTGATGACGTTCCGGTCGGCCGCGTTGGTTCCGCCGATGACGTTGTTTGGCGAATTGTCGATGCGGATGCCATCCGCAGAGTTCTGCCTCTGGAACAGGTCGGCGCTGAAGCCGATGAAGCAGCCCGCGACCATATTGCCCCCGAAGTTGGTGATGAGAATGCCGCTGGCCCGCGCCGCCTCCGAGCTAGTCGTGCCGGCATAGACGACGGCGATTCCCCGCACCGTGTTGCTTCCGCCCGCGAGCACGAGCCCGTCGACTCCTGCGAGGAAGTTCCCGGTGATCTGGACCAGCGGGCTGTTGCTGTAGCCGCGCTGCGTCGTGCCGTCGATGACCACGGGATCGGTGATCACCGGCAGGGCGGACGACAGGGTGATGTTCTTCACGCCGATCGTGTTCGTCGTGATGGCGAACTCGATCACGTCGAGGCCGGACGACGCGTTGGCGCTCGTGATCGCGGCACGAAGCGTGTTCGCGCCCGAGTCGCTTAGACTGGTCACCGTGTAGGTGGCCGCGGAGATTCTACCGGGCAGGAACAGCAGGGCCAAGGCGACGGCCCATCCCGGAAATGCGCCCATCCTAAAAGCGTTCATGGCAGATCATGGAGGCTGGGTTGAACTTTCCCGACCGTTGAATCACGCCAGATCGGCCGAAGGCCGTCCAGTGACATCTCGACGGAGCGGTGGACGGTTTGAATTCGGCGGACTAGAACGGGGTCGATGTCCATGGCCATGCGACGCCAATCACCCATCCTGCTGATCGTTTCCGCTCTGCTGGCTTGGCCGCTGGGAGCGGACGCCGCCGCCGACTTCGCCCGTGACATCCGGCCGCTGATCACCGCTCGCTGCTTCGACTGTCACGGACCGAAAAAGCAGGAGTCGGGACTCCGGCTCGATTCGCGGGCCGCCGCGCTCCAGGGCGGTGACCACGGCCCCGCCCTCGTCGCGGGCAAACCCGAGCAAAGCCTCCTCATCCAGGTCGTCACCGGCAAACATCCCGAACTCGCTCAGATGCCGAAGAAGGGCGAGAAGCTCAACGCCGCCGAAGTGGCGTTGCTCTCCGAATGGATTGCCCAAGGCGCGGTTTGGCCCGACGTCGAGAATTCAAAATCTGGGAATCAAAATTCGGCAAAACTCCACTGGGCCTTCCAGCCGATCGGCCATCCCAAGCCTCCGTCCGTGAAGAATGGTCGGCAGGCCAAGAACGAGATCGACCGGTTCGTCCTGCAACGGTTGGAGAAGGAGGGGTTGAAGCTTTCGGACGAAGCCGAGAAGACGACGCTCATCCGTCGCTTGTCGCTCGATCTGATCGGCCTTCCGCCGACGCCCGTGGAGATCGACGCCTTCCTCGCCGACCGTTCGCGCGACGCCTACGGCAAACTCGTCGATCGCCTGCTCGCGTCGCCGCACTACGGTGAGAAGTGGGGCCGCTGGTGGCTCGACGCCGCGCGTTACGCCGACTCCAACGGCTTCGAGAAGGACCGCACGCGCTCGATCTGGCCCTACCGCGACTGGGTCATCCACGCGCTCAACGCCGACAAACCCTTCGACCAGTTCACCATTGAGCAGCTCGCCGGTGACATCCTCGCGGAGAAAAATCTGGAACCTGGAACGGCAAACTTGGAACTCCGCACCGCCACCGGCTTCCTCCGCAATTCCATGATCAACATGGAAGGCGGCATCGAGCCCGAGAAGTTCCGCGTCGAGACCATGATCGACCGCGTGGACGCCGTGGGCCGCACGTGGCTGGGGATGACCATCGCCTGCGCGCAGTGCCACAACCACAAGTTCGATCCCATCTCGCAGAAGGAATATTACGAGTTCTACGCCTTCCTGAACCGCGACGACGAACCGCGCCTCGAAGTGCCGACGTCAACACAGATGGCCAAACGGTCCGATATTCTAGCCAAGGTCCGAGCTCATGAGGACGCGCTGCTGGGCGATCCTGTGGTAATTTCAAAATTCCGAACGTGGGTGAAAAACCAGCCTTCGGTTGTCTGGCAGCCGCTCGATGCGAAGGAGTGGCATTCCACGCCGATGAAGTTCGAGAAGCAGGAGGACCTGTCCCTTCTCGGCGGCGGCGACGTCTACAACACCGGCGTCCTCCGCGTCTGGGTCGACGTGACGACGACGAACATCACCGGCTTCCGGCTCGAAGCGCTGAACAACGCCAACCTGCCGTTCAACGGGCCGGGCATCGACGGCAAGGGCGACTTCATGGTCAACGAATTCACCGTCGAGGCCACGCCGCTCCGCGACATCCGGGCGGACGTTCCGGGCGTGACCAATACCGCCGCCGTCACTAACCAGATCGTCTTCCGCCGCGCCGTGGCCGACTGGGAATCTCCCGACTCGCCCGCGTCCAAGATGATCGACGGCGTGACCACCAACGGCGGATGGGCTTCCGCGACCGGTCCGGGCCGTCGCAACCAGGAACGTCGCGCCGTCTTCGAGGCGGACAAGCCGTTCGGTTTCGCGGGCGGCACGCGTCTCCAGATCACGCTCAACTGCAAACCTCCCGGCGGCCTCAACGTCGCTGGCGGCAAAGTCTCGAACTTCCTCATCGGCCACGTGCGCTTCAGCCTCACGACCGAAGTGGGTCCGTTGTCGGCGGACCTTTTGAGCGAACCGCAGCGATTTGAAGCAAGGCGCGGCGCAGATTTTTCGCCACCGGAAATTTTTCGCACTTTCCTTTTCAAGGAACCCTCGCTCGCCCAAGACGCCGCCGCTTGGGAAGCGCTTTGGAAGGACTGGCCCACCGCCGAGAACACGACGCTGGCCCTCTCCGAACGTCCGGCTCCACGGACCACGAAGATGTTCCGCCGGGGTGATTGGCAGCGGCTGGGCGACACCGTTTCCGCCGATACGCCGAAGGTTCTTCCCCAGTTCCCCGCCGATCTTCCACGCAACCGTCTCGGCCTCGCCAAGTGGCTCGTCGCACCGGAGAACCCGTTGACCGCGCGCGTCGTCGTCAACCGCGTCTGGCAGCAGTATTTCGGACAAGGCCTCGTCACGACGCCCGAAGACTTCGGCGTTCGTAGCGAAGCCCCGTCGCATCCTGAACTGCTCGACTGGATGGCCGGCGAGTTCGTCCGCCGCAAGTGGAGCCTTAAGGATCTGCATCGCCTCCTCGTCTCGTCCGCCACCTACCGGCAATCCTCCCGCGTCACGCCCGCCCTGCTGGAGAAGGACGCCTACAACCGGCTCCTCGCTCGCAGTCCGCGTCTCCGAGTCGATGCCGAAGGCGTGCAGGACATCGCCCTCCGTGTCAGCGGCCTGCTCAGCCCGAAGATCGGCGGGCCGAGCGTCTTCCCCGTCCTGCCCGACGGCGTGATGTCGCTCAGCTACGGCCCCATCGCGTGGAACGTCAGCGAGGGCGACGACCGTTACCGGCGCGCCATGTATACCTTCTGGAAACGCTCCGTGCCGTATCCCGCCCTCGTTACCTTCGACGCGCCCACGGCCGAGCAAAGCTGCGTCCGCCGCATGCGTTCGAACACGCCGCTGCAGGCCCTCGTGACCTTGAACGAACCGACCTTCAACCAGGCCGCACGTTGGCTCGGCTACCGTGCGTTGGCCGAAGGTGGCAAGGACGACGATGCCCGGCTGGCCTTCGTCTTCCGCGTCTGCACCGCGCGGCTTCCCGACGCCAAGGAGCTCAAGAGCCTCCGCGGTCTGCTGGCCGATGCGCGCAGCGAATTCGCCGCCTCCGCCAAGGACGCGGCGACCGTGGCCTTCGCCGATCCGAAGAACCCGGTGCCGCTTCCCGCCGGTGCCAATACGGCCGATCTCGCCGCGTGGTCGGCCGTCAGCCGCGCCCTGCTGAACCTCGACGAAACGATCACGAAGGAATGAACCGATGAACCTCCTCCAAGAATTCGCCGCTGAACGCAGCCGCTTCCTCTCACGCCGTTGGTTCTTCCGCGACTGCGCGCTCGGGCTCGGCTCCATCGCGCTCGGGTCGTTGCTCGGTGATCGTGCAAATGCCGCCGCCGGGACCAATCCGCTCGCGCCGAAGCTGCCGCATTTCGCGCCCAAGGCCAAACGCGTCATCTACCTCTTCCAGGCCGGCGCACCGAGCCAGCTCGACATGTTCGACTACAAGCCGGCGCTGGAAAAGTGGAACGGCAGACCCATCCCGCCCGAGATCGTCAAAGGCCAGCAATACGCGTTCATCAAACCGGACGCCGCGCTCTACGCCTCGGAGTTCAAGTTCGCCAAACACGGCAAGAGCGGCGCCGAGGTCTCCGACGCCATCCCGCATCTCGCCAAGGTCGTGGACGACATCGCCATCGTGAAGTCGATCTCGACCGACGCCTTCAACCACGCGCCCGGCCAGATCTTCATGAACACCGGCTCGCAGCAGTTCGGCCGGCCGAGCATGGGCGCGTGGGTCACCTACGGCCTCGGCAGCGAATCGCAGGACCTGCCGGCCTATGTGGTCTTGAACTCCGCCGGCGGCCTCAGCGGCGGTTCGGGCAACTTCGGCTGCGGTTTCCTTCCCACGGTTTTCCAGGGCGTGCCCTTCCGTAAAGGCGCGGACCCGGTGCTCTACGTTTCCAACCCCGCCGGCATCAGCGGCAAGCTCCAGCGCCGCACACTCGACGCGATCAAGGAGCTCAACGAACACCGCCTCGGCCACGTGGGCGACCCGGAGATCGCCACGCGGATCAATTCCTTCGAGATGGCCTACCGCATGCAGTCGAGCGCGCCCGAGCTGGTGGACATTTCCAAGGAATCCAAGGAAACGCTGGAGATGTATGGCGCGGAACCCGGCAAGGCGTCCTACGCCAACAACTGCCTGCTGGCCCGGCGTCTCGTCGAACGCGGCGTGCGTTTCGTCCAGCTCTTCCACGAGGCCTGGGACCATCACAGCGACGTGAAAGGCGGCGTGAAAACCCAGTGCGGCCTGACCGACAAGGCCAACGCCGCGCTCATCCAGGATCTTAAGCAGCGCGGCCTGCTCGAAGACACCCTCGTCATCTGGGGCGGTGAATTCGGTCGGACGCCGATGGTCGAAGCCAGCGCGGAATTGGGGCGCAAGCTTGGTCGCGACCATCATCCGCAGGCCTTCACCATGTGGCTGGCCGGTGGCGGCGTGAAACGCGGGATGACGCTGGGCGAGACGGACGAGTTCGGTTTCCAAGTGACGAAGGACCGCGTCCACGTCCACGACCTGCACGCCACGATCCTGCACCTGCTGGGCTTCAACCACGAGAAGCTCACCTACCGGTTCCAAGGCCGCGACTTCCGCCTCACCGACGTCCACGGTGAAGTGGTCGAGAAGCTGTTGGTCTGAGCCTCAACCGACGATGTGTTTGGACAACCTTGTCCGAACACGCCGCCAGAACTGCTGCTTTTCGGAGAGCGGTCCACCGTCGGCGGGCAGGTCGGGCAGTGAAGCCTTGGCCTGGGTGCCTCGCAGCGCCTTCGCGAGGTCCATCGAGGTGGAGTTGTGGAACAGGTAGACGCCGTCGAGCGTGTCGACGGACGGCCAATTGCGGCGGCGGATCTTAAAGTCGGGCCGGAAGTTGAACTGGCAGGGAAGTATCCGGAGCTGGTCGAAATACTTCGTCTGCACCACTTCGTTGATGACCCATTGGTCGTCCGCCACGGTGCGGAAATGCTTCCGGCCACGGGCGAGTATCTCGGCGCGGATTTCGCGGCTCCGGGCCAGATTCCAGAAGGTCACGCCGCCGTTGAGGAAGTTGCTCGTGTAGCCCTGCCCCAGGATGTAACGGCTGCCGATGTTCTCGACGCAGGCCGCCATGGCAAAGTCGCGCAGGATCGAGTCGAACGACGGCAACGGCCGCAGGCAAAGGACGTCGAGGCTGTCCACGACGAGAACGTTGTCGACGTCGAGTTGGTCGATCAGCTCGTGCCGCCTGAAATACACTTCGCGCAACGGATGCGAGAAATCCGGCACCGGCGCGACGAGGTGGTATTCGATCCCGGGCAGCCGGCGTTTCGGCAATTGCGGTCCGATGATGAACGCGTGGAGTGGAACGCCGGGGTCATGCGTGGCGAAGCTCGTGAACGTGTAGTCGAGCTGTTCCGTGGAGCGGCCCATGGCCACGGTCACGATGGCGGAACGAATTGGTGGCGTCGCACTGGTCATCAGTCCGGCCCGCTTAACGTGTCTCGATCGGGCCGGTCAGAGACTACGGAGACCATGGGCGATTGGGGCAGGAATTTCTTCCGGCGCGCTGGCACTTGGGGGGCGTCCCATCGTCTGCCTAGATTCCCGCAGTATTTTCCTGAAGTCCGGAATCGGGTCTGCCGACAACCCAGCAGAATGTTCTGGAATGCTTGGAAACGTGACAAAGGTGTCCCGGAGGCGACAAAGGCCACACAAACGACGCCGATCCCATCTGCGCGCGCCGGAGCCGAACCCGCAACGGCAGTGAGCCCGAAGCTTCAGTCCCTTGCGGCCGAGGCGTTGGCCCGGATTCCCAAGCCAAAGATTCTCGTGTGGTCGAAAAGCGTCGCCGAAGCGGATCTGCTCCGCGCCCGGCTCCGTCCGCTCTCGATGAAGTTCGCACTCCACTTCGGTTCATCGGGCGACGACATCCGCCGTCTTGCCGACGCGGAGGGCTGTGACGGCGTCATCGTCCCGGTCGGCGCGGAGGCCAGCCCGGAGATCGAGTTCCTCAAGGAAATCGTGGTGTTCCGGCCCGGAACATTCCGCCTCGTTCGTTCTGCAGAACGATCCTACCTGCAGTCGCTGAGCAAAGATCCTTTCACCCACCACGTCTCCCTCGATCCCGAACCCGACACGTGGGAAAGCATCCTCGACCGGTGCATCCTGATGCGCACTTGGATGGACACCCAGGAACTCAAGGCTCTCGTTGGGAAGATGAAGAAGCTGCCCTCCCTTCCCACGGTCTACACACGGGTCGTGGACGAACTGAACTCGCCCGAAGCCTCGCTGGCCAGGGTGGCGGAGATCGTCGCCGAGGATCCCGTCGTGACGGCCAAGATGCTTCAATTGGTGAATTCGTCGTTCTTCGGTCTGCACCAACCGATCGTCAGCGCTTCCGACGCGGTCATGTTTCTCGGCGCGGACCGCGTCAAGGGCCTCATCCTCGTCGCCCGCGTCTTCTCCCAGTTCGATGCCAAGATCATCGCCGCACTCGGGCTTGACCAGCTTTGGAACCACTCGATGAAGATCGGTGCCTACGCGCAGGCCATCGCCAAGTGGGAGGTCCGCGATTCAAAAACCGCCGGCGCGGCCTTCACCGCCGGGCTCCTCCACGACGTGGGCAAACTCATGCTCGCCGGCAACCTGCCCGAGGAATACCTCAAGGTCCTCGACGTATCCCGCGCCGAACGCATCCCCATCAGCGTCGCGGAGCAACAGGCCTTCGGCACCACCCACGCCGAACTCGGCGGCGTCCTTATGGGCCTCTGGGGTCTCCCTCTCGAACTCATGCAGTCCGTCGGCTGGCACCACAACCCGGGCCGCAGCGGCGACCTCAAGTTCTCCGTCCTCACCGCCGTCCACGCCGCCAACGCCCTCGCCTCGGAAGGCGCCGCCGGCCAGTCGCGCAACAAGGGGATGGACTCCGACTACCTCGCGTCCGTCGGGCTTCCCGACAGGCGCATCCAGTGGCGCCAAGTCTGCGGGCTCGAACCCGATTCGGACGACAAGGGCAAACCTTAAACAGACTCCCTGTCCGAAGGAACCCCACCTTATTGCTGAAGCCCCAACCCGGGCCTTCCGACAATCCTCTCAGCATGTTCTGGAAAATTTGGAAACGAGAGTCCGTCGGGGCGGAGGGCCCAAAAGCTTCGTCTCGTTCCGGTGACGAGAAAGGCCGGTCGCCAGTCGACCCATCCGCCGCTTCGATCGAGTCGCTCGCGACGGGACCACTCCGTGAAACGGCGAGGCCCAAGATTCTCGTCTGGTCGAAGAGCTTGGCCGAAACCGATCTCCTGCGCGCCCGGCTGCGTTCCCTTTCGATGAAGTTCGAACTGCAGTTCGGCTCCTCGGGGGACGACATCCGCCGACTGGCAGGGTCCGCAGGCTGCGACGGTGTCATAGTTCCCATTGGCTCCGAGGCGTGCCCGGAGATCGAGTTTCTCAAGGAGATCGCGCTTCAACGCCCGGGCACGTTTCGTCTCGTCCGGTCCTCCGAACGATCCCATCTCCAGGTCCTCGGCAAGGACCCCTTCACCCACCATGTTTCACTGGATCCCGAACCGGAAACTTGGGAAGCCATCCTCGACCGGTGCACCCTGATGCGCACCTGGATGGAGACCCCGACGCTGAAGATTCTCATCGGGAAGATGAAGAAGCTTCCCTCCCTCCCCACGGTTTACACGAGGGTCGTGGATGAGCTGAATTCGCCCGACGCCTCGCTGGCCAAGGTGGCGGAGATCGTCGCCGAGGACCCCGTCGTCACGTCGAAGATGCTCCAGATGGTGAATTCGTCGTTCTTCGGGCTTCAACAGCAGATCGTGAGCGCGTCCGACGCGGTCATGTTTCTCGGCGCGGACCGCGTCAAAGGCCTCATCCTCGTCGCCCGCGTCTTCTCCCAGTTCGATCCGATAACAATCGGACGGCTTGGCTTGGATGAACTCTGGAACCACTCGATGAAGACCGGCTCCTACGCGCAGTCCATCGCCAAGTGGGAGGTCCGCGATGCAAAAACCGCCGGTGCGGCCTTCACCGCCGGCCTCCTCCACGACGTCGGCAAACTCATGCTCGCCGGCAACCTTCCCGAGGAATACCTCAAGGTCCTCGACGTCTCCCGCGCCGAACGAATCCCCGTCAGCGTCGCGGAACAACAGGCCTTCGGCACCACCCACGCCGAACTCGGCGGCGTCCTTATGGGCCTCTGGGGGTTGCCCCTCGAACTCATCCAGTCCGTCGGTTGGCATCACAACCCCACCGGCAACGGCGACCGCAAGTTCTCCGTCCTCACCGCCGTCCACGCCGCCAACGCCCTCGCCTCCGACAATCCCGCGAACGCTTCGCGGAACAGTGGGTTCGATTCGGGCTACCTAGCTTCCATCGGGCTTACTGATCGCCGCGTCCAATGGCGCGAGGTCTGCGGACTGGACCCGGATCCCGCGGATGATGCCGCGGGCAAAAAGTCCAAGAAGTAGGCCCGCCAATCCGTGGCCGGTTTTAACCGGGCCGGCTTCTTGACGGTCCCCTGCGCTTGAGTTGGACTCTCCGCATGTCCCCCACGCGCATCCTTCCCACCTGTATTCTTGCCGCCGCGGCCATCGCCGCCCAGGCCGACGTCAAAGTCCCGACCCTGTTCACCGAGCACATGGTGCTTCAGCAGGGCAAGCCGCTCCAGTTCTGGGGCTGGGCCGCCAAGGACGAGAGCGTCACCGTCGAGCTCAACGGCGTGAAGGCCACCGTCACCCCGGGATCCAGCGGCCGCTGGCAGGCCACCCTGCCCGCCCGCAAGGCCGGCGGTCCCTACAAACTCGAATTCCGCGCGCGCAACACCATCACCTACACCGACGTCATGGTCGGCGAAGTCTGGATCTGCTCCGGCCAGTCGAACATGGAATGGCCGTTGTCCCGCTCGTTTGAATCCCAGAAGGACATCGCCGCCTCTGCCAACCCGATGATCCGCCTCTTCACCGTGCCCAAGCTCAAGGCCGAGGCGCCGGTCAGCGACGTGAAGGGTTCCTGGCAGGTGTGCGCCCCGGAAACCGTCCCCGGCTTCTCGGCCGTCGGCTATTACTTCGGACGCGACCTGCAAAAAGCCCGAGGCGTGGCCGTCGGCCTGATCCACACGTCCTGGGGCGGATCCCCCGCCGAAGTCTGGATGCGCGAAGAAGTCCTCACGTCCATCCCGCGCTACAAGGCCGAGATCATGGATACCTACGCGCCGCAACGTGACCGGTTCGAACAGTCCCTGGCCGCGTGGCAGAAGGAATCCGCCGCCGCCAAGGCCGCCGGCAAACCGTTCACCAAGCAGCGACCCAACGCCGGTTGGCGTCCCGCCGAACTCTACAACGGCATGATCGCGCCGCTCATCCCCTACGGCATCGCCGGCGCCATCTGGTATCAGGGTGAGTCCAATGCCGGCCGCGCCGAGCAGTATCGTTCGCTCTACACCGACATGATCCGCAACTGGCGCGCCGACTTCGGCCAGGGCGACTTCACCTTCCTCGGCGTCCAGCTCGCACCCTACGACGCCAGCCGCCGCCGCTCCTTGAGCGAGATCACCGCCACTCCCGTCGAGAGCAACTGGGCCGAACTCCGCGAAGCGCAGAGCCTCTCCACTACCGCGCTTCCCAACGTCGGTCTCGCGGTCATCACCGACGTGGGCAACAAGGACGACATCCATCCCACCGTGAAGGAACCTGTCGGCGCCCGCCTCGCGCTCGCCGCCCGCAAGATCGCCTACAAGGAAGCCATCACCTCCTCCGGCCCCGTCTACAAGGCCATGACCTCGTCCGACGGCAAGATCGAGCTGACCTTCGACAGTGTCGGCAGCGGGCTTGAGTTCCGTGGCGGCCGCGGCATGGGCTTCGCCATCTGCGGCGAAGACCGCAAGTGGGTCTGGGCCGATGCCGAGCTTGGCGGCTTGATCGCCAAGACCAGGGTGGTCGTCTCCAGCCCGCTGGTGCCGAACCCCGTGGCCGTCCGCTACGGCTGGAGCGACTTCCCGTTCGTGAACCTCTGGAACAAAAACGGCCTGCCCGCCTCGCCCTTCCGCACCGACGACTTCCCGATGATCACCGCGCCCAAGAAGTAACCGACGCGCTCCCATTCCAAGGGGACGGTCCGCAAGGGCCGTCCCCTTCTGCTTTTCCGGAATTGCCTTCCGCCGCCGCCGATGCGTGGTCTTCACGCAGATCGCGCGAGGCTCGCGCGGTAAACCGCTTAAGACCCGGGGGAAACGGCCTGAACAGGCGCGGCACCGGACTTGCGATGCAGTCAGGCGCAGGCGGAAGGACCAGGTTTATCCGCCAAGGACGCGAAGGAACGCGAAGCATGAAAACCAGTAACAAGAACAACGGGGTTAGAGCCGGGCTGACAATCCTGGAGGTGCTGGTCGTCTTGGCCATCGTCGTGGTTTTGGCAGGGATCTTGATGCCACCTTCTACCCACAATAAGTCCCGCGCCCGAAGAATCTCCTGCGTCGGCAACCTCAAGCAACTCGGCACCGGCCTGCGCCTCTTCGCCAACGATGCCGATGGAAAGTATCCCTTCAAGTGCTTCACCACCGGTTCAACCAATGTCGACGTGAGATCGATTCCTGGAGGCTGGAGCGAACATCCGACAAATCTCTGGAAACTCTTCCAGCTCGCCAGAAATGACATTTCCAGCCCAAGGATTCTCCTCTGCCCGGCCGACCGCGCTAAGGTTCCCGCTTCAGACTTTCTCTCTGGACCTACGGCGACCGCCGAAAGCTTCCCCCATCCCTCCAAGCGCAACAACGCGCTCAGCTATTTCCTAGCCCTCGACGCCAAGGAGGCGCGGCCGACCATTATGCTGGTCGGCGACCGGAACCTGGCTCGCGATTCCGACAAGACGGATAGCGAGCCAGGCCGCAATTACCTGACGGGTGAACAACGCCTCGGCTCGACCGACGCTGACGTGAAACACCTCCGCTGGAACAACGACATCCATGATCGCGGCGGGAACATCGCCTTCATGGACGGCAGCGTTCAACAGCTCACCAGCCCCAAGCTCCGTGAAGCCCTTGCTAGGACCGGAGACACTAACAACCTCATCTGGCTGCCGCAATGACCGCGCCGCTGGCGCAGATTGACGAAGCGCGAAGGCCACCGGTTCAGCCTCCCGGTCGAAGGAGCATTGCGCCGGCAGACTTCTTTCCATTCAGGGTCTGAACAGCGGGCTAAGCCCGAGCCGTCCGACTTGGATGCGGGACCGATGGGGCGCGCCTTACCTCGTCCACGTCAGCCAGCGGCGGAACAATCCCGCGACGAACGGCGTGAAACGCGTCCGGTTGTAGGCGTCGCCGCACTGGCGGATCGCTTCCGCGCGGGTTGGATACGGATGCACCACTCCGGCCAGGCTGCCGAGGCCCAAGCCGCCAGCCATGGCCACGCTGATCTCGCTGATGAGATCGCCGGCATGCGCGCCGACGATGGTCGCGCCGAGGATGGTCCCCTTACCCTTCGCCGTGATGATCTTCACAAAGCCTTCGGTTTCCCCGTCGGTCTTGGCGCGGTCGACATCGGCGAATTGCCGGACGTAGGTGTCGACGGCGATGCCGCCATCGCGCGCGGCGTGTTCGCTAAGGCCGACCTGTGCGATCTCGGGCTCGGTGTAGGTGCACCAGGGAATGGTCACCCGCCTGAACTTCTTCCGCCCCTTGAACAGCGCGTTCTGAATGACAGTGCGCGCCATGAAGTCGGCGGCGTGGGTGAACTTGAGTCCGGAACAAACGTCGCCGCACGCGAAGATGCGCGGCTGGCTCGTGCGCAACCGGTCGTCGACCTCGACGCCCTTGCGGAGATCGAACCGGACACCGGCGGCCTCGAGCCCAAGGTTCTCGACGTTGGGCTGGCGGCCGGTGGAGACGAGGATCGCATCGCACTCAACGGTGCCGGCGGAAGCGCCCGAGTGGCGGATCGACTTGCCTCCCGACGACCTCGTCGCGCCTTCTAACTTCACGCCGAGGATCAACTCGACGCCGTCACGCCGGAGCGACGCCTGCACGATGGCCGCGGCATCGGCGTCCTCGCGGTCGAGCAGGTGGCCCTTGTTGTGCAACAGCGTCACGCGGCTGCCGAGACGCGCAAAGGCCTGGGCGAGTTCGCAACCGATCGGACCGCCGCCGATCACGGCGAGACGCTTCGGAAGTTCAGTCAGGGTGAAGATGGTTTCGTTGGTGAAGAAACCCGTTTCCTTAAGCCCGGGAATCTCCGGCACCGCCGCGCGCGCACCAGTGGCAATGACCGCCTTCGCAAACTTCAGGGTTCTTCCGGCGACTTCGATGGATTCACCGCTGGAAAAACGGCCGTCGCCCAGGAAGACATCCACGCCCGCCTTGCGCAGACGTTCCGCGCCGTCGTGCGGACTGATGTCGGCCCTGATCTTCCGCAACCGCTCCATCACGGCGGCGAAGTCCACTTGAACAGGGCCGTTGAGCACGACGCCGTAACGCGCGGCATCACGACAGGCGGCGGCGGCACGCGCGGCGGCGATGAGCGACTTGGAGGGAACGCAGCCGTAGTTCAGGCAATCGCCGCCAAGCAGGTGTCGTTCGATCAACGCGACCCTGGCGCCGATCCCGGCCGCGCCCACGGCGGTGACGAGGCCGGCGGTGCCGCCGCCGATGACGACGAGATTGTAGCGCGCGGCGGGCGTGGGATTCACCCAGTCGGGCGGATGCACGTGGGAACGCAGGCGCTGGTCATGCGCATCGTCGGGCAGCAGGGTCTGGGTCATGGACGGGAATCAGGCGTGGCGGTCGCGGGCGCGTCCAGCTTCCGGCTCAGGGCGGCTTTGGCGATTTTGGTGATCCACACGGTGACGGCGATCGTGGCCAGAAGGCCGACGGCGTAAAGCGCCCATTCCGCGGATGTCCGCTGGCGGGCTCCGCCGCTGGCCAGCGCAGTGCCGAAGACGGACCCGAGATACACATACATCACCGTGCCGGGCATCATGCCGATCCACGAAGCCAGCACGTAGTCGCGCAACGACACACGGGTCACTCCGAGAAGATAATTGAGCAGCGTGAACGGAAACACGGGCGAAAGCCGGAGAAGCCCGACGATCTTCCATCCTTCCTTGCCGATGGCGGCGTCGAGAGCGGCGAAGCGGGGATTGCCACTGGCTTTGCGAAGGACCCAGTCGCGCGCAAGGAATCGACCAATCAGGAAACTGATCGTCGCTCCGCAAACGGATCCGACGGACACAAGCGCCGAACCCAAAGCGACGCCGAAGACCGCACCCGCCCCGAGGGTCAGCAACGAACCCGGCACAAAAAACACGCAGGCCAGGATGTAGAGTCCGACGAAGACGAACCAGCCGGCCGGGCCCAGGCCGCGGATGGCTTCAAGCCATTTTGGAATCAGCCCGGCGATGCCGGCGGCGCGCGCGGCGTAGATCAACCCGCCGATCACGGCCACGGCCAGAACGGCGCGCAGCCAGCCGGGAATACCGGTCCGTGCGGGCTGGTCGGAGGCGGGGGCGGTCACAGGACTTTCTCCAGTTCGGCGCGCGGCGACGACGTCAGGGCGACGTAGACACGATTACCCCGGCTCCAGGCAGCCATGTGGAAATCGCCGTGGCTGAAGTGGACCGGCGAGGCTCCCGGAGGATTGCTCACGCCTTCGCGCCGCGTGACGACGAGATGGATCGTCCCGCCATCCGCCGCGCTGAAGCAGACCAGCGTGGCCTTGTGGCCGTTCCATTCGTAGAGCTTGCAGCCATACATCTTGCTACCGGCAACCCCGGACGGCACGTCGACGGGCGCAGGCCCATCCTGCTTTGCAACCCAGTCGCCGATGCGGCCGAGATCGGATTCCGGCAGGTCGAATTGGTGATCCCATTTCTCGTGGATGAACTTTTCCGCATGCGCGCCGAACGCCGCGACCGAGTTGTCGCCCGATGATCGAAACCATACCGCGCCGATGGACAGCAGCAGCGCGATCGCCGCCGCCAACGGAAGCACACGCCGCATCGACCACCAGGAACGGCTTCGGCCGACACGACGTCCCGCGACGATGCGTTCGCGCAAACGGGCCGGGGCGGAAACGCCGGAGAGTTTCCCGGCGACGAGCATGTCGAACTCGTTCTGGTCGGCCAGCCATTGGCGGATCTCCGGATGGTTTGTCGCCACGGCCAGCGCCTCGGCCATCTGCGGATCGGCGTCGTCCGACCCGTCCGGGCGCCGGGCTTCGAGGATGAACTTGGCTTCTTCGGGCGTCATGGGCGTGCCTCCATCAGGCGGAAGCCGCGCGCGGCGGCAGGGACATGATGTTGG
>JBBRDN010000079.1:0-17503 GCA_038203875.1 Verrucomicrobiota bacterium
CGCGACTTCGAACTTGATGATGTAAATCGACGCGCCGGCGTTCTTCAGTTCGCGATAGACATCGTTTGAAAGCGTGCCGAGACAGACGCTCAGGCCGAGGTTCGTCTCCCGTCGCAAAGCTCTCAGCAACGGCAATACGACCTCTTCAACCGACCGGGGGTCCTCGCCGGTCTGGATGTTCACGTCGGTCATGCTCTTCGGCCGGTGGTGGATGAGCATCTCGGCGAGGCTGTCGGCACTGGCCCGATATCGCGCGAGGGTCCGGTTGTCGCGGCGCATCCCGCAGTAGGAGCAGTTCTCCCGGCAAAAATTGGAAGGCTCCACCACGCCACGAACGAACACCTGCCGACCGAATCCCGCGTCGCGAAGCGCCGCGGCACGATCATGCAACCGCACCTGCGCCTCCCCGGAGGCGAGGACGTCGGCGGAGGTGTATCCGGTCACGGTGCTCATCAGGAATGAGTCTGACGGGGGTGCTCGCACGTTCAAACCTTTCCATCAACGCGAACCCGCCACAAGCCCGCGAGGCGACGGCCCTTGCGCGCAATCCAACCGGTTCCTACGATGCAAAGAATGGTCCGACCACAGAACTGCGTCGCGGTGATCCCCTGCTACAACGAAGCGGAGGTGATTGGATCTTTGGTTGCCCAGATCCGGGAAACAGTCGCCAACGTCATCGTGATCGACGACGGATCGGCGGACCAAACCGCCTCGAAGGCCACGGCAGCCGGCGCCAAAGTGATCAGCCACGCCGGGCGCCGCGGCAAGGGCAGTTCACTGCTGGCGGGATGGACAGCGGCCCGCTCCGCGGGCTTCGAATGGGCGATCACCCTCGACGGAGACGGCCAGCATTCGCCGCGAAATATTCCCGCATTTCTCCATGCCGCCGAAACCACGGGGACGCCGCTCATAATTGGAAACCGCATGGGCAGCCCGGTTTCGATGCCGCGACTGCGCCAATGGATCAATCGGTGGCTGAGCCTCAAGATCTCCGAACTGACAGACCGGGAACTTCCCGACACGCAGTGCGGCTTCCGCCTGGTCCACCTGCCGACGCTCGCCGAGGTCCCGCTCAACGCGCGGTATTTCGAGATCGAATCCGAGATGATCTTCCAGTTCGCCCTGCGCGGACACCCGATCGGCTTTGTCCCCATCGACGTGATCTACGCCTCGGAGCGCAGCAAGATCCGGCCGCTGATCGACACGGTCCGGTGGTGGACGTGGTATTTCCGGGCGCGGCGCGGCGCCGCACACGCCCGCGCGTCTGGTCAGGCTTTCCTCGCAAAAAGCAGCACCCGGGTGCCGTGCTCCATCCACGCCCGGTAGTTTTTCAGGCCCGCCTCACGAGCCAGGCGTTCCCACTCCGGCACCCTCCATCCGCGCCGCACCGAGACAAGCCCGTCATGCCGGATCCAGGCCGGAAACCGCATCGCGATCAAGGTGAGGCCAAGGCCTATGTAGAAGACCGCGTTTCGGTGGAGATCGCAGATCAAGACGCCCTTGCGTGAGACCCGATAGGCTTCGGCGAAATGGCGCTTCACCGCGTCGTCGGAGTCCAGATGATGCGTCATCTGCGATGCGACCACGATGTCGAACGAATTGTGGGGAAACGGAAGGTCGGTCGCGGAACCCACGACGTTTCGTCCATTCGGATTGAGAGCCAGGGCCCGGGGCGACAGGTCGCAGTTTGTGATATCCCACCGCCAACCCCGCGCCGCGGCCCATGGTTCCAGAGTCCGCCCCAACAGACCATCACCGGCTCCCACATCCACCACGGTCAGGAGTCGGCAACCGTCCTCACCCAGTTCACGGACCAGCGTCCGTTCAAACGGCCGCGAGAACTTTGTCAGGCGGTTGACTCGCCCGAGCCAATGATACGCGTCACGGATGTCGGCATCCGAACGGTCCGGGCCGTCCAGACATTCGGCTTGCTGTGACCGTTGGCTGAAAAACATGCTGCGACTAAATCGATTCATGCTCCCAGAACAAGCCCAAGAACCCAGGACTCCTTCGCGGTTGAGGGCTTGGCTTCCAAGACTGTGCGGCGTCGCCATCGCCTGGTTCGCCATCCAGGCCGTCACCCGGCCATCACCTCAACTGGAAGACCCGTCGGCTCCACCGAGCGGCCTGCTGCAGGGGATCAGGCACGGCGCGTTGATGCCGCTGGCGTTGCCGCGACTCCTGCTCGGCCAGGAAGCCACTATCTACGCCGCATCGAACACAGGCCGGAACTACAAGATCGGCTACACGGCGGGCGTGAACGGCTGCGGCGCGCTCTTCTTCGGGATCACGTTCTGGCGACTCACCCGATGGAAGCGCGGACGAACAAACCAACCGTGACTGGGGCGACGTGATCCGCGAAGGACAGATTCTCCTCAATAGATCCAGTTCCGGTAGATCTCATACACCTTCACCTCGCCGCCCACGAAGTATCCGGTGACGGGGAATTCGAAGCGCCGCTCGTTTTCCAGGTAGACCAGCTCGAGCGATTGGCCCGGGTCGTTCGAATCGTAGCTGGTGAAGACGATTTTCCCGGGCTCGGGACGGACTCCGTGAAGCAGCACCGCGTGATTGATCTTCAGGCTTGGAAACCGGGCGAGATGAACCACGCAAGGCGTTCCGCCCTCGATCCGCTCGCGCAGGCGAAGGGCATTTGCCTCCTGACCACTTCGGGTGAACGGCAGGATCATCCGCCAATGCCCCCGTTGCAGATAGCTTTGCCACGCCCCGCCGCATTCCTCCTGGAGCAGTTTTGGATACCTGGAGCTGAACTCTCTAAGGCCCGCGAATCCCGGGATGACCACTCTGCGCTCCTCGGGACTGCCCCCACTGTCACTTCGGCGAATCACTTCCTCCACCAGTCGGCGGTAGCCCTTCTCGTCCACGGGCGGAAGCGACCGATCAAAACGCGCGTGCCACCAGAACTGCCGCGCACTCCGCACCATGACGAAGCAGTGATGCGAATACTCCGGGGACTTGTTCCGGAGATGCCATGACTGCTCCTTCGTCTCGGGATTGATGCTATAGGCCCAGACCAGCTCGTTGGTGTAGTTGAACGTGTCGCGCCGGAAATCGAATGGCCGGGTCAAAGCAGCTCCGGAACCGTTCGAGACGCATCCGGTGCAGGCGAGCGCCAACACGGCCACCAACAGAATGAACGGACGGAACAACATGCTTGCCGCAGAGGCTAGGACTCGACTACGTGCATGACAATGTTGCTCCTCAACTGCTGGCGCGAAGTGGCCGCGAAGAACCCCGACGCGCTCGCCCTGCACGATCTGGCACTGCGGAAAAGTTGGAGCTTCTCCGAACTGGATTCGGCGGCACGCCGTTTTTCGAGGCCGGACGGTCCGTTGGCCCATCCCACCGGCAACTCCAGCGACTTCATCCTCGCCACGCTCCAGGCGTGGCAATGCGGGCAAATCGTCTGTCCGCTCGAAGCCGGCCAAGCCGCACCAGTTGCACCCGCGCCTCCGGCGGGAATCGTTCATCTCAAGACCACTTCCGCGTCTACCGGTCCGGCACGCATCGTTTTGTTCACCGCGGAACAGCTCGCCGCCGATGCCGACAACATCGTCAGCACGATGGGGCTCCGCCCCGATTGGCCGAACCTCGCCGCCATTTCCCTGGCCCACTCCTACGGCTTTTCCAGCCTCGTGTTGCCGCTGTTGCTGCACGGAATTCCGCTGATCCTCGCGCCATCTCCTCTGCCCGAATCCATCCGCCTCGCGTGCGAACAGTTCGCCGCGGTGACTTTGCCAGGCGTGCCGGCGCTATGGAAAGTGTGGCTGGAAGCGGGCGTGCTGGGCGACCGCGTGCGTCTTGCGATCTCGGCGGGAGCGCCGCTGTCAGTCGCCCTGGAGCAGGCCGTGTTCGCCGCGCACGGGATCAAGGCGCACAACTTCTACGGCTCCTCGGAATGCGGCGGCATCGCCTACGACGATTCAACCGAACCCCGAACTGACAATGCGCTCATCGGCCGGTCGATGGACAATGTGGCCTTGAGCGTCGGCGACGGCGGCTGTCTCGAAGTCCGGGGTCCAGCCGTCGGCTCCGGCTACTGGCCCGGGCCTTCGGATTCTCTCGGCAATGGAGTCTTCCAGACCGCTGACTTGACCGAACTGATCGAGAACCGCGTCTTTCTGCGTGGACGGGCGGGCGACGTGATCAATGTCGCTGGCCGCAAGCTGCATCCCGAAACGGTCGAGCGTGCGTTGGAGCAACTCGCCGCCGTTCGACGGTGCGTCGTCTTCGGCCTGCCCGACGCCGATCGGTCGGAGAAGGTCATCGCCGTCGTCAGCCTTCGGGAAAATCAAACCCTCGACGTTTTGCGGCAATACCTCCAGGCGACACTGCCGGCATGGCAGATCCCGAAAGACTGGTGGATCACCGACGAACTGGAAGCCGACCTGCGCGGCAAGGTGTCGCGCACCCAGTGGAGGGAACGGTTTCTTAACCGGCCCCGCTGAGGGTGATTGACGCCTGCAGCACCAGGGTCCCCCCGACGTGCGCGGTGGCCGACGCTTGGATCAGATTTCCCATCCGTCCCTCGATCTTCGCCGACACCTGAACGATCTGCCCCGGCTGCGCGGAGCCCAGGATCTTCACCGCTCGCAAGGCGGTCAGCTTGAGTCCGGCCAGTGGCTCATGCTCCGGATCACATTGGGCGACCACGCCGCCGAGTTGTGCGGCGGCCTCCAGGAGCAGCACGCCGGGCATGAGCGGATAGCCGGGGAAGTGTCCCTTAAGAAACGGTTCATCGCCCCGGACAAGATACTCCCCTGCTCCGCTCTTCCCCGGCACGAGCGCGGTCAGGCGGTCGATGAAGCGGAACTCGGGCCCGTGCGGCAGGCCTTCAAGCGCGGCGGTCAGGGCTGCTTTTTCCATGGTTCGACGATTTTGAAATCCCCGGTGAGCGCCGGTGCAAAGGTGTTCGTCTCAAGCGTCGCGTTGAGTCGAACGTTCTCGAAGTCGTTCCGCACGACCGAGCCGTCCGCCAGCAACAGTTCGCTCGCATGAAGGCGGAAACCGTTCGTGCCGACCACGAGGAGGATTCCCGAAATCATCCGTCGCGCGCCGGGCGAGACCGGCTGGATGCGGACCTCGAACACACCGTTCGTTTCGGCCAGCGAACGCACCTGGTATTGCCGGTGAAACGAAGCGGCATCGCGGGGGAAACCACTCTCCAGAAGCGACAACGCGTCCGTCCACGGGCCCTTGGCGCTGCCATCCATCGGATACCGCTCCGCGCGCTTCAGGCGTGGCGAGATCATCAGGAGATCCTTCCCATCGCGGACAACGATTGTCTGGGCGGGAACTCCCAACTCCCAACGAAAGCGGTCCGGTGGTTCAAACCAGAGCCTGCCCTTGGTCACGAGGGGATCGGCGAGCGCCTTCAGTTTCCTCGTCTGGACAAGATCCGCCGTCATTGTGCGGATGCCCGCCTGGCTGCCCAACCAGGCGGCGACCACCGCGTTCGTGTCGATCGCGGCCGCGGTTGCCGGCGGGCACAACCCGATGCCGACGACGAGCGCGGTGAGAAGAAGGACGATTCGTTTCATTGCTCCTTGGACGCTGCAGGCTTCGGCCACATCGGGACAAAGTGGAACCACTGATCAGGATGCTTGCGGATGGCCGGCTCGAACGCACGGAGGATTTCCCCAGTGAGAGCGGCCCTGGCCGGTCGGCTGTTCAATGAAGCCCGGTCATAGGCCACGGCCGGCAAAATATGGGCGGCGTAACCGTTGCCGGTCTTGGGAATGAATGCCGGGACCAGGCTGCATCCGGAAGCCCGGGCCAATTCCGCGGCCGCGATCGACGCGATGAAGGGCAGCCCGAAGAGCTCCACTTCGACGCCGCTGCCGGCCGGAGGACGATCCATCAGAAGCGCCACGGTCTGGCCCGCCTGCAGACGTTTGATGATCTCCACAAAGGCGAACGGATCCTCGCCGACCACGAACGTCTCGATGCCCCACCGTGCCCGGGCCCCGCGGCGCATCTCCGTGAAGCCATCGCCCGGCTCCGGCTGCGTGAGCACCAACAGGCGAACGCCGCGTGCCGCAAGCAGCGGAGCACCAAACTCCCAATTGCCGAGATGGATTGTGATCAGCAAAACACCCCGCCCGGCTCCGACGGCAGACTGGAGATTCTCCCAGCCGGTCAGCTCAAGGAACTGGTCTTGCACCGGGAGGCCGGCTTCGTAGCGCCAAAGGTCGCAGAGCTTGACGCCAAAGTTCGTGAACAACCTCGCTGCCTGCCGATCGACATCGGCCGCACCCACGACGGGTCGCAAGTTGTCGGTAACGACGGCGAATCGTCCCGGATTCAGCACCCGATAAACCCGGGCTCCGGCGACGCACAGGCCTTGGCACACGGAACGAGGGAGACGTCGCGCTGCGATCAGGGCGAAACTCCACACGCGGGCATGGTAGATCGACGCGGGCTTGGAGTTCACCGCCTGTTCGCCTTTTCCAACGACGGACCATCGGCTTCCGACCGCCCAACTCCACCAACCGGGCAACAACACGAGCGATGTCGCCAAGACACAAAGCACGCCGGCGGCACAAACCTGCCCAAGACTCGCCAGTCCCAGGTTGCCGGACCATGAGAGCGAGCCGAATCCGGCGATGGTCGTTCCGCCACAGAGGATCAACGCCTTCCCGGTGTTCCTCCAGACCGCCCGTCGATCGCCCCGATGCCGCCTCAAGGCCAGTTGCACATGTATCGTGTAGTCGACGCCCGTGCCGAGAAGAAGGGGGAGGGCCATCAGGTTGAGCAGATTCCAGGACCAACCACTGAACCGCATGATCGCCAACAGCGCGACAAAACTGGCCGCCAGCGCGAGAACGCCCAGCGCGACCTCGCGCCAGTTGCGGAACGCGCCCCACAGGCAGAGCAACAGGAAAATGAAAATACCCGCAACCATCCAACGCAGCCGCACCTCAACATTGAGGAGAATCGCCTCGCCCAACAGCGGCCAGCCGGTCAGGATCGATCCCTCGCCCACGGGCATATCCAGGACAGCGGGGACGTTCGTGCCCGCGATTCCAGGCCGCACGAGTCCGAGCGCGAACCACCCGTCGGCATCCTTCGCAGCCGCCTGGTGGAATACCCAGTCAGCCACGGCTCCGGTCGGCCAAGACATCCGCGCTTGCGCGAGTCCGTTGGACCAGTTCCGGACAATTCCATCGGCCAAGGCCAACGATTCGCCGCTGAATCCCGCCGCCGTCGCCGACGAACGGATCCGCGGCCAGGCATCGACGAGTCCCCGCAACGACGACGCGTTGGTCGCCTGCATCGCCGGGTCCGGCCACCAAGAATCCGCCAGCACGAACGAAGACACCAAATGGTTGCTGGTGCCGACGGTCAACGCCCGACGCGCCATTCCCAATCGAACGGCCACGTCCTGCGCAGACGCTCCCCGGGTCAGCAGGAACAGCGGCGCCTCGGGTTGTCCAAGCCGGGCCTGGACTCGTTCCATCTCGGCATACGCGGCACTTCCCCGCGGGCGCAGCGAGTTCTGCGAATGGTCCACCGACGGCAGTCCGCGCAAGCCGAGGAGAACCACGCCAGCGAATAGCAGCGCCCCATGCAAACGCGCGGACCAGAACGGACCGGCCTGGCGCTCAGCCAGCGCGCGTGACGACGGCACAGGCAGAGTTGGTCGACCGGCAAGCGGCAGGAACCCGAACAGCATGACGGCGAACCCGACCATGACCCCTATCCCAACCAAGGTGCCCAACTGCGCGAGCCCAGGGAGTCCACCGAGATTCAAGAGCAGGAAGGCTCCCGCTGTAGTCAACGCCGACCAAAAGATTCCCGGACCGATCCGCCTCCGCAGACTTGAAACACTTTCATCAGGATCCTCGCAGTGTTCCTGGTAGGCGACTAGGCCGTAGTCCACGACCAACCCCAGTAGGATTGCCGCGAAGCCGATGCTGATGATGTTGAGCTGCCCGATCAGGAGGGCACCGAACGCGAACGTGACGAGAACCGACATGCCCAACGCGGCCACCAGCACGAGCAGCGGCCGCCACCGCCGATGGACGGTCCAGAACAGCAGCGCGATGATGGCAAGGGTCCCGATGGCCGACTGCGTCATGTCGCGCTCCATGCCCGTCGCCGCTTCGGCCGCAAACACGGGGCCGCCGGTGAAGCCGATGCGAACGTCCCGGGGAAATCCCGTCGTCTCCTGAATCTGCGCGATTTTCCGCTGGATCGATGCCAGCCATGCGATCTCCGCCTTGAAGCCTATTTTACCCGTGGCCGGCTCGACGAACACGATGCGGAATCGTCCGTCTTCCGAACCAAACAGCCGTTGCGTCTGCTCGAAATCGGCCAATCCGGCCCCGGGCAATTCCGTCAGGCCCAGCGGATCGTAGCTCAACTTCGCGAGCTCCGCTGGAGAGACCGATACGGCCAGTTGGTCACGCGCTTCGACGAGGACCTGGGGAAGGCTATCGGGCTGGAGCCGTGCCACGAGTCTTCGCACTTCCGCTTCGGGCTGTTGAAACCATGACCACGCGAGGAACTCGGAGGACGAGAGGGGATCCTGCATCCACGGCGCCTGCCAAAGCGCTCGGCGCACCAATGTCGCCTCGCTCCCGAGCGCGGCCGCGATCGCTTTGGCGGCAGCGGTCGCGGCGTCGGCGTCGTCCGCAGACACAGTGACAATCAACTGGTGTGCGCTGCCGAAGTGCGCCTGATGCAGCTTCAGGCCATGCACGACAGGAAGGTCGGACGGCAAAAGGCCCAGGACATCGGCGTCGAACCGAAGACGCAACGCGCCGCCGACCAGGACGGCGAGCACGGCCAATCCCCAGATCCACGTTGATCGGCGACGGGTCACGGGTTTTCCGGGCCCTCCAGCAATTCTCCCGTCCGGCTGTGGACCACGGCCCATCCGCCGTTCGGAAGTTTCGTCAGGACCCACGGCGGTGGCATTGATGTGGGTGGCACGGACCGGATTTGAAACCAGACAACGGACGAAGGCGGTGAACCCCGCCCGCCGAAACTACCGGACCTCATCGATGAACTGATCCGCCAGCCCAAGGCGGACTGCTGCGCAACCACGACCGGCAGTCCTCCTTTGCTGAACTGGACGAAACGCGACCCGTCTTCGTGTGAGGCTAGGAGAAGTTCACCGGTCAATTCGGGCGCTTTTGTCGACGAACGCCAGACCACCGGCGTCTCGCTGGAACTCCAACCTGGCGACGTCAGCGCAACGGGGGCGAGGGTCGGGGCGAAACAGCCTGAGCCGAGTCCTGCGATGATCGAGACCACAACCGCGCTCGCCAGGGAGCCACTCGGAATCCTGATCCTTCCCATCATTGCGGCCGCCCTTCAGGAGCGGGCACCGGTCCGACGACTCCCGAAGCAGTCTCCGTGGCCGCCATGGGAGCGAATGAAATCCGGGGAACCAAGGGCCACTTGCTCTGCAGTTGGACGATCCAGAAGAAGACCCGCAACCGCAGCCTCATTCCGACGCGGCCCTCCAACTCACCCGCCAGGATCGCGTTGACCGCCGCCGGCAAGTTCCACCTCGCCCGAGGTTCCAAAAACACCTCCATGAAGGGCGTCGTGTAGAAGCGCTCCACCATCTCCCAGTAGACCGTCATGGCCGACCGCACACGTTTTTCGTAGGCCAACAACCGCACGGCGCCGTCATCGTCCGCTTCCAGGGACTTGACCACGGCTTGCGCGGCCAACTTCCCGGAAAGCATCGCGAGATAGACACCCGCCGAGAAGATCGGGTCCATGAATCCTGCGGCATCTCCCACCCTTAGCAGTCGTTGACCAACGAGGCGGCGGTTGCGATAGGAGAAGTCGCCTGTCGTCTGGATTTCTCCAACGAGCACGGCGTCTTTCATCCGGTCGCGCAATGGGCGACTTGCCCGGACCCACGACCAGAAAACTTCGGCCGGCGAAAGCTTCGCGGCCGAGAACTCCTCCCGGTCGATGACGCAGCCCACGGAAATTTTTTCTTCGGAAATGGGGATCAACCAGAACCATTTGTTCTCCAAACGGACAATCACGGTGTCGCCGCCCTTGGAGCCGGCATCCCGCATGACACCCTTGAAATGCCCGAACACCGCCACCTTTTTCAGCCGCGGATGCACCTCGCGGATCTTCTCCTGGTTTCCCGTCATGTTTCCACGGCCGCTGGCATCGATCAGGAACCGGCCGCCCAGGCTATGGCTCTCGCCCAGCGGACTGCGCGCGACGACCTCCACACCGTCGGATTGATTCGTGAAACGCTCGACGGTCCATCCCTCGCGAATGTCCGCGCCCGAGATCCTCGCGTGCTTCAGCAACAGGTCATCGAACACCGCCCGCTCCACCTGGAACGCCTCCGTGTGCCGCGTGAACTTACCCTCCTTGAAGACAAAGCCTGCCGCCTTCGAACCGTTGCCAAGATGGAACTGCGCCCCGAACTTCTTGATGAACCCATGCGCTTCCAGCGTCGGTAGAACGCCCATCTCGGCAAAGATCGCCTTGTTGTATGGCAACAACGATTCGCCGATATGGAACCGGGGGAAGACCTCCTTCTCCAACACGACCACCCGCTTGCCTGCCTTGGCCAGGAATGTCGCCGCCGCGCTCCCACCTGGGCCGCCGCCGATGACAATGACATCCCAAGCCGTCTCGTTCATGGATCCACAATCCCAGTCAACCGCAGGAATTCAATGCTTCCGGGATTATTCTGCAGGACAACCTTCCAGGGTGGCGCACAACTCGCACGGCCCCCACCAAATTGCGGTCCTCGGCATTCGAATGTCATCCGGCGACAAACGTCAGAGAGCAGTCGGCACCTTGCCGAAACGGTGTCGAATCGCCCCCCAACCCACCGGACGATGCCGTGAAACCACGATGTGTTTCGCAGTGTGACAATGCGCGAATCCGGGCAGTCGAGGGTTCCGGTAGGATTCCGAAAAGTTGGAGCCGTGCACGATCCTCCTGCTAGCCGTCCCTTCCCGGGCTACTCGTCCCATCGGGTGCCCAAACCCGTGCTCGATCGACCGAATAGTCGAGCCTTTGTCCCTGCTTGCTGTTGACGACCGATCTGCGCAATATCCTCCATCATCCCAAAGTTTATGAAACACCACCTCCTCGGATCCATCGCGCTGTGTGCGTCGGTGGTCACCTTCGTTTCAATATCGACCTCCGGCTTCTCGGATGGGCTGGACGGCGCCCATCATCGGGTCCGAGGCGCGGCCGGCGTTCAGTCAAAGGTGACTCCGGACATGATGCGGATCGACGGCATCATCGGGACGGCGGTGGGGGTGTCCGACGACGAGCAGGATGCTTCCCTGGTCATCTACATCGACAAGGACCACCGGTCTGCGAAGGAGCTCATCAAGGCGCTGCCTTCCCAAATCCAGGGCTTCAAAGTCCGGGTGGAGGAAACGGAGCGGTTTCGTGCCTATGCGGGAAAGGCCCCCGGTGCCGCGGCCGTCAGCCATACGGCCAAGCAGGCATTTCCCATTCAGCTGGGCACTTCCGGTGGTTGGCGCACGGACCTTGCCAACGGCTATTGCTGCGGCGGAACGCTCGGCGCCCTGGTTCAGGTGAACGGCGTCCAATACATTCTTAGCAACTACCATGTTTTCGAGTCTGATATTGTCCCCGGCGGCAACGGCCTTGTCGCCACGACGGGCGATGCCGTGATCCAACCGGGCCTCATCGACGTCGGATGCGTCGCCTCGTCGTCCCAGTCCGTCGCCTCCTTGAGGACGCTCAGTTCGCTTCCCGGCGCCAATGTCGATTGCTCCGTTGCCGAAGTAATTACCGGCATGGTCCGCACCGATGGATCCATTCTTGAAATCGGAGGGCTTTCGTCCAGCACGGCGGCTCCTGCATTGACGAAAGCCGTCAAGAAAAGCGGGCGGACGACTGGACTCACGCGCAGCAGCATCACGGGGCTCAACGCCACCGTTTCGATTACCTACGAGAACGAATGTGCCGGAGGGACCGCCTTCACCAAGACGTTCACCGGGCAAATCGTCATCGGAAATCGACGCAACGCATTCCTCAACAGCGGGGACTCGGGATCGCTTCTGGTGGAGGACGTCGCCACAAAGCCACGCGCCGTCGGCCTGCTCTACGCGGGCAGCAGCACCAGCGCGATTGCGAACCCTATCGGCGATGTTCTCCAGTTCATCGGGCCCAAGCTGGGTGGGACCGCCACGATGGTGGGCAACTGAGTGTCTCGGCTAACCCGAAGCACACGGGATAGCCCGTGGCGCGCACCATTGCTCTTAAAAGTGGCCAAGGCACTGCACGAATTGGTCGGGACTCGGACGCCACTGATCGCCGTCTTGGTGCCTGCGATGTTTCTGGCCGCATGTGCCGCACCGACGAGTCCTTTGCCAAAACCGAGCATCGAAACCGTTCTCAGAAACCACGACCAAGAACTGATGTCCAGGCCCGGAGTGGTGGGTGTCTACATCGGGCTGCTGAACGACGGCCGGACCCAGTGTCTCAAGGTCATGCTGGATCATGATGCGCCTGCGCGGGTCCTATCGCTTCCCAAGGTATTGGAGGGCTACCGAGTCGTCGTGGAAGTCTCGGGTCCGATAAAGCCGTATTGAAAGACTTGGTCTTTCCGGGACGGACCACCAGTGGTTGGAACCTGGAGAATTTCTTCAAGTGCAGCCGTTCCCGTGCTGTGCCCGCGACCGCGAGGAAGCTTTACTAATACGGCTCCGACCAGTAGCAAGATCGACGTGAGAAACAAGTGGTTGATCAGCCTTGGATGGTGCCGAAAGTTAGTATGGTTCGCCGCTTTTTCTCTCATGCTTGGTGGGGCTGGAGCTGCCGGCATCCCATCTGCGACCAAAGGACAGCGCGCGCCTGAGACCGGTGACGCCAGTCTTTCGGCAGACAGTTTGGAAAAGGCGTTGGAGAGTTTTCGAAAGGCGGGCAACACCAACGCCGAGGTGCGGACGGCCGTCGAGCTCGCGGGCGCATACCAAACGTTGGGACAGCATCGGCGTGCGGTGCAGGTCCTGGAAAACGCTCTCGGGCGCGCGGAGAAATCAGGCCAGCGTTCCGACACTCTCCGGCTTAGACACCAGCTTGGAGCGGCACTGGTGATGACGTTGGAGTTCGACCGGGCGAGCGGTCTTTTAGCGGAAGCACTCGTGTCCGCGCGTGTCGTGAGAGACGAGGCCCTGACCGCGGCAATCCTCAATGACCTGGGCAACTCACAGGCCGCCCAGCAAAAGAACGGGGAGGCCTTGGCAAGCTACAGGGAAAGCAGCGACCTCGCTCGCAAGAGCGCCAACCGGCCGCTCGTCGCACGCGCACTGAGCAATGCCGCGTCTACGGCGGCTCGAATGGGAGATCCTGTCGCGGCCGATGAATTGAACGCCAAGGCGATCGAGGCGATTGAATCCCTGGACTCGGCGCCGGTGAAGGCGCTCTTGCGACTGACAGCCGGCCTTACCGATCGACAGATCAAGTTTCCGGATGGCGGACAGGATTCGCGTCTTCGCCTGCGTGCCAACCAATCCTTCCGCAAGGCACTGGCGGAGGCCGAGGCAAGCAAGGACCTCCGGACCGAAACCTACGCGCTCGGCCACTTGGGACAGCTTTACGCTGAGGACGGACAGCCCGAAGCCGCGCTGGCACTGACCAGACGGGCGACATTTGCCGCTCAGAAGGCGCAAATCCCGGAGGCGCTCTACCGATGGGAGTGGCAGACTGGACGCCTGTTGGCGTTGCGAAATGAGCCGGAGCCGGCGATCGCAGCCTATCGGCGCTCGGTCCAGACCCTGCAGTCGATCAGGAATGACGTGTCGCTCGGTTACGGAAACAGTCCGGTCCGGCAATCCTTCCGCGAAGGTCAGGGGCCGTTGTTCTTGGAGCTCGCAGATCTTCTCCTGCAACAGTCGAAACGCGCCACCGACAGGAAGACTGAACAGGATCTTCTGTTGCAAGCGCGCGACACGGTGGAGCAACTCAAGGCGGTCGAACTCGAGGACTACTTCTGCGATGACTGCGTCAACCTCAAGCGATCCAAGAAGACGAACGTCGAGGCCGTCGATGGTAGGACGGCCGTCGTCTACGTTATTCCGCTGGCCACGCGCACGGAGGTTCTGGTTGGTGTCGCTTCCGGGCTGAAGCGATTCACGCTCGATGTCGGAACCGTGGCGCTGAGCGCGGAGGTTCTGGCGTTCCGGAGAAACCTCGAAACGCGGACGACGTTTCGCTTCCTCGAACAGGCGCAGCAGTTGCACGATTGGATCATCAAGCCGATCCGGCAGTTTCTGAAGGAGGGCAATGTCGACACTTTGGTGTTTGTCCCTGACGGCGCGCTAAGGACGATTCCGTTTTCGACTCTTCACGACGGAAACCGGTTTCTGATCGAAGATTTCGCCGTGGCGGTCGTGCCGGGACTTTCGTTGGTCGAGCCGCGTCCCATCGAACGGGGCAAGGCGAGGATGCTCCTGAATGGTATTTCAGAGGCGGTGCAGGGATTCCCTCCTCTCAGTTTCGTGCCTGCGGAGCTGGGCTCGATCGCGGCGTTGTATCCCGGCGAGGTCTTTCTGGACGGGAAATTTCTTCTCAAGGACTTCCAGCGACGAATGACCGAAGAGCAATATTCGATCGTGCACATCGCGTCGCACGGGCAGTTCGATCGCGATGTGCGCAAGACGTTCGTCCTGACCCACGACGCGAAGCTCACGCTGAACGACCTCGAGGCAGCGATACGACCCGGTCAATACCGTGGGAAGCCGGTAGAAATGCTGGTCTTAAGCGCATGCCAGACGGCTGCCGGCGACGACCGCGCGGCTCTGGGGCTTGCGGGTGTTGCGGTTAAGGCCGGAGCCCGGAGCGCGTTGGCGACCCTGTGGTTTGTGAACGACCAGTCCACCTCAACCTTGGTCTCCGAGGTCTATTCCCAACTTTTGAAGAACCCGGACCTGACCAAGGCACGGGCGTTGCAGGGGGCGCAGCTGAAGCTGCTGGCGGATCGACGCTACAGGCATCCGTGCTACTGGTCGCCCTATCTCCTCATCGGAAACTGGCTCTAGGCGCATGACGCAGGAAAAACCCGCATCGAAGTCGATCCTGAGGCGGGACCTGTCGTCGCACTCGGTGTCGCAGTTGATCACGCTGCTTGTGCTGATGGGCATCCTGTTCATCAAGCATGAAGGCTGGCTCCAGTTCCTCGAGTTCCACGCCTACGACTACCTCATCCGGGAGCAGCCCAAGGCCGCGAACACCGATCCGATCGTGCTGGTGGAAATGACCGAGGCGGACATCCACAGCCCCTCGCTCGATTACCCGATCCACGACGACAAACTGTCCGAGCTCCTGACCATGCTGGAACACGGGGAGCCTTCGGTCATCGGTCTGGATATCTGGCGCGATATTCCCGTCCCGCGGAGCGGAGTTGGACTGGAACAGCTGAACACCACGCTGACTGCGTTCACAAACATCATTGCGATCTTCACCCTGGACACGGTGGCCCAGGACGGGACCAGGCACTTCGGAATCTCCCCGCCCCGGGTGCTGAAGGGCCAGGTGGATCGAATCGCGTTCAACGACAATTTCCTGACCGATGAAGGCGTGGAGAACACCACTCCGAAGACGCGCCGAAGCCTGTTGATGGCCGAAGATGTCGTGGCGGAAGACCGCGGATCCAAGGACCGTGGCACGAATTCCTACGACTCGTTGCCGTTCAAGTTGGCCGCGTTCCATCTGGCCCGACGGGGCATTGAAATGGAACAATCGCCCAAGCCCAGGGATCCGCAATCCTTCAAGCTTGGCAAGGTCGTGTTCGACGCCGTCCGAGCGAACGACGGAGCGTATGTCGGAGCTGATACCAACGGGACGGCGTTCATGCTCGACTTCAGAAGCCCCACCAACTTCGTGCGTCTGAGTTTCTCGGAAATTCTGGCCGGCAAGGTTCCGAACGGCCTGCTCAAAGACAAGATTGTGCTGGTGGGTATGAACACCCCAAGTGTTTCGGATGAGCGCGTGACCCCGATGAGCCGCCAGCACCGGGGCATCGAGTTGCAGGCCCAGACGGTCCACCAGATTCTCCGCCACGCGCTGGAGGGGGAGGAACCGCTGGAGTTTTGGAACGATTGGGCCGAGAGCGCGTGGATCCTCGTCTGGTGCGCACTTGGCGGGGCCATGGGCTACTGGGTCCGGTCACCTTGGCTCTTTGCACCGGTGGCTCTCGGGTGTGCCGCGTGCTTGGCCGGGGTCGTCTGGTTCGCGTTCGCTGCCGGGATTTGGATCCCCGCAATCGCTCCCGTGGCAGCGTTCGTGCCGGCGGCGACGCTCGTCACTTCCTACATTTCGTTCCATGAAAAGAAGGAACGGGGGCAATTGATGCAGCTCTTCTCGAAACAGGTGTCACCGGACATCGCCAAGGCGCTCTGGGACCAACGCCACGAGTTCTTGGCAGGCCAGCGTCCGCGCACCCAAAAGCTGACCGCGACCGTGCTTTTTACGGACTTGGAGGGTTTCTCCACCACTTCCGAGAAGCTTGCGCCCGATCTGCTGATGGATTGGCTGAACGAATACATGGAGACCATGGCGACGGCGATCATGTCGCACCAAGGCGTCATTGAGAAATACATCGGCGACGCCATCATGGCCTGCTTCGGCGTTCCGCTCGCCCGCACGTCTCCCGAAGAATTCGCCACGGACGCGCGCAATGCCATCCGTTGCGCGCTGGACATGGGACGGCGCATGGAAGCGCTCAACGCGGACTGGCAGGCGCGGGGACTTCCTGTGTGCGGGATGCGGATCGGGATTCACACCGGGCCGCTCGTGGCTGGAAGCTTGGGAAGCAACGATCGACAGGAATACACCGTGCTCGGAGATTCGGTTAACACGGCGTCCCGGCTGGAGAGTTTCGACAAGGACTGGGTTGATCCCGAGTCGCCGGACAGCCTTTGCCGGATACTCGTGAGCGAAGCTACTTTGGATCTGGTTCGGGGCCAATTTGAGACCGTTCGAGTCGGAACGATGATCCTGAAGAACAAGAACGAACCCGTAACAATCTATTGCGTAAGGTCGGAAGCGAAGGTGTAGTAATAATATACATATGAAAAACTTCATCAGGTTTGGAAGTGGAGTCTCGGGCAAGGTCGCCGTCTTGCTCACGCTGTGTCTGACGACGTTCAACAGCTTTGGCCAGGGGTCAGGCACCGACCAGGGTGCGACACCAAAAGCGGCGGTGAAGTTTCGTCCTCAGACGTCGGGCGCGCCCTCGGTCCGAGTCACCGGAGGCTCGCGGGGAACCGGCACCGCGTCGGTCACACTTGATGTTCTGGCACCGGACGAAACCGGCGTGACCACCAAGGAACAGCCGTCTTTGTTCTGGTTTCAGTCCAAGCCCGCCGACGCGAAGTTTGAACTGACCCTGCTTCAGGAGAACAAGCCCAAGCCGCTCGTCCAGGTGAAGATCGACCGTTCATCCAAGGCCGGCATCCAGCGGCTCAAGCTGTCGGACCACGGCGTGAAGCTCACACCCGGAATC